>DATCWR010000532.1:0-8746 GCA_036566245.1 Mycobacteriales bacterium | reverse complement strand
TGGCGCGCTTTGTCGGCCGTAGCGGTGAACTTCGGGTGCTGGACAGTGAGCTCGCGCGGGTGTCGACGGCTCATGACGAGCAGCCCGGACGTTGCCTGCTGGTTCGAGGACGGCGTCGGGTCGGCAAGTCTCGCCTCATCGAGACCTTCGTGCACCGCTCGGGCGTCGCCAGCATGTTCTTCACCGCGACCGGGGCACCAGACGTCGAGTTGGCCCGGTTCCATCAGGACGCCCGTGAGTCCTCGCTCCCCGGCAGGGACCTGCTCGCCGCCGGACACCCGGCGGACTGGGCGGACGCACTGCGACTGCTGGCCGCCGCGCTACCCGACAACGCGCCGAGCATCGTGGTTATCGATGAGGTGCCCTACCTCATGGACGAAGGACACGCCTTCGAGGGGATCCTGCAACGATCCTGGGACCGGTACCTGTCCCGGAAGCCCGTTCTGTTCATCCTGATCGGTTCGGATCTGTCGATGATGGAAGCTCTGAACAGTTATGAGCGTCCGTTCCATCAGCGCGGGCGGGAGATGGTCGTCGGACCGTTGAATCCAGCCGACATCGCCGCCATGCTCGACCTGGAGCCGGCAGACGCCTTCGACGCGGCGTTGGTCACCGGTGGCCTCCCACTGGTCTGCACCGACTGGCGGCCCGGACACGACCTGCGCGGCTTCCTCGAAGAGTCGGTCAACAATCCCACCTCACCGCTGCTCGTCTCGGCGGAACGGTCCCTGGCCGCGGAGTTTCCCGAGTCCTCCCAGGCGCGCTCGGTGCTGGGCGCGATCGGGTCCGGTGAGCGGACCTTCACCAACATCGCTCGCGCGGCGGGTGGCATCCCGGCCACCTCGTTGCACCGATCACTCGCGATCCTGACCGACAGGCGGATGGTGGCCGGTGAACTTCCCCTGTCCACGACCGCGTCTCGGGACCGGCGATACCGCATCGCCGACCCGTACCTTCGTTTCTGGCTGCGGTTCCTCGCCCCCTCCATGGCCGAGATCGAGCGTGGTCGAGGAGACATAACTCTCGCTCGGATATGGCGGGACTGGACGGCGTGGCGCGGACGGGTGATCGAACCGATGGTCCGTGAGGCGCTCGCCCGGCTCCTACCTGATGACACTCTTCCGGCCGCGCCGGCGATCGGTGGGTTCTGGACCCGGAACAATGCTGTCGAGATCGACGTGGTCGGCGCCGACCGGGGCCCGGTGGCACGCCGGTTGCTCTTCGTCGGGTCGATCAAGTGGCTTGAGCGTTCGCCGTTCGACGACCACGACCTGGCCGACCTGCACCGGCACCGCGCCGCGCTGACCACCGAACCGCTGCCCACCGTCGCGGTGTCCCGCAGTGGGGTCTCGTGTCGTGGGCCGCGCGCCGTCTACTCGCCAGCGGACCTGCTCGCGGCATGGAGCGACCGGTGATGCGGTGACGGTGCGTGACCGCGGCCGGAACGTGCGCCGACCCGACGTACCGGCCCGGTGGAGGGCCGGGCGATAATCGCGGCGACCGCCGAACAGGTGTGGAGGCCGATGTACGCGCTGCTGTTCTCGCTGGTGTTCCGCCGGATCCCGGCTGAGACCGCCCACCGCATCGGATTCGGATTGATCCGCGCGGCCGGATCGGTGCAGGGGCTGGGCTGGCTGCTGCGGCGCTGGCTGTCCCCGCGCGACCCGGCGTTGCGGGTGCGGGTCTGGGACCTCGACCTGCCCGGGCCGCTCGGACTGGCCGCCGGGTTCGACAAGGACGCGGTGGGATGTGACGCCCTGGGCATGCTGGGGTTCGGCTTCGTCGAGGTCGGCACGGTGACCGCCCGCCCCCAGCCGGGTAACCCGAAGCCGCGGCTGTTTCGGCTGGCCGCAGACCGTGCGCTGGTGAACCGGATGGGGTTCAACAACCACGGTTCGGCCGTCGCGGCCGCCAGGCTGACCAGTCGCCGACACCGCACCACCGTGGTCGGCGTGAACATCGGTCGGAGCAAACTGGCGGCGCCGGGCGAGGAGATCGCCGACTACGTGACCAGTGCCGAGGTGGTGGCGCCGCTGGCCGGATACGTGGTGGTCAACGTCAGTTCACCGAACACCCCGGGCCTGCGCGACCTCCAGGCGGTCGCCCGGCTGCGCCCACTGTTGGTCGCGGTACGGGAGGCACTGGACCGGACCAGCCCGGACCGCCGGGTTCCCCTGCTGGTGAAGATCGCCCCCGACCTGGCCGACGAGGATGTCGACGCGGTGGCCGACCTGGCCTGTGAACTGGGCCTGGAGGGCATCGTGGCCACCAACACCACGGTGGGCCGGGACGGGTTGTCCACCACACCCGAAGCGGTGGCCGCGCTCTGCAACGGCGGCCTGTCCGGCGCTCCGCTGCGGCCGCGGGCGGTGTCGGTGCTGCGCCGGCTACGGGCCAGGGTCGGTGACCGCTGTGTACTGGTCGCGGTGGGTGGCATCGAGACCGCCGACGACGCCTGGGAACGGATTCAGGCCGGCGCGACCCTGGTACAGGGCTACACCGGGTTCGTCTACGGCGGTCCACTGTGGCCACGTCGGATCCACACCGGACTGTCCCGACGCCTGCGCGGCGCCGGACTGACCTCGGTCGCCGACGCGGTCGGCACCGGCAGCATCGCCGCCGACGGGTCGGCAGAGACCGACCCGCGCGGTCGGTGACCCCCAGCCGGCCACGCAACGCCCGCTCCCCAGTCCCCGTACCCATCTTTTCGCGCGAAAACGTCGCATGAGAGCCGCCCCGTGGAGACGTTTTCTCGCGAAAACGGCCTACCAGGTGGGGAGCGTCAGTCGAGTTCCAGGTCGCCGGGTAGGTCGGCGCCAGCCTGGCCATCGGCGGGGTCCCGGAACGCGCCGTGCCGGCCGGCTCCGGCGAGGAACCGGGCCGCACCTGCCGGAGCCTCGGTGGACAGTGCGATCCGGCCACTGTCGAACTCGGCCCGCAGCGCGGCGGGCAGGTCCATGCCGTACTGGTCCAGTGCGGACAGTCGGTCGTGGGCCATGGCCCGTTGTGGGAACCGCGCGATCTCCGCGGCCAACTCCTCGGCGGCGGCACGGGCCTGCCCGGCCGGGACCAGCCGGTTCACCAGACCCATCGCGTGCGCCTCGGCGGCGCCCACCGGCCGGCCGGTGAGGATCATGTCCATGGCGCGGCTCAACCCGATCAGGCGTGGCAGTCGTACGGTGCCTCCGTCGACCAGCGGAACCCCCCAGCGGCGGCAGAACACGCCGAACACCGCGGTGGTGTCAGCCACCCGCAGGTCACACCACAGGGCCAGTTCCAGCCCGCCGGCCACCGCGTAACCGTTGACCGCGGCGATCACCGGTTTGGTGAGCCGCATCCGGGTGGGTCCCATCGGCCCATCCCCGTCGGGGCTGGCCCGGTTGGCCCGTTCGGTGCTGAAGGCCTTGAGATCCGCGCCGGCGCAGAACGTGCCACCCTCGCCGTGCAGCACGGCCACGTAGGCGTCATGATCGACGTCGAACTCCCGGAACGCCTCGGCCAACGCGGCCGCGGTGGGTCCGTCCACGGCGTTGCGTTCGTACGGACGGTTGAGGATCACCGTGGTGACCAACCCGTTCCGTTCAACCCGCACCGCGTCCGTCATGTCGTCTTTCGACCCATCCAACAAGAGGAAATCTGGCTTTCGGACAGCCTAACCTCCGACTCGTGGTGCGCAGGGGGTCAGCGCGCCACCCGCCGGGTCAGTTCAACGTGGGTGCGGAACGGGCATAGAGCTGGGCCACCACGTCCTCGATGTCCGGCTCGCGCAGCGAGATGTCGGCCACCGGGAAGCGTTCCACCACCGCCGCGACCAGCGGCACCGCGCTGGCATCAGCCGGAAAGGCAAGGCACTGGCGAGGCCCGTCCACCCGCACGACCCGGGTGCCGGGCAACTCGATCGGTGCCGTGGGGGTGAGCAGGTCCACCACCAGGGTGCGTTCGGCGGCTGCCCGAGTCCGCAGCGCGGGCAGGTCGCCATCGAAGGCCAACCGACCGTGGTCGATCACCATCACCCGCCGGCAGACCCGTTCGATGTCGTCCAGGTCGTGCGTGGTCAGCAGGATGGTGGTGCCGCGGTCCCGGTTCACCTCGGTCAGGAACGAGCGCACCGCAGCCTTACTGGTCACGTCCAGGCCGATTGTCGGTTCGTCGAGGTAGAGGATGCGCGGGTCGTGCAGTAGCGCGGCGGTCAGGTCACCGCGCATCCGCTGGCCGAGGCTGAGTTGGCGCACCGGTGTGTCCAGCAGCGGTCCCAGGTCGAGCAGTTCGGTGAACCGGTCCAGGTTGGTCCGGAACCTCGTTCGGTCGATCCGGTACAGCCGGCGGAGCAGATCGAAACTGTCTCGCAGCGGTAGGTCCCACCACAGGGTGGTGCGCTGGCCGAACACCACGCCGATCCGGCCGGCCAACTCGCGTCGCTGCCGGGCCGGGTCCAACCCATCGACCCGGACCCGTCCGGCGCTGGGCACCAGGATGCCGGTCAGCATCTTGACCGTGGTGGACTTGCCGGCACCGTTTGGTCCCAGGTAGCCCACCACCTCACCGGCATCCACGGTGAACGACAGGTTGTTCACGGCGGGCACGCTGTGTCGCTGCCGGCGTAACAGGCCGGTCCGTCGGCGCACGTGGAACACCCGGTCAACCCCGGACAGCTCAATCAGTGACACGGTCAGCTCCCGGTGGACCGGTAGTGGCGGACACCGGCCCGCCAGGCGAACGCGGCCAGCATGGCGAGAATCGCGGCGACCACCGGTGAGGCGAACCGGAACGCGGCCGGTAGACCCAACGGGTCGGGCCGGCCCAGCACGTACAGCGCCGGTTGCCAGTTCACGAACGCCAACGGGAACACCCACGTCAGCAGTTGCAGTGCGTCGCGGCCGTAGAGGCTCAGCGGGTACTGGACCAGGAAACCTCCGCCGTAGATGAACGTGTTCAACAACTCGACCTGCTCACCGACGGCCAACTGGAAAGCCGAGCACAACACCCAGATCGCGGCGAAGATGGCTGCCCCCGCACCGACCATCACCGGCAGGAGAAGTACCCGGGTCGGCGTCCAGTCGACCGGCAGCAGGACCACCGCGACCACCATCACCGGCATTGCCGAGAAGAACCTGCCGAGTCGGCGCGGGGAGAAGTCCTCGGCCGCCACCTGGGCCAGTGCGCTGGCCGGCCGGACCAGCATCACGTCGAACGTGCCCAGTCGAACGTGTCGACCGACCCGTTCGACGTTGCCGACGACCAGGTCGGCGAGCGCGAACGCGGTGGCCGAGGTGCCGTACAGGAACATCACCTCGGGCAGGCTGAAGCCGGCCAGCGACCTGGTGTGTGCGAACACGATGGCGATCGCGGCGAAGTCCAGCACGGTCAGAAGGAACTGGCTGAGGGTGAGGATGGCCAGTGATGCCGGGTACTGGAACGAGACCCGGGTCCACATGCCGACCAGCAGCAGGTACTCCCGGACCGAACCGGTGATCCTGGTTCTGCCCCCGTTCCCCACGTCGGCCCGGCCAGGTACTCCCGTGGCGACCCGTGGGGTGGCCCTTTCAGCCACCCTGCACCACCACCCGGCGCCGGGCCGCGGCGGTGACCAGCCGACCGGTGGCCAGCAGCAGTATGGCCCAGCCGAGTTGGAACGCCAGGGCGCCGACGGCATGCCAACCCGTCCAGCGGCCCAGGAACACGTCGGCGGGTACCTGCACCGTCGCGGCCCAGGGCGACGCCTGGGCCAGCGTTCCCAGCCAGCCCGGGAAGAGCACCAGTGGCAGGGTCAGGCCGGAGAGGAACATGGCCAGCGCGGTCGCGGCGGCCTGCACACCCCGATCGTCGAGCAGCCAGAACGCCGACAGGGCCACCAGGTAACGGATGGCGAAGCTCACTACCACCGCGAACAGTACCGACACCGCGGTGGTCACCCACACCACCGGTGAGGTCGGTACCCGCAGGGAGAACAACAGCGCCCCGGCGCAGAACACCGGCACCGACCGGGCCAGTACCTGGAACGACATCCGGCCCAGGTCGCCGGACAGGCACCACAGTTGCAGGTCCGCCGGCCGGTACAGGTCGATGGCCACGTCGCCGGAACGCACCCGTTCGGCCAGTTCCAACGGCGGCCCGAATATCGCCACCGTGGCGATCAGCGCCTGGCTGACAAAGCAGAACGTCACCGCATCGGTGACGTCGTAACCCCCGATCCGGACCTGCGGTTGGCGAGACTGCCACAGCGCGATCAACACGTAGGCTCGGATGACGCCGAACACCGTGTTGGTCACTCCGCCGGCGAGGGTCGCCGTCCGGTAGGCGCTGTGTCGTCGGAACATGTGTCGGGCGACCGTCGGATAGACGGACATGCCCGAACACCTCCCTGACGCGGGGCCCGGTTCCAGGGAAGTCTGGGCCGGAATCGCTCATCGTAGGATTCCAGCTGCGCCGCGTCACGCCGGTATCTGCCGGTCTGGTCAGGGTTCGATGATCGACAGCACCGCCTTGAGGACGTTCTGGGTTCGTTGGTCGTCGAATCCGTCCGGCAGCAGTGTGCACGCGATGCCGACCGCGACGACCCGACCGGTCGACATGACGGTTCGCACCGCCTCGATGACCGTGCCCAGGGACGGCCCGCCCGGGGCGGGGAACCGCAGACCCGGGATCTCCTCGGGGTCGAGTACGTCCAGGTCCAGGTGCAGGTACACCGGTCCGTCCGGAACCAGCCAGGTAGACATCTCACCGACCGGCGCGTGTCGGACCGGCACGGCCGCCATCAGGTCCCGTTCGCCCGGGTCCAGGTCACGTCCGTCCACCAGCAACACCTGCTCGGGTTGCAGTCGGGGCAGCCGCAGCCGCCGTGGCACCATCCGGTCGCCGTGTCCGAGGGCCATCGCCAACGGCATGCCGCCGAGGTATCCCGACGGGCTGGTGCGGGGTGTGTTCAGGTCTCCGTGCGCGTCGAACCAGACCACGGCCGGGTCCAGCCCGCGTCGCCGGAGTCCGGCCAGCGTGCCCAGTGAGGTGGTGCAGTCGCCGGAGACCACCACCGGCCGGTCGTCCGGACGGATCGCCTCGGCCACCTCCTCGTACAGGATGGCCATCCGGGCCCAGCCGGCGGCCTCCGGCAGCATCGGGGCGACCGTCTTGGCGGGGACCGGGAGGGTGAACTCGCTGAGGAAGTCGTCGAGATGGAAGGGCACGGCGAAGTGGGTCATGACCTGAGGCTAGGGGGTCGACACGGTGTGGTCGCGTCGGTCGGTTACCGGTGTCGCGTCTGCCGTGCGGTGCGCCGCGCGGTCCAACCCAGGCGATTCCATACCGTCTTCATCCCTGGATCGGGATGTTTCGGACGGCTCACATTTTGTCAGCCGCGGCAACACAGGTCAGGTGCACATGCCGCAATCAGGACAGCCTGTTCGGTGGGTGCGGCGGCCCGGGCACGGCACGGGACGTCGACCGACCGTGACGGTCGTCGACTCTGACTGGCAGCCCGTGGCCGGCGGCACGGACCGATAGCCTCGGCACGTGAACGCCGATCCCGCAGTCCAGATCCGCCTGCTCGACCTGCAGGCGGTCGACACCACGTTGTCGCGGCTCGCCCATCGGCGAGCCACCCTGCCCGAACTCGCCGAGATCGAACTCGGCGACCAGAACCTGGCCGCGCTGCGCGACGACGTGGTGCGCGCCGAAACGCGGCTACGAGATCTCGGCCGGGAGCAGCGGCGGCTGGAGGCCGATGTCGACCAGGTACGTCAGCGGGCCAGCCGTGACCAGCAGCGGATGACCTCCGGCGCGGTGGGATCCCCGAAGGAGTTGGAGCGGCTCCAGCACGAGGTGGACACCCTGGCCCGGCGTCAGGCCGAGCTGGAGGACCAGGTGCTGGAGGTGATGGAGCAGCACGAGAAGGCCGAGGGCGATCTGTCGGAGCTGCGGTCGCGGATGGACCAGGTCGCTGCGGATCGGGACGATGCGGTCGCCCGCCGGGACCGCGCCCATGCCGAGATCGACGCCGAACGGGCCGACGCGACCGCCGAACGCGATCAACTTGCCACCGAGATCCCCGAGGATCTGTCCGCCCTCTACGAGCGGATCCGCAGTTCGTCCGGGGGAGTGGGGGCCGCCGCGCTGCGGCAACGACGGTGTGAGGGTTGCCGGCTGGAACTGGCCGGCACCGAGCTGACCGCGGCGCGTACCGCACCGCCGGACGCGGTGCTGCGCTGCGAGAACTGTGGACGGATCCTGGTTCGGATTCCGGAGTCCGGTCTGTGAGCGGTGCGCCCGGACCGGGTACCGGCCGGCGCCTGCTGGTCGAGGCGGATGGTGGTTCCCGGGGGAACCCTGGTCCGGCCGGATACGGCGCGGTGGTGAAGGACGCCGACACCGGTGAGGTCCTGGTGGAACGGGCCGCCGGTCTTGGGCGGGCGACCAACAACGTGGCCGAGTACTCCGGGCTGATCGCCGGCCTGGCCGCCGCGGTGGAACTGTCCCCGGCGGCGGTCGAGGTGCGGATGGACTCCAAGCTCGTGGTCGAGCAGATGTCCGGCCGCTGGCAGGTGAAACACCCCGACCTCAAGCCGCTGGCCCGCCAGGCCGCCGCCCTGGTTCGACAACTGCCCTCGGTGCGGTTCGGTTGGGTGCGCCGGGAGCAGAACCGGCACGCCGACCGGTTGGCCAACGAGGCGATGGACGCCGAGGCGGCCGGCCGGAGTTGGCGACCGTCTGCGACGCTCCAGCCGCCGGCCCGGCCGGAGGCGGCGACCACGCC
>DATCWR010000520.1:0-17939 GCA_036566245.1 Mycobacteriales bacterium | reverse complement strand
GGGCCCGGTCGTGCGTGTCCGCACGCGCCGACCGGGCAGCGCTGCTGGGCAGCATCGCCGCCTGCGAGGCGAGCCACGAGGTGCTGCTCCGTTGACCGACCGGCATGCTCGGCCCGGCGCACGCCCGTGGGCCACCGCACCGGACGTCGAGCCGAGGATGACGACATGAGTACCGACTCCACCCTTCGTGGACTTGGGTTGGCTCTGGCCGCCGAACACGCGGTGATCTGGGGCTACGGCCTGGTCGGTGGACAGATCGGTGACACGCTGCGTGACCAGGTACGGGCGGCCGAACTGGCCCACCGGGTCCGCCGGGACACCACCGTTGCCGCGATCCGCGACCGGGGTGGCGACCCGGTGGACCCGCAGCCGACCTACCAGGCCCCGTTCGCGGTGACCGACGAGGGTTCCGCCCTACGGCTGGCCGTGCATCTGGAGCAGGGTGCGGCACGGGCGTGGCACTACCTACTCGAAGCCACCACCGACAGATCGGTGCGGTCCACCGCGGTCGGCGCACTGACCGACGCGGCGGTACGCGCAACCGGATGGCGGGTCAGACTCGGGCCCGCCGACGCGACAGTTGCCTTCCCAGGAGCGACATGATGAACGGACGCGAGATCAGGCTGGCTTCCCGCCCACACGGGGAACCCGACGAGTCGAACTTCGACCTGGTCCAGGTCGAGGTGCCCGATCCCGGCCCGGGCCAGGTGCTGGTGCGCAACCTGTGGATGTCGGTCGACCCGTACATGCGGGGTCGGATGAACGACGTGAGGTCCTACATCCCGCCGTTCCAGGTCGGGGCCGCACTGGACGGTGGTGCGGTCGGTGAGGTGGTCGCGTCCCGGGCCGAGGGCCTGCCGGTGGGCGCGCACGTACTGCACGGACTCGGCTGGCGGGACCACGCCGTACTCGACGCGGCCGGGGTCCGGCGGATCGACCCTGCGGTGGCGCCGTTACCGGCCTACCTCGGCGTCCTGGGCATGCCCGGGCTGACGGCCTACGCCGGTCTGGTGGAGGTCGCCGGGCTGCGCGAGGGTGACGTGGTGTTCGTGTCCGGTGCGGCCGGGGCGGTGGGCGGCATCGTCGGCCAGATCGCCCGGCTCCGCGGCCACCGGGTGATCGGCAGTGCCGGGTCTGCCGAGAAGGTGGCCTACCTGCGCGACGAACTCGGTTTCGACGAGGCGTTCTGCTACCGGGACGGGCCGGTGTCCGAACTGCTGCGGGCTGCCGCGCCGGAGGGCATCGACGTCTACTTCGACAACGTCGGAGGGGGCCATCTGGAGGCCGCGATCAGCTCGCTGCGACTGAACGGTCGGGTGGCGGTGTGCGGAATGATCTCGCAGTACAACGCCACCGAACCGGCACCGGGGCCGCGCAACCTGATGATGCTGATCAGCAAGCGACTGACCATCCGGGGTTTCCTGGTCAGCGACCACGCCCACCTGCGTCCGGAGTTCGAACGCGAGGTCGGCGGATGGTACGCCGACGGCCGTCTGCGTGCCGCCGAAACCGTGGTGGAGGGACTGGACCAGGCGCCCTCGGCGTTTCTCGGCCTGCTGCGCGGGGCGAACACCGGCAAGATGCTGGTCCGTCTCGGTTGACCGCGACGGCGACCTGGTGAACATGGTCGCTCTGGGTCCGGCTGAAGAACGCCAGTACTTCGGCGAAGATGCTGGTCACGAACAGGCGACGGTGGTTCCGCCGACGGCCGGCGGGGCCGCGCGAGCCCATCACCTCTGCGGCCCTCTGGTCGCGGTCGGTCATCGGCGGAACCCGCCTGCGGATTCGCCGCATCCGGAAGTCGGTGACGATGCCGTGCAGGATCAGCAGTCCGGTTACCGATAACAGGGCGATCACTACCCACATGGCCGTCTCCTCACGTTCCAAGGTAGACGACCACGGATCCCGGAAGGTTGCATATCGTCCTGGTTTGTGGCGTCCGGGATCAGCGGATGGCAATGGCGCGCGGGTCGTCGGACGGGACGATCTGCCGGCCCAGTGGGAACAGCGACACCGCGACCAGTTTGAAGTTGGCCAACCCGAGCGGGATACCGATGATCGTCAGGCACTGGGCGATGCCGGTGGTGATGTGCCCGAGGGCCAACCACCACCCGGCGAACACCAGCCAGAGGACGTTGCCGACGGTGGAGGCGGTCCCCGCCTCCGGTCGGCGCACCAGCACCCGGCCGAACGGCCACAGGGTGAAGTTGGCGATCCGGAATGCCGCCACACCAAACGGGATGGTCACAATCAGGAGAAAGCACACCGCACCAACCACCAGGTAGGCCAGTGCCAACCACAGTCCGGCGAACACCAACCAGATGATGTTGAGGATGAGGGTCACCCCGTTACGGTGACACGCAGAGCGGACCGGCGAAACCCGGCACCGCCGGACGCACACGCACGGTACGCGGACCCGGATTGGCCCGACCGGGTTCACGAACCCCGCGGACGCTCAGGTACCGGCGGCGATGAGGAACCGGTATCCACACAGGGTGACGTGGAAGGCGCGTTCACCCCACAACTGCTCGACCAACGGTGTCGTCTCGGCGACAGCGGCATGAGTGGCGTGGACGCCGTCGATGACCGACGCCGGCACCGTCAGGTGGAACTCGACACCCGCGCCACGGTGGGGACGGGCCTCGACAGGCAGAAACTCCGGCAGTGACGTACCCAGCAGCACCGAGGAGCCGTGTAACACCACGCTGGTGAGCGGATCGCCACTGTCTCTGGGCGTGGCGAACTCAAGCGTCCAGCCTGCCTCGACAAACACCTGTGCCGCGCCGTACGGGTCGTCGGTGGCCAGGATCGGGGTCAACATCCGGCCATCATGCCGGATCGGGCATCTGTCCGGTCGACCGCGCGACCATCGTGGCCAGTCACTCTGTACCGTCCGTTCCGTCCCCACCGACATGCCGTCGGCACGGACCCGGATCCGGGCGGGTGGGACGGTGATGTCGGTGTGGTTCAGGACTGCCAGCCGTCCACCACCGACAGCACCTCGGACAGCCGTCGAACGACCGCGTCGGGTATCCCGTCGACGCTGCCACGCTCGTGCGCCGGGATATCGCTGTTCGGCACGTGGATGGCACGCATCCCCACCGAGGTGGCCCCGTGCACGTCGTCGAAGAGCCGGTCGCCGACGAACACGGCCCGGGCGGGGTCGGGCACCCCCACGGCGGTGAGCGCCGCGCGGAACGCATCCGGGTGCGGCTTGGTCCACGGGATCTCCGAGCTGTACACCGCACCGTCGATCAGGTCCAGCACGCCGTCACGGGTCAGCCAGCGCTCATGGGAGGCCCGTGACCACAGGGTGTTGGACAGCACCCCGATCCGGATACCGCGTCGGCGCAGTGCCCGGAACAGGTCTGGTACCTCCGGGTCGGTGTACGTGTGCGGTTCCCAGGCCGCGTAGTAGGCCTCCAATGCCGGTTGGTGCCAGCGGACACCGGCGGTGTCCAGAATCCACTCCAGCGTGCTGCTCCGGTGGTGGTCCCGGGAGCGCCGCCACGCCTCACGCTCGGCCGCGACCAACCGGGTGGTCAGCGCGTCCAGGTCCCCGTTGACCTCCTCCAGTCGACCGAGGTAACTCCGCCACACCAGGCGTGCGTCCACGGTGTGCCACGGGGTCAGCGTGCCGCCCCAGTCAAAGATGACCGCATCAACCTTCACAGCTCTACTGCCTACCAAACCGGACACCGGCAAGACAGGGATTATCGACCAGCCACCCCAACTGTCTCGCGTCTGTACCGAAACGCGTCTGCACCGTGCACGGCCACCTCGGTCCAACCCGGCCGACGGTCGATCCCGGCCCGGGTCCAAGAATGTCGGCACGCCATCCATGTCTCGGGTGCGGTGGTCGCACTCAGGTGACGATGTCGATGGCCTGGTCGCCGACTCGTTCGGCGGTCAGGCCGGCGGCACGGGCGACCCGCAGCACACCGGCGATGTTCCGTGGTGTCCGTGCCGCCGACACCAGTGCGCGGGCCAGTCGACCCTTGGTGGCCTTGTTGTGGTGAGAGACCACCACGCGGGCGCCGTCGGCGCGTTCGGTCACCACCCGCACCGTGACCGCACCGGACACCCTGGCCAGGGCCGCGTAGCTGGTCGACCGCAGGTCCACCACCAACCGCTCGGAGCCGACGGCGGCCAGCACCGGTTCGGCCACCGGCCGCCACACCGTGGTCAGCCTGCCCACCCCGGGCAGGACCGTCCCGCCAGACAGCCGGTAGTGCGGAATCGGGTCGGTCGGTCGGACCAGCCCGAACAGGGCCGAGGCCACCACCAGCGAGGCGTCGGCCCGACCCCGGGCCGCCGGCCGCAGCGACGGATAGTCCAGGGCGTCGTAGAGGACGCCGGTGTACCGGTTCAGCGCTGGCAGGGTCGCCGAACCGCGCAGCACCGCATTCGACGCCAGTTCGGCGTCCTGCCGCTCGGACAGGCCGAGGGCGGCCCGCGCGGCGGCCGGATCACCGGCCAGAGCGACCAGGGCGGCCACCAGTCGCGTCCGCACCCCGGTGAGCGGGGAGAACGACAGTCGTGCCAGGTCCAGTGGCGGGCCGTCCCCGCCGCGCCGTTTGGTCTCCGATGGAGGCAGCAGTACCAGCACGGGCGAGACTGTACGGAGTTGTGCCCACCCCGGTCGACACCGGAGGTTGGTACCCGCGAGACCAGGAGGGCGGGATGGACGTACCGGACATGGCGGCGGCCTACCTCACCGAGCTCGGCCCGCCGGAGGTCATCCGGTTCGGTCGGCTGCCGGTGCCGGTGCCCGGACCGACCGACGTGCTGGTCCGGGTCGAGGCGGTGGCGGTGAACCCGGTCGACACGTTCGTCCGGTCCGGTGCCTACCGGACACCGACCCCGTTCCCGTTCGTGGTCGGACGTGACATGGTCGGTTCGGTGGTCGCCGTCGGCACCGGCACGACCGGACTGACCACGGGTACTCGGGTGTGGGCGAACAGCCTCGGTCACGGCGGCCGGCAGGGCTGCTCGGCCGAGTACGCGGTGGTCGCCGCAGACCGGTCGTACCCACTGCCCGACGGGGCGGATCCGGTGCCTGCGGTGGCCGGACTGCACCCGGCTGCGACCGCCCACCTGGGGCTGTTCCACCATGCCGGCCTACGCTCCGGGGAGACCGTGTACCTGGGCGGCGGCGCCGGCAACGTGGGCACGGTCGCGACCGTGCTGGCGGCCGAGGCGGGCGCTCGGGTGGTGGTCAGCGCCCGACCCGCCGACACCGAACGGTGCCGCGCCGCCGGAGCACACACCGTGCTCGACTACCGGGACACCGAACTGTCGGCCCGCATCCGCCAGGCCGCACCGGACGGGATCGACGTGTGGTGGGACACCTCCGGACACCACGATCTCGAACTGGCCGTACCGCTGCTCGCACGACGCGGGCGGATCGTACTGGCCGCCGGCCTGACCACCCGACCGAGCCTGCCGGTCGGCGCGGTCTACACCCGCGACGCCCGACTGGCCGGATTCGCCATCAGCAACGCCGATACCGCCGAACTGGCTGACGCGGCCTGCGCGGTGAACCGACTGCTGGCCGCCGACCGCCTGCCGGTGCGTGTGGCCGACGTGCTACCCCTGTCGGCCGCCGCGGCCGCGCACCGGCGACTGGAGGACCCGCACGTCCGCCTGCCCGGCCGGCTGGTGCTACGCCCCTGACCACGCCCACAACGGCCCCGACCATGCCGGCGGACGACCACCCCTACCCCAGGGCGCGCAGGAAGGTGGCCGCCACCGGCACCGCGGTGGTGTGGCTCGACTCGCCGTCCTCGATGAACACCGCGAACGCCAGGTCTGCCTGGAACCCGGCGAACCAGGCGTGCGCGCGCGGCGGTGTGTCGTTGCCGAACTCGGCCGTGCCGGTCTTGCCCGACACCGGCTCGCCGGGCACGCCGGCCAACCCGGTGGCGGTGCCGTCGGTCACCACCGCCCGCATGTAGTCCCGCAGCGGTCCGAGCACCTGGGCTGACGGTGCGCTGGGAGCCTTCTTCGGCCTGGCCGGTGTGTCGGCGACGATCATCGGCGTCGGCGTGGAGCCGTGCTGTGCGGTTGCCGCGACCAGCGCCATCGCCAACGGGCTGACCAGTACCTTGCCCTGTCCGATCGCGTCGGCGGCCCGTTCGGCCGCGTCGGCCGGCGGTGACACCGACCCGCTGAACGAGGCCACCGGTAGGTCCCAGCCGGCACCAATGCCGAAACTGGCCGCGGTCCGCGCGAACACGCCACCGTCGAGTCTGCCGGCCAGGTTGATGAACGTGGTGTTGCAGGAGTGCGCGAACGCCGTACGCAGCGGGACCTGACCCAGGTCGAAGGAGTTCTCGTTGTGGAACGTCTTGCCGGCCACCGTGGTGGTGCCCGGACAGCCCACCACCGCGTCGGGTCTGACCACCCCGGAGGACAGCAGTGCGCTGGCCGTGATGATCTTGAAGGTGGAACCGGCCGGTACCTTGGCGGACAGCGCCATGTCGAAGGTGGCGTTGGGACCGTTGGCGACGGCCAGGATCTCGCCGGTGGACGGGCGCAGCGCCACGATCGCCGCGTTCTTCGACACGCTGGCCACGGCCTGGTCGGCGGCCTGCTGGATGGTGCGGTCCAGGGTGGTCCGCACCGGGGTACCCGGCTTCGGTGAGATCTCACCGATCACCTCACCCTGGTCACCCGAGCCAGGGTCGTCCGAACCAGGGTCGTCCGAACCGGAAACGTCCCCGTCCGGCTGGTCGGCGGCGCCGCTGGTGGCCCGGATGGTGACCCCGGCCTGACCGGTGAGGGTCTGGTTCAGCGCGAGTTGCAGACCGGACAGGCCAACCTGGTCGCCGGCCTGGTACCGACCCTCGGACTTCTCGATCAGCTCGGCGGTGGCCTCCCCGACCCGGCCGAGGAAGGGCTGGGCGAAGTGCGCGGTCGGGGCCAACAGCCGCTCGTCGGTGCGGAACTGGGTGCCGGGAAGGGGATGGATGGTCTCCCTGACCTTCAGGTAGTCCGGCTCGCGCAGCGTGATGACCGGGACGAACTGGTCCGGCTTGGCCTTCCTGACATCGTTGACGATGTCCGAGGCGCTGATGTGCAGGGTGCTGGCCAGGGTGTTGGCGACCGACGGAAGGTCGGTGACCGCGCTGGGCTGCAACCCGATCGTGACCACCTTGGTCCGGACGAACAGCGGCTGGCCGTCCCGGTCGAGAATGGCGGCCCGCTCGGGTTGGGTGCGGGTGACCACGAGTTCGGCGCCGTCGGTCAACTTCGGATGGACGTCCTGGGGCTGCCAGTGCACCCGCCACACGTCCTTGCCCTGGTCCTTCACCCGGACCAACGCCAGGCTGCCGTCGTACCTCCACGGTTCGGCCACCCCGGGAAGCTCCCACGACGCGGTGTACGGCACGGTCACCGCGTCACCCTTGTCCGGCACACCACCGGCAACCAGCCGGGCCCCGGTGGGTGACAGCGCCTCGCTGACCCTGGTGAGTCCGGCCCGGGCCTGCGACGGCGCGTCGGTCTGGTCGGCGGCCGTGGCCAGGTCACCACCGGCCCAGGCATCCAGGAACGTCTGCGCCACTGTTCTGGGCGAAGGCCCGTCGCTGCCCGAACACGCTGCCATGCTCGCCATGGCGGTGCCCATCACCAGGGCGACCGTCACGGTACGGCGCGGACTCACCACAGACCCCTCCTCGAAGCAGGGACTTCAGACGGCTGGGACGTTGCCATCCTGCCACCCCGATCCGGCCGGATCATCGCCAAGGGTGCACATCAGCGCCATCAACCCATGATCTCGACAGATCAAAAACAACCTGTCGATATTCGAGGTATCAAAAAAGAACCGACATGAAACTTCCTACCTGGGTGAATCCCACCCGACGGTACGCGGCCCGGGCCGGTGCGTTGTAGTCGTTCACATACAGGCTCACCACCGGCGCCGTGGTGGCCAGCGCGTCGACCACCACAGCGGCGGTGCCGGCGGCCCCGAGGCCGCGTCCACGGCGGTCCGGGTGCACCCACACTCCCTGCACCTGACAGGCCGACCGCGACACCGCGCCCAACTCGGCCTTGTAGAGCACCTGACCGTTCTCGATCCGCGCGTACGAACGGCCGGCCTCGACCAGGTCACGCACCCGGGCCCGGTAGGCCGCTCCCCCATCCACGCTCAACGGCGAAACGCCAACCTCCTCGGTGAACATCGCCACGCAGGCCGGCATGATCACGTCCAGTTCCTCCGGGCGCACCCGCCGAACCTTCGGATCGGGCGCGGTGGCCGGCGGCCCGCTGATGGCCAGCAAGGGCTGGTCGGACCGCACGTCACGAGCCGCCCCCCAGTGTGGACGGAGCAGGTCCCACAGCGGCCGCACCGTCTCGACCGACCCCACGATCGACGAACAGCGCCGACCCTGCCTGCGGGCCCGCTCGGCGAACGCCCGTACCGCCGTGTCAGCCGGCCCGATCGGCACCAGGTTGGCGCCGGAGAAGCAGATCGCCTCGATCCGGCCGCCGCCGTACCCCCACATCTCGCCGCCCAGCCGCCAGGGCGCCAGTCCGACCGCCTCGACCCGGGCGGACACGAAACAGTTGGCCACCGGGTCACTGTCGAGCAGGGCCCGCACCGCCGGGATGTCCCGGTCGTCGAGTAGCCGCGGCCCGGCGAGCCTGAGCACCGTGGTGTCCCGTTACACGATGCCGACCTCGGGCGCGCCCGAGGCGACACCGTCGGACCGCATCTGCTCCGCGAGGCGCATCGCCTCGTCGATCAGGGTTTCCACGATCTGGGCCTCCGGCACGGTGCGCACCACCTCACCTCGAACGAAGATCTGCCCCTTGCCGTTCCCGGAGGCCACCCCCAGGTCGGCCTCGCGAGCCTCGCCCGGACCATTGACCACACAGCCCATCACGGCGACCCGCAGTGGAACGTCCAGTCCGGACAGTCCCGCGGTGACCTTGTCGGCGAGCGTGTACACGTCCACCTGGGCCCGCCCACAGGACGGACAGGAGACGATCTCCAGGCCGCGCTGACGCAGGTTCAGCGACTCCAGGATGGCGATGCCGACCTTCACCTCCTCCACCGGAGGTGCAGACAGGGACACCCGGATGGTGTCGCCGATGCCCCTGGACAGCAGTGCGCCGAAGGCCACCGCCGACTTGATCGTGCCCTGGAAGGTGGGTCCGGCCTCGGTGACGCCCAGATGGAGCGGATAGTCACACCGCTCGGCCAGCAACTCGTAGGCGCGCACCATGATCACCGGGTCGTGGTGCTTGACCGAGATCTTGATGTCCCGGAAGTCGTGCTCCTCGAAGAGTGAGGCCTCCCACAGCGCCGACTCGACCAGCGCCTCGGGGGTTGCCCTGCCGTACTTCTCCAGTAGTCGCCTGTCCAACGAACCGGCGTTCACCCCGATCCGGATCGGGGTACCGGTGTCGGCGGCGGCGCGGGCGATCTCGCGAACCTTGTCATCGAAGGCCCTGATGTTGCCGGGGTTCACCCGGACCGCGGCGCACCCGGCCTCGATCGCGGCGAACACGTAACGGGGCTGGAAATGGATGTCGGCGATGACCGGGATCTGGGACTTGCGGGCGATTGCTGGAAGTGCCTCGGCATCGTCCTGGCTGGGCACCGCGACCCGCACGATCTGGCACCCCGCCGCGGTCAGCGCGGCGATCTGCTGGAGGGTGGCGTCGATGTTGGCGGTGAGCGTGGTGGTCATCGACTGGACGGATACCGGCGCGTCGCCGCCGACCAGTACCCCACCCACGTTGAGCTGCCGTGACACGCGGCGCGGCGCCAGGGTCGGGAGCGGCGATGCGGGCATACCAAGCGAAACAGCGGTCACGTCACGCCTCACTCGGACGGGTCAGGGAAGTAACACGGGTCGGGCACACGGGTCGAGCCTAGACGGTTGCTCCCACGGTGTCTGCCTGCAGTCCCCGCGGGGCGGAGGGGCGAAGGGTGCGAACAGGGTGAAGGGTGCCGACCACACGACGCACCACCCACGTCACCCGGCGACCCCGACCGTCGATCCCGGCCGGTCAGCGGAACGGGTTCTGGATGGGATTCACGAAGTCGGCCATGATGGTCAACAGGGACACCCCACCGAACAACACGATCACCAGGAACGCGATCGGTACCAGTTTGTTCAGATCGACCCGACCCGGATCGGCCCGGCCGAGAGCCCGCGCTATCCGGGACCGGGCCTTCTCGAACAACAGGATCGCCACGTGCCCGCCGTCCAGTGGCAGCAGCGGGAACATGTTGAAGATCCCCACGAAGATGTTGAAGCTGGCCAGGACCAGCAGGAACACCATCCAGGCCCCGGCCTCGACCGCCTGGCCGCCAACCCGGGACACACCCACCACGCTGACCGGGGTGTCCGGGTCGCGCTCCTGTCCGGTGAGCGCGTCGATCAGCTTCGGCACCTTCGCGGGAAAGTCCTTGATCGCACCGAAAGTCCCGGAAACCAGGGTGCCGGTGAAGTCACCGGTGGCGCCCACCCCACCCAGCACGCCGAACTTCTCCACCGGTGCCGCCGAGATGCCCACCGCCCCGACGCGGACCAGTCCGGTGTCAGGATCGGCGTCCTCGCCCGACAGCGGAGCCCGCAGCACCGACGCCAGGTGCACCGACACGGTGCGGGTCTGCCCGTCCCGGCGGACACCCAACGTGACGGTCTGGTCGGGCCGGGCCCGGATCTGGGAGACCAGCTCGCTGTAGTTGTCGACCTCCCTGCCGTCCAGCGACACGATCCGGTCGCCGGGGCGCAGCCCGGCCTGGGCTGCCGGGGAAGCCGGGTCGGAGGGCTGACAGTCGCGGACCTGGCCGTTGTTGTCAGCCTGTGCCACCACGCACGGTTGGACCTGGGACAGGGTGGCCCGGTCCAACGGCAGACCCACGGTGACCGCGGCGAAGTACAGCACCACGATCGCCACCACGAAGTGGGTGACCGACCCGGCGGACATGACCACGAACCGTTTCCAGGCCGGATAACGCCAGAAGGCCCGCGCGTCGTCCTCCTCGGGTACCTCCTCCAGGTGCGTCATCCCGACGATCTTCACGTAGCCGCCGGCCGGGATGGCCGCGATGCCGTACTCGGTCTCACCCTTTCGGAACGACCACAGTCGAGGGCCGAACCCGATGAAGTACCGGGTCGCCTTCATCCCGAACATCTTGGCGGTGAGCAGGTGCCCGAACTCGTGCAGCGCGATCGACAGGCCGATGGCCACCGCGAACAGGACCACGCCCAGCAGGTAGCTCATCGGTCGCTCCCGGTCGAGTTGGTGCTGGTCGATGGCGCGGTGACCGACCTGTGCCCCACGGTCTCGACAATATCCCGGGCCCGCTTCCTGGCCCACCGTTCCGCGTCGAGAATGTCGTCGAGAGTGGGACGTTCGATTCTGGGTGCGTCGGAAACCACCTGCGCGATGGTGTCCACGATGCCGAGGAACGGCAACCGGCCGGCCACGAAGGCGGCCACGACCTCCTCGTTCGCCGCGTTGTAGGTCGCCGGCACACACCCCGCGGCCATGCCGGCCTGCCGGGCCAGCCGTACCGCCGGGAAGGCATCGTGGTCGAGCGGTTCGAACCGCCAGTCCGACGCGGTGGTCCAGTCCAGTCCGGTGACAGCGTCCGGGATCCGGTCCGGCCAACCCAGGGCCAGCGAGATGGGCAGCCGCATGTCCGGCGTGCTGGCCTGCGCGATGGTCGCGCCGTCGCGGAACTCGACCATGGAGTGCACGATCGACTGCGGGTGCACCACCACCTCGATGGCGTCGTAGTCGATGCCGAAGAGCAGGTTGGCCTCGATGAGTTCCAGTCCCTTGTTCACCAGGGTCGCGCTGTTCAGCGTGTTCACCCGGCCCATCGTCCAGGTGGGGTGGGCCAGCGCCTGGGCCACCGTGACGCCGGCCAACTCGGCTCGCGAGCGACCCCGGAACGGCCCACCGCTGGCGGTGAGTACCAGCCTGCGCACCTCGTGGGCCGCGCCGCCGCGCAGACACTGGGCCAGCGCGGAGTGTTCCGAGTCGACCGGCACGATCTGGCCTGGGGCAGCCCGGTCCAGGACCAGTGCTCCCCCGGCGACCAGGGACTCCTTGTTCGCCAGCGCCAGGGTGCGCCCGGCGTCCAGAGCGGCCAGGGTGGCCCGCAGCCCCAGTGAACCGACCACCGCGTTGAGCACCACGTCGCACTGGTCCGCGGCCAGTTCGGTCACCGCGTCGGGACCGGCAAGGATCCGCGGTATCCGGAACTGCCCCCGGGAGAACCCCTCCCGGCGGGCGGCCGCGTAGAAGGCCAGTTGCAGGTCCTGGGCGGCGCTGGCCCGCGACACCGCCACCGCCCGCACGTCGAACTCCAGTGCCTGTTCGGCGAGCAGTTCGACGTTGCCGCCGCCGGCGGCCAGCCCGACCACCCGAAACCGCTCCGGGGCCGCACGTACCACGTCGAGGGCCTGCGTGCCGACCGATCCGGTGGATCCGAGCACGATGATCTCGCGGGGGGCTGTCACCGGGCCATTGTCCCGCACCGGCAGGTGATCACCGAACGTCGGTCACCGTGCGCGCACCGGATCGACCCGATCGGGTGGTACACGGCGGGCGGCAACAATGGCAGTATCACCCTGTGTCCGCCGCAATCGGGGTGAACGCCGTGGTGCTCGATCCACTCGGTCGGGTACTGCTGGCTCGTCGGGACGCGCCGCCGATCTGGAACCTTCCCGGCGGCAAACTCGAACCCGACGAGTCGCCCTGGCAGGCCGCGGTGCGGGAGACACTCGAGGAGGTCGGCCTGCACGTCGAGGTGGTGCGGCTGACCGGGGTGTACGACCGCTCCCCGTCGGGGCGTTCGGTGCTCGCGTTCCTGTGTCGACGGGTGGGTGGGGTTCCCACCGTCTCGGCCGAGGCCACCGAGATCGACTGGTTCCCGATGGACGCGCTCCCCCTCGACATCAACCCCTACCAGCCGGCCCGCATCCACGACGCGGTGACCGGTCGGGGCGCGGTACTGCGCAGTCAGCCCGGTCCCTCGGTCCGCCAACTCTTTCCGGACTGCTGACCGATCACGGATCGAACCGACCCACCCACCGCGGTCGGCTGACCGACGACCCGCCACGGTCGAGTGGCCGGTGCCGTGCCAAGATAGCCGGGTCAGGCCGGTACGAGCGCAAGGAGACCGTGGTGGCAGCTCGCTCCGCCCACCAGGACACCGAGGACACCGGGCACACGTCCGAGCACGGGTCGGACGAGCCTCGGCACGAACGTCCCGAGGACTGGGGTTGGCACGCCGAGATGGGCCGGCTCGCCCGGGTGGCCGGGGTGCTGATCGCGGCGGCACTGGTGCTGATGATGTTCAGCAACCACGAGCGGCACATCGAGGACATCTGGCTGGTCGGTATCGCGGCCTGGATCCTGCTCACCCTGGCCTGGGACCGGCAGCGCCGTAAGAACGCCTGGCGCGAGTAGCCCGAACTGGTCCGGCCCGAACCTCGGCCCGTCGGGAATCCCTGCCGTCACTCCCGTGCGGCCAGTTGGCCGCACGCTCCGGCGATCTCACGGCCCCGGGTGTCCCGCACCGTCGTGGTCACGCCGTGCCCTCTCAGGCGGCGCACGAACTCTCGCTCTGTCGACTTCTCGCTGGCGTCCCACGCGCTGCCCGGGGTGGGGTTGAGCGGGATCAGGTTCACGTGCGCCAGCCGACCCCGTAGCAGGGTGCCGAGCAGGTCGGCCCGCCACGGCTGGTCGTTCACCTCCCGGATCATGGCGTACTCGATGGACACCCGTCGGCCGGTGGCGCTGGCATAGCCCCAGGCCGCGTCCAACACCTCGGCGACCTTCCACCGGGTGTTCACCGGCACCAGCGTGTCGCGCAGTTCGTCGTCGGGGGCGTGCAGGCTGACGGCGAGCCGGACCTGGAGACCCTCCCCGGTGAGCCGACGTATCGCCGGCACCAGGCCCACCGTGGACACGGTCAGCGACCGCTGGGACAGCCCGAACCCGTCGGGCGCCGGATCGGTGAGTCGACGCACCGCGGCCAGCACCCGGGTGTAGTTGGCCAGTGGTTCACCCATGCCCATGAACACCACGTTGCTGACCCGCCCGACCGGACCGACCTCGCCCCGGGCCAACGCGCGAGCCGCCGCCAGTACCTGTTCGACGATCTCGGCGGTGGACAGGTTGCGGGTCAGGCCGCCCTGACCGGTGGCGCAGAACGGGCAGGCCATCCCACATCCGGCCTGGCTGGACACGCACACCGTGATGCGGTCCGGGTAACGCATCAGCACACTCTCGACCAGGGTCCCGTCGAAGCCACGCCACAGGGTCTTGCGGGTGCCCCCGCCGTCGCAGGCCACGTGCCGCACCGGGGTGAGCAGTTGCGGCAGCAGCGCGTCGGAAAGCACCTGCCGGGACTGGGCCGGCACGTCCGTCATCCCCGACGGGTCGTCGGAGAGCCGGACGAAGTAGTGCCGGGCGAGTTGGTCGGCCCGGAACGGTCGTTCACCCAGTTCGGCCACCACGGCACGGCGGTCTGCCGGATCCAGGTCGGCGAGGTGACGGGGTGGGCGGGCGCGCCGTGGCGCGGTGAAGGTCAGTGGCAGCGCGGTCATGTCCCACCCAGTCTGCACCATGCGCCCCGACCAGCGTCGACCGCGCCACCGGGCTGACCACGGTGCACCGGACCGCGGCGCGGATCCGGCCGGCCGATGACCAGCGGAAGCGGTCAGACAGGCCCGGTCAGAGGAACAGTGCGAACAGCGCGTAGGACACCGCGGCCGAGGGCAGCAGCGAGTCCAGTCGTTCCATGACTCCGCCGTGACCGGGCAGCAGACTGCCCATGTCCTTGATGCCCAGATCTCGCTTGATCATCGACTCGAACAGGTCGCCCAGCGTCGCGGTCATGGCGATGGCCAACCCGAACACGGCACCGTGCCAGATCGGCGCCGGGGCGAAGAACTGGTGGAACACCAGGATTCCCACCCCGGCACAGGCGAGCACCGACCCGGTGAAGCCCTCCCAGGACTTCTTCGGACTCACCGTCGGCGCCATCGGATGTCGACCGACCAACACCCCCACGGCGTAGCCGGCCACGTCGTTACACACCACCACGGCCACGAACGCGATGACCCGCCGGGCACCGTTGTCCGGTTGGGCCAACAACACCGCGTAACCAGCCAGGAACGGCACATAGGTGACCACGAACACGGTCGTTGCCGCGTCCCGCAGATAGCCCGCGCTGCCGTCAGCCAGCCGCCACACCAGACAGCCCGCAACCGTGAACAGGAAGGTAACCGCCAGGCCCTCCGCACCGGAGTGCCAGGCCAGAGCCTGCATGGCCAGGCTGCCCAGGGCCAACGGCACCAGCGGCACCCGGACCTCGACCACGCCGACCGCCCGGGCCAGCTCCCACCCACCCAACACGACGGCAACGGTGACCAGCACCGCGAACGCCGGCCGGTACACCAGCAGGCTGGCCAGGATCAGCCCACCCAGCAGGACACCGACCCCGATCGCCGCGGGCAGGTTGCGGCCGGCCCGGCCCGGGCGCCTGTCCGGCCTGGTGGTCGGCGGGGTGGTGCGCATCGCCACCATCAGACCTCGAGCAGTTCGGATTCCTTGTGCCTGACGACCTCGTCCACCGAGGCCACGTGCCGGGTGGTGATCTCGTCCAGCTCCTTCTCGGCCCGTCGCACCTCGTCCTCGCCAGCCTCGCCGTCCCGCATGATCCGGTCCAGCGCCTCCTTGGCGTGCCGGCGGATGTTGCGGATCGACACCTTGGCGTCCTCGCCCTTGTGGCGGGCGACCTTCACCAGGTCACGGCGGCGCTCCTCGGTCAACTGGGGAAACACCACCCGGATCAGGGTGCCGTCGTTGCCCGGGTTCACCCCGAGGTCGCTGTCCCGGATCGCCCGCTCGATCGCGTTGAGCTGGCTCGCGTCGTAGGGCTTGATGACAGCCATCCGGGCCTCGGGTACCTGGATGGAGGCCAACTGCGGGATCGGTGTGTGGGAGCCGTAGTACTCCACCGTGATCCGGGCGAACATCTGCGGCGAGGCGCGACCGGTCCGGATCGTGCCGAGGTCCTCCCTGGCGACCGAGACCGCCTTGTCCATCTTGTCCTCGGCGTCGAGGAGGGTGTCGTCGATCACGGCGTGTGCCTCCAGTTCCTAGCAGCAGTTGACCTGGCAGTGCCGCTGGCGCGGTCGAGGACTCAGCCCGCGGAACTCACCAGCGTGCCGATCCTCTCACCGGAGACGGCCCTGGCGATATTTCCCTCGGTGAGTAGGTCGAAGACAACGATCGGCAGGTCGTTGTCCATACACAGGCTGAACGCGGTGGCGTCGGCCACCTTCAGGCCACGGCGAAGGACCTCGACATAGGGCAGGGTGTCGAACCGGACCGCCTCGGGATGCTGTCGTGGATCCGCGTCGTACACCCCGTCCACGCCGCTCTTGCCCATCAACACCACCTGGGCCCCGATCTCCAGGGCCCGCTGGGCGGCGCAGGTGTCGGTCGAGAAGAACGGCGCACCCAGACCGGCCCCGAAGATGACGAGCCGGCCCTTCTCCAGGTGCCGGATGGCGCGTCGTGGGATGTACGGCTCGGCGACCTGCCCCATCGTGATCGCGGTCTGCACCCGGGTCTCGACGCCCTGGTGTTCCAGGAAGTCCTGGAGGGCCAGACAGTTCATCACGGTGCCGAGCATGCCCATGTAGTCGGCCCGGGCCCGGTCCATACCGCGTTCGGACAGTTCGGCGCCACGGAAGTAGTTGCCACCGCCCACCACCACGGCCACCTGGACCCCGGCCCGAACCACCTCGGCGAGCTGCCTGGCCAGCACCGCCACCACGTCGGGATCGACGCCCAGACCACCGCCGCCAGCCAACGCCTCGCCGGACAGTTTGAGCAACACCCGCGGCCAGTGTGGCGCGCTGGTCGGTCCCGTGGACCCGGTGGACTGGGCGGGTGTCTGGTCTCTTCCCGGTTCGGCCACGGCCGGGGAGGCCGCCGCTCTCGTCTCGGTCACCGGCAGCCTCCTCGTCGCGTGGTCATGGATGGTCGTTGCGGTCGTCTAGACCTGCCCCACCTCGAAGCGGGCGAACCGGGTGACGGTCACGCCTGCCGCGTCCAGGAGCTGCCTGACGGTCTTCT
Source organism: Mycobacteriales bacterium (assembly GCA_036566245.1). Taxonomy (GTDB): domain Bacteria; phylum Actinomycetota; class Actinomycetes; order Mycobacteriales; family DASULA01; genus DASULA01. The sequence continues at coordinate 809 of DATCWR010000520.1, read as the reverse complement.
TGCTCTCCTGCACGGACGCCTGCTCGTCGAGCACGTTGTCCCGGAAGAACCCGTTGACCCGGCCCTCGACGATCCGCGGAATGGTCTGCTCGGGCTTGCCCTCCTCGCGCGCGGTCTCCTCGGCGATCCGGCGCTCGGCCTCGATCACCTCACCCGGGACCTCGTCGCGGCGGACGTAGCGCGGACGCATCGCCGCGACCTGCATGGCCGCGCCCCGGGCCGCGTCCAGGTTGTCGCCGGTGTACTCGACCAGAACCCCAACCTGCGGGGGCAGGTCCGGGTTGCGCTTGTGGAGGTAGGTGGCGATCTGTCCGTCGAAGACGGTAAAGCGACGAAGTTCGAGCTTCTCCCCGATGATCGCTGAAACCGACTCGATCGACTCCCGGACCGTGCGGCCGTCGGAGAGCTGTGCCCCGAGCAGGGCGTCCAGGTCGGCCGGCCGATTGGCGGCGACGTGCGCCACGATCTGGGCGCCCAACTGCTGGAACTGCTCATTCTTGGCGACGAAGTCTGTCTCGCAGTTCAGCTCGATCATGGCACCGTCGGTGGCGGCCACCAGACCGTTGGCCGCGGTGCGGCCGGCCCGCTTGCCCACGTCCTTGGCACCCTTGATCCGGAGCAGTTCCACCGCCCGATCGAAGTCGCCGTCGGCTTCCTGGAGCGTCTTCTTACAGTCCATCATGCCGGCGCCGGTGAGTTCGCGGAGCCTCTTCACGTCCGCGATATTGAAGTTGGCCATTGTTCGCTCTCTTGTTTCCAGATGGGCTCTGGCTGTTACCGGTTGGGTTCGTGACAGGGCGCGGCAGGTC
>DATCWR010000510.1:0-12914 GCA_036566245.1 Mycobacteriales bacterium | reverse complement strand
GGCCGGGGTGCCGGGACGCACCGAGGCACTGAACTCCTGGCGGATTCTCACCGCCCGACTGGCCGACACCGCCTGCTGGATGAGCGTGGATGCCGGCCGTATCCCCCAGGCCCAGGCGCTGGCCGGACTGTCCTGCGAGGTTGTCGCCAGTATCGAGGGCCGACAGACGGCCGACGCCGCCTCCGGCTATTTCATGTCCAAGTTGGCTGAACTCGCTCTCGTCGCTGGTCGGCCGAGGACCGCACTGGAACTGGCCGACCAGGCAGAGGCGATCGCTCGGGGAGCTTCGGCGATGACGTGTCACGCCATCCATGCCATAAAGGCCGAGGCATGTGCCGGCCTGGGTGATGTACAGGGGACCCGTCGCGCGCTCGGTCTGGCGGAGAAGGACTTCTCCGATACCTCGGTGGACGAGGTCGAGAGGGAGCCATGGGCCTGGCACTACCGGGGGACTGGCCGGTACCACTACCATCGCGGCTCTGCTCAGGCGCGGTTGGTGCAGACGAGGCCGGAACTGTCCGATTCGGCATTGGTACGCGATGCCTGTGACACGTTGACGAGACCTGATGCCCAGGGGATAGCACAGCGGCATTCCGCACAGGCCAAACTGCGGGCGGCCACCACCCTGTTGATCGGTCGGGAGCCGGAGGAGGCGGTCCGGGTGGGTCGGCAGGCGCTGCCGGTGTTGCCCGTGTTGCGCTCGGCACGGGTCCGCGACGACGTCCACGACGTGGAACAGGCCGCCGGCCCGTTCCGTCGCCGACCCGAGGTCGCCGACCTACTCCACGACCTGTCTGGCGCCACCGTCTGAGGCGCGACCGTCACGGTCAGTTGCGGGATTCGGGGACGCCCAGTTCGCGCAGTGGGGCCGGAACCACCCGCAGGGTGCGCACCATGGTGGTCTCCCGACGCAGCAGCCGGCTGGCCCGGCGCAGTCGGGCGGCGGTGTCGTCGGCCTCCAACAGGGACTGCCTGTCCTCGGTGGTCAGCAGCGCGGTGGAGGCAACCAGGTAGGACAGCACGGTCGGGTCGGTGGGCAGGGTGTGCCCGGCGACCTGGGCGCCCTGGGTGGCGGCCAACGCCGACATGTAGCCGTCGAAGAGCGCACCGACCGTCTCGCCCAGGGTCTGTTCCTCGGCTCCGACGCGTGGTTCGGGCGGCAGCAGTTCCACCTCACCGAGCAGGTAGGGCCGGCTCGTGGTGTCCACCGACAGCAACCGGAACCGCTCCCCGCCGGAGACCAGCAGGTCGTAGCGGCCGTCCGGCTGCTCGGCGGCCTCCCGGACCTCGGCCACGCAGCCGACCTCGTACAGCGCCCGCGCCGCGTCCGGGCCGACCTCCAGCCCCTGCCGGATCGCGACCACGCCGAACTTTCGCTCGGCCGGCTCGTGCGGCAGCAGCTCGCTGACCAACTGGCGGTAGCGGTCCTCGAAGATGTTCAGCGGCAGCAGCGTCCCCGGAAACAGCACGGAGCCAAGCGGGAACAGTGGGATGGTCTCGGACATCGGGTCAAGCCTATGGCCTTCCGGCCCGGAGCGTGATCTTCGCACCCGCGTGGTCCAGCCGGTTTCCGTGCCGGACCCGGCGCATGCCCCGTTCGGGGGATCACTCCCGGAGCCGGTGCTCCGCCCCGGCAGGGGCACGGAATCGACCGTCTAGGCTGGGCGCAGGCTCCGCCGACGTCGCCGGACGCAAATCCCACCCGATCACGCCGAGGAGGGCGACCCGTGCTCCAACGTCTGGACCTGCGCGGTCTCACCGCCGACCCGCGGGGGCTGCTGCCCCGTGCGAAGCTCGACGTGGAGTCGGCCGTGCATGCGGTCCAGCCGATCTGCCAGGACGTGGCCGAACGCGGCACCCAGGCCGTGTTGGAGGCCACCAGTCGTTTCGACGGGGTCACCCTGACCGACCTGCGGGTGCCGGCCGAGGCCCTGGACCGGGCGTTGGTCGACCTTGACCCGACGGTGCGGGCAGCCCTGGTGGAGGCGATCCGACGTACCCGGCTGGTGCACGCGGCGCAGCGGCGCGAGGACGTCACGGTGGAGGTGGCACCGGGCACCCGGGTCACCGAGCGGTGGGTACCGGTGCGTCGGGTCGGGCTGTACGTGCCCGGAGGCAAGGTCGCCTACCCGTCCAGCGTGGTGATGAACGTGGTCCCGGCACAGACCGCCGGGGTCGGGTCACTGGCCCTGGCCTCCCCACCGCAACAGGAGTACGGCGGTCTGCCGCACCCGGCCATCCTGGCCGCCTGCGCACTGCTGGGCGTGCACGAGGTGTACGCGGTCGGCGGGGCGCAGGCGGTGGCGATGTTCGCCTACGGGGTCGAGGGCTGCCCGCCGGTGGACCTGGTCACCGGACCGGGCAACGTGTACGTCGCGGCGGCCAAGCGGGTGGTGCGCGGGGTGGTCGGTATCGACTCGGAGGCCGGGCCCACCGAGGTGGCGATCCTGGCCGACGATACCGCCGACCCGGCCTTCGTGGCCGCCGACCTGGTCGCCCAGGCCGAGCACGACGAACTTGCCGCCTGCCTGTTGGTCACCCCGTCGGTGCGACTGGTCGACGCGGTCGAGGCGGAGCTGGCCACCCAGGTGGCCGCCACCCGGCACCGGGAGCGGGTCGCCGTGGCGCTGGCCGGCCAGTCGGCCGCCGTGGTGGTGGATGACCTGGATGAGGGCCTGCGGGTGGTCGACGGCTGGGCACCCGAGCACCTGGAGGTGATCACCACCGACGCCGCCGCGGTGGCCGCACGGGTCCACAACGCCGGCGCGGTGTTCGTGGGTTCCCACGCCCCGGTGTCGCTGGGGGACTACCTGGCCGGGTCGAACCACGTGCTGCCCACCGGGGGCACCGCCCGACACTCCGGCGGGCTGTCGGTGCAGTCGTTCCTGCGCGGTATCCACGTGGTGGAGTGCGACAGACCCGGTCTGGCCGCGGTGGCCGGGCATGTGCGCGCCCTGGGCGGCGCGGAGGACCTGGCCGCGCACGTGGCCGCGGTGCGGATCCGGGTCGAGGACACCGTCGAGGACACCGTCGGGGGTACCGAGGACGCCGGGTCGATGGCATGACCGGGCTGGACGACCTGCCGCTGCGTGCCGACCTGCGTGACCGTAGCCCCTACGGTGCTCCGCAGTTGGACGTGCCGGTCGCACTGAACACCAACGAGAACTCCCATCCGTTGCCGGCGGGGCTGATCGAGGACCTGGCCGCGGCGGTGCGGGACTCGGCGGTGACCCTGAACCGCTATCCGGACCGGGACGCGACCGCGCTGCGGGCCGACCTCGCCGCCTACCTGAACACCCGCGTCGGACCGGACACACCGGAACTGACCGGGGCGCACCTGTGGGCGGCCAACGGGTCCAACGAGATCCTCCAGCAGGTGCTCCAGGCGTTCGGCGGGCCGGGCCGGACCGTGCTCGGGTTCACCCCGTCGTACTCCATGCACCCGATCATCGCGGCCACCACCGGCACCGGCTGGGTCGACGGTCGTCGTGCCGGGGACTTCACCGTGTCGGCCGCGCACGCCGTCGAGCAGGTGCGCCGGTACGCCCCCGACCTGGTCTTCCTGTGTTCCCCGAACAATCCGACCGGTACCGCACTGGATGCCGGCGTGGTCGAGGCGGTGGCGGACAGTGCGCCGGGCATGGTCGTGGTGGACGAGGCGTACGCGGAGTTCGCCCGACCCGGCGCGCCCAGCGCGCTGAACGCACTGGCCGGTCACCCTCGCCTGGTGGTGACCCGGACCATGTCCAAGGCGTTCGGCATGGCCGGGTTGCGGCTGGGGTACCTGGCCGCCGACCCGGCGGTGGTCCAGGCGTTGCACCTGGTGCGGCTGCCCTACCACCTTTCCGCCCTCACCCAGGCCGCGGCCCGGGTCGCGTTGGCACACGCCCCGGAACTGCTGGCCACGGTCGACCAGATCATCCGACAGCGTGACCGCATCGTGCGGGAACTGCCCGGGCTCGGACTTGGTTCGGTGCCCAGTGATGCCAATTTCGTGCTCTTCGGGCGTTTTGCTAATGCGGCTGCCGCCTGGCAGGCGCTGTTGGACCGTGGCGTGCTGGTCCGTGACATCGGCATTCCCGGCTGGCTGCGGGTCACCGCGGGCACCCCCGGTGAGGTGGACGCGTTCCTGACCGCGTTGGCCGAGGTCGCTCCCGAACACCGGATGGGCGCCAGGCATGATGGTGGTGTGCACAGCGGCGTGGGCGGACGGGGGGACCACCGATGAGTCGGGTCGGACGGATCGAGCGGGAGACCCGGGAGTCCCACGTTCTGGTCGAACTGGACCTGGACGGCCCGGTCGGCACGGTCGACGTGGTCACCGGGGTGCCGTTCTACGACCACATGCTCACCCAACTGGGTCGACACGGGAGTTTCGACCTGACCGTGCAGACCAAGGGTGACCTGGAGATCGACGCGCACCACACGGTCGAGGACACCGCGATCGCACTGGGTCAGGCGTTCGCTCAGGCACTGGGCGACAAGTCTGGTATCCGGCGTTACGGCGAGGCGACCATCCCGATGGACGAGTGCCTGGCGACCGCGGCGGTGGACCTGTCCGGTCGGCCCTACCTGGTTCACGAGGAACCGGCCGGGATGCCGCCGATGATCGGAACCCAGTACGCCACCACGCTGACCCGGCACGTGTTCGAGTCGTTCGCGCACAACGCCCGGTTGGCGTTGCACGTGCGGGTGCTCTACGGACGCGACGCGCACCACATCGTCGAGGCGCAGTTCAAGGCATTGGCGCGGGCGCTGCGCGCCGCGACCGAACCCGACCCCCGGATGTGCGGTGTGCCCAGTACCAAGGGCACGCTGTGACGGCGGTACTCCTGATCGTGCTCGGCGGATTCCTCACCGGCGGCACCCTGTCGCTGTGGCACCAGGCCGGGGAGGCGGGCGCCGAGGCGGCGCGTGTTCGGCAACTGCGGGGCGGCGCGGTACTCCTCGGGGCCTGCGGGCTGATGGCACTGGCCGCCGGCGTACTACGGCTGGTGTGAGGTGGCCTCGACCTCGCCCACCTCACTGTGGGTGGCACGGGTACTCAACGCGGTCGCCGCGGTGGTGTTGGTGATCGGTGGCGGGTGGCAGGTGGTGCTGGCCGGCACCGGCCACGGCTGGTGGCGGATCGCGGTCGCGGTCGGCGCGGTGTGGTTGGCCCACCACGCGGTGCGGGTGGTCAGGTACGGGCCGAGGGTGCGCGGATGAACTCCGCCCCGGCCGGATCCGGGAGAAGATCCCGAAGGAAAGAGGAGCGGTGAACCGGCGGGTTGTCGTGCTGGACTACGGGTCGGGCAACCTGCGGTCCGCCCAGCGGGCGCTGGTCCGGGCCGGCGCCCAGGTCACGGTGAGCGACCGGGCGGCTGACGCACTGGCGGCTGACGGCCTGGTGGTACCCGGGGTGGGCGCCTTCGCCGCCTGCATGCGGCAACTCGTCGGGGTGGGTGGCGACGCGGTGATCCGAGAACGGGTGGCCGCCGGCCGGCCGGTGCTGGGCATCTGTGTGGGCATGCAGGTGCTGTTCGACCAGGGCGACGAACATGGTGTGCTCACCAGGGGACTGGGCGTGCTGCCCGGGGTGGTTCGCCGGCTGCGCGCCGACGTGGTCCCGCACATGGGCTGGAACACGGTCAGCCCACCACCGGACTCGACGCTGTTCGCGGGCATGGACCAGGGCACCCGGTTCTACTTCGTACACTCCTACGCGGCGAGCGGAACCTCGGGCCTGGTGACCGTGGCCGAACACGGGGAACCGTTCGTGGCCGCGGTGGAAAGCGGCCCGGTGGCGGCCACCCAGTTCCACCCGGAGAAGTCCGGTGCGGCCGGCACCGCGCTGTTGGCGAACTGGGTGAGGAGCCTTGGTTGAGCCGGGAACGAGCCAGACGCCGCGAGGCGCGGGAGGCCGAGTCGCGGCGGCGGATCGCCGAGGCACGGGCCCGCACCGAGCGCCAGGTGGCCAGGGCGCGTCGTCGGGCCCGTCATCGTCAGACGGTCCGTTCGGTGCTGCCGTGGTCACCGGGGCAGCGACGGAGCCGGCGCACCCGGGCCCAGCGGGGCAGCACCGCGGTGGTGGTGCTCGCGGTGATGGTGTTGGTGTGGATGAGTACCGACTCATGGTCGGTGCGGATCGTGTTACTGCTCGCCGCGATGGTGGTCACCCCCGCCGCGGTCACGCTGTTCCTGGATCGGAGTAACCGTTGACAACAGTGCGACGCCTGACCCTGTTGCCCGCCGTGGACGTGGCCGACGGGCAGGCCGTCCGGCTGGTCCGGGGCGCGGCCGGCACCGAGACCCGGTACGGCGACCCGCTGGCCGCCGCGTTGGCCTGGCAGCGTGACGGTGCCGAATGGGTGCACCTGGTGGACCTGGACGCCGCGTTCGGGCGGGGCAGCAACCGGGACCTGCTCGCCGAGGTGGTCCGGTCGTTGGACGTGCGGGTGGAGTTGTCCGGTGGCATTCGTGACGACGAGTCGTTGGCCGCGGCCCTGGGTACCGGCTGCACCCGGGTGAACCTGGGCACCGCCGCACTGGAGGATCCGGCCTGGTGTGCCCGGGCGATCGCCCAGTACGGCGACCGGATCGCGGTCGGGCTGGACGTGCGCGGCACCACGCTGGCCGCCCGCGGCTGGACCCGTGAGGGCGGGGAACTGTTCGACGTGCTGGCTCGGCTGGACGCCGACGGGTGTGCCCGGTACGTGGTGACCGACGTGGGCCGTGACGGCACCCTGACCGGGCCGAACCTGGAGTTGTTGCGCTCGGTGTGCGCGGCCACCGACCGGCCGGTGGTGGCCAGCGGAGGGGTTTCCTCGCTGGCCGACCTGCGGGCCCTGGCAGAACTGACCGGCGAGGGAGTGGAGGGCGTGATCGTCGGCAAGGCCCTCTACGCGGGGGCGTTCACCCTGCCCGAGGCACTGGCCGTGCTGGCGCCGGCGGGTGCGGCATGAGGGGGCTGCTTCGGTGACCGTGGCGGTGCGGGTGATCCCCTGTCTGGACGTGGACGCCGGGCGGGTGGTCAAGGGCGTCAACTTCACCGACCTGCGAGACGCCGGTGACCCGGTGGAGATGGCCGGGGTGTACGGGGCCGAGGGCGCCGACGAACTGACCTTCCTGGACATCACCGCCTCGGCGACCGGGCGGGCGACCACCCACGAGGTGGTACGTCGGACCGCCGAGCAGGTGTTCATTCCGCTCACCGTCGGTGGCGGGGTCCGGTCGGTTTCTGACGTGGACGCGCTGCTGCGGTCCGGCGCGGACAAGGTCGGCCTGAACACCGCCGCGGTGGCCCGGCCGGAACTGCTCGCCGAGGCGTCCCGTCGGTTCGGGGCACAGTGCGTGGTGCTGTCGGTGGACGCACGGCGGGCTCCGGGGACGCCGTCGGGGTTCGAGGTGACCACACATGGCGGCCGGCGCGGCACCGGTATCGACGCGGTGGCCTGGGCCAGGCAGGCCCAGGACCTGGGCGCCGGTGAGATCCTGCTCAATTCGATGGACGCCGACGGCACCCGCTCGGGGTTCGATCTGGACCTGATCCGGGCGGTGCGCGCGGTGGTGACCGTGCCGATCGTGGCCAGCGGCGGTGCCGGTGCCGTGGAGCACTTCGCCCCGGCGGTGTGGGCCGGGGCGAACGCGGTACTGGCCGCCAGCGTGTTCCATTTCGGTGTGCTGCGGATCGGTGAGGTCAAGGCCGCCCTGCGCAACGCCGGCATCCAGGTCCGCTGAGGCCTCGGCATGCCGGCAGGCCACCGTGCCCCGCGACGTTTTCTCGCGAAAAGGTCGCGGGTGACCAGCCTCAAACCGACGTCTTCTCGCGAAAACGTCCCCCAAAGGGCGGCGCCTGCCGGTGGGGTGCTGTGGCGGGCCGGGTCAGAGGCCGACTCTGGCCGCGCGCAGGGCAGCCCTGGCGTCGTCGTCACCACGTAGTTCCACCCGTGCCACGTCACGGCGGTTGTAGGCGTACAGGGCCAGTTCGACCGGATCACCCACGATGGTCACCAGCCCCGGCCGCCGGCGGACCCGCGTCCACTCACCGGTCTCCCGCCGGAGCACCACGCCGACCGGCACCCGGGCGAAGGCCAGCCGGGCCACCAGTCGCAGTTTCGCCCACACCGCGTCGAGCAGGTCCGGGGAGACCGACCGCGGTTGCCAGACCCGTTGGGCCCGTCGCACGTCCTCGTGGTGCACCACGTACTCGAGCACGTTGGCCGCCTCGCGTACCACCGGCAAACCCAGTGGCGCCCATGCCGGTGCGCCCTCGCGCAGGATCCGGACGCACTCGGGGTAGCTGTGGGCCGCCCGGAAGTCCCGTTCGATGCGCGCGGTACGTTCGGCGAACGCCGGTAACACGTACCCGGGCAACGCCAGCATGCTGCGGTCGCGCACGCACAGATGGGCGGCCAGGTCGAAGGTTGTCCAGCCCTCGCACAGGGTGGGCGCGTGCGGGCCGAGGCGGTCGAGCAGGTCACACAGGGCGGCGCGCTCGGCGCCGGCGCGGCTGGTCACCCTCACCATCGTAGGGCGCGTGTCGAGGTGCCGGAACCATGCCGCCGGGTCGATATTAGTTAGCGGTTCTAAGGACATTCGATAGACTCCTGGACAGTCGGTGGCGAGCGGAGGGAGCAGGGTGCCGAGCGGCAGCACGAGAGTGTTCCGAACAGGTCTACGGGTGCTGGGGACGGCCATCAGCGAGCAGCGCCGGATCTTCGCCATCGCGGTCACCGCCAGTGCGCTGTTCGGGGGCATGACGGTGGCCAGCGCGTTCGTGATGGGGGAGGTCACCAGTCGGGTGATCGTGCCGGCGCTGCACGAGGGGCACACCACCCACGCGGCACTCGTCCTCGCCTCGGTGGCCGTGCTCGGGGTCGCCGTGCTCAAGGTGATCGGCATCGTGGGACGACGCATCGGCGCGGGCACCATGCAGTACCGACTCCAGGCCGACTACCGGCGCCGGGTCACCCGCCAGTACCTCCGACTGCCGCTGGCCTGGCACCAACGCCACCAGACCGGCGAGTTGCTGTCGGTGGCCAACAGTGACGTGGAGGCCACCTGGTGGCCGATCGCGCCGCTGCCGTTCGCCTGCGGTGCGCTGGTCATGCTGGTGGTGACCGTGGTGGCGCTGGTGCTGACCGACCCGGTGCTGGCCCTGGTCGGTCTGGTGATCTTTCCCGTGGTACTGGTGGTCAGCGTCGTCTACAGCCGTGCCATGACCGAACGGATGATGCGGGCCCAGCAACTGCGCGCCGCGGTCAGCGCGGTCGCGCACGAGAGCTTCGACGCCGCACTGGTGGTCAAGACGCTGGGCCGGGAGGAGCACGAGACACAGCGGTTCCAGGCCGGTGCCGAGGAACTGCGTGACGCGTTGATCCGGGTGGGTCGGATCCGCGGTGTGTTCGACCCGCTGATGGAGGCGCTGCCGAACCTGGGCACCCTGGCGGTCCTGCTGATCGGTGGCCTCCGGCTGAGGTCGGGCGACACCGACGTGGCCGACCTGGTCAGTGTGGCCTACCTGTTCACCGTGTTGGCGTTGCCGGTCCGGGCCATCGGCTGGGTGCTCGGCGAACTGCCCCGTGCCGTGGTCGGCTGGCAGCGGATGCGGCAGGTGCTCGACGCGACCGGGCGTCAGGCCCATGGCACCAGCGACCTCGCGCGCACGGCACAGCCGGCCCGGCTGGCCGCCGACGACCTCACGTTCCGCTACGCCGGTGCCGCGGAGGGTGTCAGCGCGGTGCGAGGGGTCTCGGTGCGCGCTCCGGCCGGGCGCACCATCGCGTTGGTCGGCCCGACGGGCAGCGGCAAGTCCACCCTGGTCAGCCTGCTGCTGCGACTGGTCGACCCGGACACCGGAGCGGTGTTGCTGGATGACGTGGACCTGCGTGACCTGCGGGTCGACGGGGTGAGTCGACATGCCGCGCTGGTCGGCCAGGCGACGTTCCTGTTCGACGACACGGTGCGCGGCAACGTCACCCTGGGTCTGGACGTGGACGACGACGCGGTGTGGCGTGCGCTCGCCCTGGCCCAGGCCGACGGCTTCGTCCGTCGGTTGTCGAAGGGGTTGGACACCCAGATCGGGGAACGTGGCCTGTCCCTGTCGGGTGGGCAGCGGCAACGCCTGGCGTTGGCCCGGGCGCTGGTCCGCCAACCCCGACTGCTGGTCCTCGACGACGCCACCAGCAGCGTCGACCCGGCGGTGGAACAGGCCATCCTGGGCGGTCTGCGCGACGCTGATCTGGCCTCCACCGTGGTGGTGGTGGCCTACCGGCGGGCGACCATCGCCCTGGCCGACGAGGTGGTCTACCTGGAGCGCGGTCAGGTGGTCGCGGTGGGCGGCCATGATCAGTTGCGGGCCTCCACGCCGGGCTACGCCGACCTGGTCGACGCCTACGCTCGGGCCGAGGCGGAACGCCAACGCACCCGCGTCGGTGTGGGCGTCGGCGCCACCACGGGCGATCCGGACGGGTCCGACACCGACCGTACAGGTGCCGGTTACGGGGACAGCGAGGGAGCGGCGTGACCAGACGGGTGGTTCCACGCCGTGGTCGGGGCGGAGCACCGGCTCCGGAGATCGGGTCGGTCCGGACCGGTGGGACGGCGGGATCGACCGCCACCCGGGGAACCGTTCGGTTGGGTGGCCTGCGCCGGGTGCTGGCCCTGATCCCGGAGGTGCGCCCCGGGTTGGAGGTCACCCTCCTGCTCGCGCTGCTGGCCACCGCCGGTCGGATCGTGGTGCCGCTGACCGTGCAGCAGACCCTCGACCGTGGTCTGTTGGCGCCCGGCGGCCCGGACCTGGGCGTGGTGGGGCTGATGGTGTCCCTCGCCGCGGCGGCCATCGTGGTGACCGCGGTATCGGCCTACCTGATGAACTACCGACTCTTCCGTACCACCGAGACCACGCTGGCCGCGCTGCGGGTGCGTGCGTTCCGACACGTGCACAACCTGTCCATGCTGCACCAGCAGACCGAACGGCGTGGGTCGCTGGTGTCCCGGGTCACCAGCGATGTCGACCAACTGTCCACCTTCATGCAGTGGGGCGGCATCCTGGTGGTGATCAGCGTCGGTCAACTGTTGTTGGCCACCGTGCTGATGGCGCTGTACTCCTGGCAGCTCACCGTGCTGGTGTGGGTGTGCTTCATCCCGCTCGTGCTGGCGATGCGGGTCTTCCAGCGCAGGTTGGGGGTCGCCTACGGCCGGGTCCGGGCCCGCGTCGGGGACCTACTCGGCGCGGTGGCCGAGTCCGTGGTGGGCGCCGAGACCATCCGCGCCTACGGCGTGGCCGACCGGACCTCAGACCGGATCGACACCGCCATCGACCGGCACTACCGTTCGTCGATCTCGGCGCAGACCCTCACCGCGCTGGTCTTCGTCAGCGGCGAACTGATGGCCGCGGTGGCCAACACCGGGGTGATCGTGGTCGGGGTGCTGCTCGGCATCGGCGGACAGATCAGCACCGGGGAACTCGTCGCGTTCCTGTTCCTGGTCACCCTGTTCGTCGGGCCGGTCCAGGTGTCCACCGAGGCGCTCAACGAGGCACAGAACGCGGTTGCCAGTTTCCGCCGGGTACTGGAGGTGTTGGGCACCGAGCCGGACGTGGCCGACCCCGGACCCGACGGTGTGCCACTGCCGCCCGGAGCGCTGGACATCCGGTTCGACCACGTCGGGTTCGCCTACCCGGATGGTCCGGAGGTACTGCACGACGTGCGGTTGCACCTCGAACCACATCGACGGTTCGCCGTGGTCGGGGAAACCGGTTCCGGCAAGACCACCCTGGTCAAGTTGCTCACCCGGTTGATGGACCCGACCACCGGTCAGATCCTGGTCGGTGGGGTGCCACTGTCCCGGGTGTCGTTCACCTCGCTGCGCCAGCGGGTGGTGATGGTGCCGCAGGATGGCTTCCTGTTCGACGCCACGGTGGCCGACAACGTCCGTTACGGCCGGCCGGACGCCACCGACGACGAGGTGGCCGCCGCCTTCGCGTCACTGGGTCTGGGCGACTGGTTGGCCAGCCTGCCGCACGGTGTGGCCACCCCGGTGGGGGAGCGGGGTGGAGCGCTGTCGGTCGGTGAGCGCCAACTGGTGGCCATCGCCCGTGCCTACCTGGCCGACCCGGACGTACTGGTGTTGGACGAGGCCACCTCGGCGGTCGATCCGGCCACCGAGGTGCGGCTGGCCCGGGCGTTGGCGTCGCTGACCCGGGGCCGTACCGCCATCTCGATCGCGCACCGACTGTCCACCGCGGAGTCGGCTGACGAGGTGATCGTGGTCGACTCGGGGCGGATCGCCCAACGGGGCCCACACGACAGGCTGGTCACCGAACCAGGCCCCTACGCCCGGTTGTACGCGTCGTGGGCCGCGCAGCAGCGTAGCTGAGCAGGCGGTCAGGCGAGATCGCCGGTCAGGTATCGCTGCACGGTCGGGCCGAGTGCGCTCACCACCTGTTCGACCGGTAGCGAGGCCAGCGGTTCGATACGTACGACGTAACGGGCCAGTCCCAGCCCGACCAGTTGACTGCCCACCAGGGTGGCCCGCAACACCGGGTCGGGCCGGTCCAGGGCGGCGGCGATCCGCCCGACCAGGGCATGGCTGACGAACTCGCGCAGCATCCCGGCGGACTGCTCGTGGCCGGTGGCCCCGCGCAGCAGCGCGACGAACGGCGCCGCACCCTGCTCGGTCTCCCACACCGACAGGAAGAATCGGACGATCCGTTCACCCAGACCGTCCAGACCGGGTTCGAGCAGGGCGGGAAGGGCCTGGGCCGGATCGAACGGCAGTTCCATGGCTGCCCGGAACAGTCCCTCCTTGTCTCCGAAGAAGTGTCGGACCATGCCGGCGTCGACCCCGGCCTCGGCCGCGATGGCCCGTAGCGAGGCATGGTCGTACCCGTGTTGGGCGAAGGCCCGACGGGCCGCGTCCAACACGGCCTG
>DATCWR010000507.1:0-14770 GCA_036566245.1 Mycobacteriales bacterium | reverse complement strand
CGACGAGCTACGCGCCTGGCTGTCGGCCCCCCGGCCAACCCACGGACCAGCCTCGGGCCCGGCCGGCGGCGGCCCGTCGGACGCCCAGACCCTGTCCTCCGTCGAACCCGAGGAGACCCGGTGACCGCCCCAGAACAGACCAACCCCGCCGGCTCCCGGCCGGTGCCGAGCTACCCCACCTCGTTGGGCACCTCCAACGCCACCACCATCTCGTTGCTCGGCCAGAACCTCGCCTCCGACCTGATGGGCAAGGTCGGGTTCGGCGAACTGGCGTTCTGGCTGGTCACCACCCGCCGACCCACCCCGTCGGAGGTCCGGGTCTTCGAGGCGTGCCTGGTGGCCCTGGCCGACCACGGGTTCACCCCGACCGCGATCGCCGCGCGGCTGACCTACCTGTCCGCACCCGACTCGCTCCAGGGCGCGCTGGCCTCCGGCCTGCTCGGTGGCGGGTCGCGGTTCCTGGGGGTCACCGAGGACGCCGGGCAGTTCCTGGCGAAGGTGCTGGCCGGGGTGGTGGAGCAGGGTGGCACCCTGCCCGGGAACACCGACGCGGACAACGACGCCTGGGACGCCCTGGCGCTGAGCGCGGTACGGGAGGCCAGGGCGGCGCACCGGTTCGTGCCCGGGTTGGGGCACCCCAACCACAAGGACGGGGACCCGCGCACCCCGGTGATGCTGGCCATCGCCGAGGAGGAGGGTCTGCGCGGCCCGCACCTGCGGCTGTTCGAGGCGATCGGTCGGGTGCACCCGCAGGTGCTCGGCCGGACCCTGCCGCTCAACGGCGCCGGCGTGGTGGGCGCCGCGCTGGCCGACCTGGGACTGCCGATCGACATGCTGCGCGGTTTCGCGCTGCTGGCCCGGGCCGCGGGCCTGCTGGGTCAACTGGCCGAGGAGAACCGCCGCCCGATCGGCATGGACGTCTACATGTCGGTGGACCGGAACGCCACCTACGTGCCCCCGGATGGCACGGACGCCCAGCGGCCCGAGTAGAACCGAGGTGACGGCCGTGGCCGGCCCGAGCCAGAACCCACCCGGACCGGTGACCCACAGCGACAGCACAGTGACAGTTCCCAGCGCCACCAGCGGCACCAGGACACCAGCGGCACCGGAGTAGCACCGCAGTCAGACGAAGGAGTCTTCATGGCAGAACTGGTCGCGGTCATCGCGTCGACCCACCACCCGTTCTACTACCGGGCCAGTAAGGCCACCGGTGCGGACCGCCCGCCCTTCGCTGACGAGTGGGTGGCCAAGATCGAGAAGTTCCGGGAGACCCTCACCCGGGCCAACCCGGACGTGCTGGTGATGGTGGGCAGCGACCACTTCCACCAACTGTGGCTGGACAACATGCCGCAGTTCCTGGTCGGCAACGCGCCCATGTACGACGCGAACTGGTACAACGAGGAACGCGAGTTCGGGCTACCGAAGATGACCCTGCGTGGTGATCTGGCGCTGTCCTCGCACATCCTCCGGCAGGGCATCGACGCCGGTTTCGACCTGGCGTTCAGCAACGAGCTGCGGATCGACCACAGCATCACCTGCCCGATCATCACGCTGCGTCCGCAGGCGGACCTGCCGATCGTGCCGATCTACACGAACATCTTCGCGCCGCCGATGCCACAGCCGAAGCGGTTCGTCGAGTTGGGACAGACCATCCGGCAACTGGTGGAGTCCGCCCCCGGTGACCAGCGGGTGGCCATCATCGGCACCGGCCACCTGTCCCTGGAACTGGGCGGGCCACGCCAGTTCGGTCCGCACGGACCCGACCCGGAGTTCGACCGCAGGGCGGTCGAGTGGATCGCCAACGGCGACATCGAGGGCTGCCTGTCCGAGGTGACCCTGGACAGCCTGCACGCACCAGGTAACGCCACCCACGGGTTCATGGACTTCATGCTGATGATGGGGGTGGCCGGGGCGAACGCCAAGGCCGACCACGTCGACACCCTTGACCTGTTCCACACCATGGAGGCGTACTTCACCTGGTACCCGAACGGAGTTCCGGCATGAGCGGAGCCTTGGCGGAGCGAATCAGGAAACACACATGCGCGTCCGGAGCGAAGCGAGGACACGCATGAGCGAGCCTCGGCGAGCGAATCATGGGCACAGTGCGCGCCGTGCCTCGTGCGCGCCCGAAGTGAGGAGGGGATGCGCGTGAGCCGCTACCTGTTGAACAAGTTTCTGTTCACCGTCGACCGCGATCCCGAACTGGTCGAGCGTTACCGGGAGGACCCGGCCGGCACCGTGACGTGGTGGGAGGCTGAGCGGGCCAACGCGATCCTCAACGTCATCTCGGCCGAACGCAGCACCTGGCTGAGCTTCGACGACACCGAGCGGGCCGCACTGTCCACGCACGACTACCCGAAGCTGTTCGAGCTGGGCGCCCACCCGTTCCTCACCCTGACCCTGTTCATCGCCATGTTCGAGCGGGACTACACCGAACCGCTCGGGTTCCAGTTGGAGTACGCGCGCCGGCTGGCGCACTTCTCCCTGCCCTACCCGGACATCACGACATGAGCGAGCCTCGGCGAACGAATCATGGGCACAGGGCGCGGCGTGCCTCATGCGTGCCCGGAGCGAAGCGAGGACACGCATGAGCGCAGACCCGGCGGAGCGAATCAGAAGGCACAGGGCGCGGCGTGCCTCATGCGTGCCCGGAGCGAAGCGAGGACACGCATGAGCGCTGGGTTGCTTGTGTTGCGGCTGTTGCTGGCCGGGTTGTTGTTCGGGCATGCCAGCCAGAAGCTGTTCGGGTGGTTCCGGGGTGGCGGCCCGGACGGAACCGCGACGGCGTTCGAGGCGTGGGGTTTCCGTCCGGGTAGGACCATGGTGCTGCTGGCCGGGACCTGCGAGCTGGTCGCCGCGGCCCTGTTGGCGGTGGGGTTGGCCACGCCGGTGGCCGCCGCCATCGTGATCGGCACCATGACGGTGGCCTCGGCGCCGAACTTCGCCAAGGGCCTGTGGGCGCACATGGGCGGCTACGAGGTTCCGTTCGTGTATGCCGGCATGGCGTTCGTGTTGGCGCTGACCGGTCCGGGCACCCACTCGATCGACCACGCCGCCGGCGTGGACGACTTCCACGGCGTCGGGTGGGGGATCCTGGTCCTGGTGGTCGGCCTGGCCGCCGCGGTACCTCCACTGCTGTCCCGCCGACGGAATCTGGCAACCGGCGGACCCGCAGCCGATCGCGGCTAGGTCGGCAACCAACTCCCGGCCCGCACATCGTGAGTCACCAAGAGGCCGCCGCGGCATCGCGGCGGCCTCCTTTGGTCACACAGATCAGTAGACCTCGACCTTGCCGGTGGGCCGTGGGCTGTAGCAGTCGTTGAAGAAGTACTCACCCCTCTCGGTGAACTGGTACGTGTAGGACTCGCCCGGCCTGAGCTTGACGTCGAAGAGGCCTTCGAAGAACTGGGTGGCACCGTGGACGTTCACGTTGTCGACCGGGTTGACGAAGGTGACGGTCGTCCCGACCGGAACACGCAGGTGAGTGGGCGCCATCGCGTCGGGCTTGGTGGACTCCTGGGTGCCGACCTGACCGGTGACCGGATCGTAGGTCCGGGCGAGCACCACGGTGTTGTTGACCACGCTGCCCTCGACCGGGCCAGGGCCCCAAACCGGTACACGGATGTCGGGCGGATTCGGAGTGGCCGCCGGTGGGACACTGCCACCGATCTTGAACGACCACAGGAAGTCGCCGCGCGGCGCCGAGTCACCGTAGGGAATGTGGGTGCCGCCGGCATAGACGGCCAGGTACTCCTCACCGTCCACTTCGTACATGATCGGGCTGCTGCTGATCGCCGCGCCGGTCTGCCACCGCCACAGCTCGTTCCCGTTGTGGGCGTCCAGGCAGAGCAGGTTGCCGTCGGGCTGCCCGATGAACATCAGGCCGCTCGCCGTGTTCAGGATCCCGTTGCCGTGCGCCACCGAGTACGGCAACCGCTTGCGCCACCTGACCAGGTTGGTGGTCGGGTCGACCGCGACGATACCGCCGGACATGTACTCCCCGGGCGGCCGCAGACCGTTACGTGACTCGGTCAGCGAGTGCGCCGCGGCGACATACCCGAAACCGGTGTACACCAGTTTGGTGCGGTGGCTGTACGAGTGGTGGTTCCAGCAGGCGCCGCCGCCGTGGGCGGGAGTGGACAGCACTGGAATGTCCCAGAACGGGGCATACAGCGGGCCCGTGACGTAGTTGGGCACCGCCCGGTTCGGGTCACCGGGGATCTCCGTGCCCAGCGGCTGGTCGACCAGTTGGGTCTCGATCCACGCGCCCTGCCGCGGGACCGGCTGCGTCGGCCATGTCTTCTGCCTCGCGTCCTGCGGGACCGGAACCTCGTCGATACCCAGCGGCGCCGAGCCGTCGGTGCGGTCGAGGATGTAGTACATGCCCGACTTGCTGCCGTAGACCACGAGCTTGCGCATCTTCCCGTGGATCTTCGCGTCGACCAGGACCGGGGGCATGTTGTTGTCCATGTCCCAGATGCCGTGGTGCACCGACTGGAAGTGCCACCGGTACTCGCCGGTCTTCATGTCCATCGCGACGATCGAGGCGGAGAACAGGTTCAGACCGGCTCGCTCCGAGCCGTCCTGTGAGGAGCGGCTCCCTCGGGGGTTGCCGAACGCCCAGTAGACAAGGCCCAGTTCAGGGTCGATCGCGCAGTGCTGCCACGGGGTGGCGCCACCGACCTTCCAGGAGTCCCCCTCCCAGGTGTCGTTGCCGAACTCACCTGGGCCGGGTGCACCCCAGAAGTGCCAGAGCAGATCACCGTTGCTGGCGTCCACGGCCAGCGCTGCTCCCCGGTCGCCGTCGTTGGTACCGAGGTAGAGGATGCCGTCGTGGTAGGTCACGGCGACCTTCTCGACCTTGCCGTAACCGTCGATCTGCTTCTCCCAGACCACCGCACCGGTCTGCTGGTCAAGCGCGATGACCCAGTTTCCGCGCCCCTTGGTGAAGACCATGCCCTGGCCGACAGCGACCCCGCGGCGGACGATCGTGCCGCGGGTCTGCTTGTAGACCCACTTTGTCTTGCCGGTCTTTCCGTCGACGGCATGGACGTTACCGAGAGCAGACTCGATGAACAGCACGCCGTCCGCCGCCACGGCGGTGCTCTGGTTGGTTCCGGTGGTGAGGCCACCCTCGATCCGGTTGACCCAGGCCCCGGACAGCTCGCGCACGTTGCCGTGATGGATGCCGGTGAGCCCCGAGTAGTTCTGGTTGCCGAGGTTACCCCCGACCTTGGGGAAGTCCCGGCCACCCGGTCGCGCGAAGATCGGCAGTCGCGCCGGCAGGTCGTCCGCAGGCGCGGTCACCGGCGGCGCAGCATTTGCCTCGGTTGCCAGGCCCTGTGCCACGGTCACGCCAACGACGGTGAGGGCCGCTCCCTTGAGTACGTCTCGGCGCTCCAGCTCAGTCATTCCGCGTCACCTCGCTCGGCCCGGCCTCCACCGCGTGTGCGGTGTTCTGGCGGTTGTTACTCATGGCTTGTCCTCTCGTCTGACGGACTCGGCCTGGCAGTTGCTCCTGCTACCTTCGAGGTCCACTAGACGGACCTATTGTTCCGCGTGATGGACATGATGGACGTGAAGATAGACCTGTGCACCACGCGTCACAAGACCCGAATGCCGAGAACCGTCGGCGCGTTTGAGTCTTGCCGGGCCAGTCGGCCGGGGGTATCTTGATCAAAACCTCTAGGCGGCCCATATGGTCCGCGTAGTGGACCAGATGAGAGTGAAGGAGATCGCGCCATGGCAGCAACGACCCTCCAGTCCCCGCCCACGACCACCGCTCCCACCCGCCGCAGTTGGGCACGGCCACAGGCGGTGTGCTTCGAGACACGGGCGGAAATCACCGCCTACGCCGGAAGTGTCAAGTGGAACGGTCGCTGAACCGCGACGAGTTCGCCACGGCGCTACGCGGGCTGCATGGGCGTTACTGGGACAGCCACCCGTTCCACCGGCGGTTGCACGCCGGGGGGGCAAGCCCCGATGAGATCCGTCGGTGGGTGGCCAACCGCTGGTACTACCAGAACAACCTGGCCCGCAAGAACGCCGCCATCATCGCCAACTGTCCGCACGCGGACATCCGTCGGGTGTGGGTCGACCGGTTGACATTCCATGATGGGCACAGCGAAAGCGAGGGTGGGCTGGGCGACTGGCTCGCCCTCGCCGACGCGGTCGGCCTCAGCGCCGAGGAGGTACTCGACGAGCGGCACGTACTGCGCGGTACCCGTTTCGCGGTCGACAGCTACCTGCACTTCTGCCAGACCAGACCGTGGATCGAGAGCGTTGCCGCCGCTCTGACCGAGATGTTCTCACCCGACCACATGTCCGACCGGATGGATGCGTGGCGGAAGTACTACGGCTGGATCAAGCCCTACGGGACGGCCTACTTCGACAAGCGCATCCCACTCGTACGAAAAGATGCCGAGTACACGCTAGACCTGGTCCTCACGCACTGCGTGACCCGCACCCAGCAGGACGCGGCACTGGCGGCACTGGCCTTCAAGTGCGATGTGCTCGGCGCGATGCTCGACGCCATCGACTACGCGGGCCGGTCATGACGGTCAACCCGACGAGCCGGCCGGGCCTGCGCCGGGGGGTTCGGCTCGCCCACGACCCGGTACGCGACCAGGTAGCTCTGCTCTACCCCGAGGGCGTCCTGATGCTCAACGAGACCGCCGTGGCCGTCCTCGCCCTGTGCGACGGGGACCGCTCGGCGGCGGACATCACCCGCCACCTTGGGCAGATCTACGATGACGTGACGGTAAGCGATGTGCTCGACCTGCTGACCGACCTGCATGACAGGCAGGTGCTCAGCACCGACGGCACCGGTCGACCGGTGTCCATGCCGGACTCCAGCCCGTCCGTGGCTCGGTCACCGGCTCGGTCACCGGCTCCACTGGGTCTGTTGGCTGAGCTGACCTATCGATGCCCGTTGCACTGCACCTACTGCGCCAACCCGCTCAACCTCGCCGACTACCGCCAGGAGCTGACCACCGACCAGTGGCGCCGGGTGCTCGACGAGGCCCGCGCGATGGGCGTGCTGCAGGTTCACTTCTCCGGCGGCGAACCACTGCTGCGCCGGGACCTTCCCGACCTCGTCCGCCATGCCCGGGGACTGGGCATGTACGTCAACCTGATCACCAGCGGCATCCCGTCCTCGGCCCGGACACTGCCCGGACTGGTCGACGCTGGTCTGGACAACTTCCAGTTGTCCATCCAGGACATTCGTGCCCTGGAAGGCGACGCGGTGGCCGGTTTCCCGGCGCACGAACGCAAGCTCGCGGTTGCGCGCCAGGTACGGGAGCACGGTCTGCCCCTGACCATCAACACGGTCCTGCACCGGGGCAACGTCGACCGGCTGTTGGACATCGCGGCACTGGCCGCCTCGTTGGGGGCGGACCGGGTCGAGTTGGCACACACCCAGTTCTACGGCTGGGCGCTGCGTAACCGCGCCGCACTGATGCCCACCATGGAACAGGTGAGGACGGCCGAACGAGACGCGGCAACAGCGCGGCGGCTCTACGGCGGCCAGATGGAGATCGTGCACGTGCTGGCCGACTACCACAACGACACACCGAAGCCGTGCATGTACGGCTGGGGCAGCCGGCAGTTGGTGGTGGCGCCGAACGGGGACGTCCTTCCCTGCCTCGCCGCGGCCCAACTACCCGGTATGGAGATACCCAGCGCGCGCCACCAGTCGGTTGCCGACATCTGGTTCGACTCACCGGCGTTCAACCGCTTCCGTGGCACGGACTGGATGCCCGATCCGTGCCGGAGCTGCGAGTTGCGCGAGGTGGACTTCGGCGGCTGTCGCTGCCAGGCGTTCCAACTGGTCGGCGACCCGGCGGCGACCGACCCGGTGTGTTCACTGTCGCCGCACCACGACCTGGTCACCAGGCTGCGGCCGCCGGACACCGCGGCGGTCGCAGTACCCCGGCGGATGGAGTGAAGGTCCGTTTTCTGGGCACTGCGGCAGGTGGCGGCCTGCCGCAGTGGAACTGCGCCTGTGACGGGTGCGCGCGGGCCAGGCGGGAGGGCACCGAGCGTACCCAGGACTGCCTCGCCGTCAGTGGCGACGGCCGAGCATGGTACCTGGTGAATGCCTCGCCGGACCTGCGCACCCAACTACTGCGCACACCGGAACTCGCGCCCGACCCGGGGTCGCGAGACACGCCGATACGCGGGGTCCTGCTGACCAGCGCCGAACTCGACCACACCCTTGGCCTGTTCCTACTTCGCGAAGCCGGCAGCCTTGTCGTGTACGCGACCGCACCGGTACACCGGGCGTTGCTCGCGGGGACGGTACTCGACCGGTACACCACGGTCGACCGACGAACCGTGGTGGATGGCGAACCGTTACAACTCGACGGGGGCCTGACCGCTACCGCCTTCACGGTGGGCGAACGCAGGCCGCGCTACGCCGCCGGACAACCCGGCGCCGACTGGGTGGTCGGGTACCGGTTCGTCGACGTCGATGGCGGCGGGGTTTTGGTGTATGTGCCGTGCCTCGCCTCCTGGACACCGGCGGTCGACTCAGCCGTGGCCGAGGCCGACGTCGTCGTACTCGACGGCACGTTCTTCACCTCCGACGAGATGGCCCGACAGACCGGGCTGTCCCGGCCGGCAGCCGGCATGGGGCATCTGCCGATCGAGGAGACCCTGCCACTGCTGCGCGCACACCGTGGCCCGCGTTACCTGTTCACCCACCTGAACAACACCAATCCAGTGGCTCACAGCGCGGCCCATCGGTCGCTTCTCGCGAAGTCCGGAGCGGACATCGCACCGGAAGCTGGACTTATCAATCTCTGATAGTGCGCGAATATCGGCCGCATTACTTCTTGTGCAATCAATCCAACGCCGATATCTTTGCCCGGTAAACCTCTAGGTGGAACAAATGGTCCACTAGGCGGACCTCAGGACGGACTCGACCGCATGTCCCCAGGAGAGGAGCACCCCTGCTGTGAAGAAACCATCAAAAGTGATGGTCACCGCCATCATGAGCGCTGTCACGACCGTGCTCACCACGGCCGCGTTCCTGGTGGTGACCGGGCTACCCAGCTCGGCACACCCGGCCGCCAACAACCACGACGACGGCGCCCAGAGCCTGGGCGACCCCGACTACGGTGTCTGCCGGGGCACCGACCCGATCTGTTACCACGACTGGGGCAACTTCGACCCCAGCGAGGGCTACAAGGTGCTGCTCTACACCCGCACCGCCGGCCCCCGGCACGCCGACCTCGGCCCCGCTCTGGCTCCGGGCCTCAACCCCCCGCTGTCTGATGCCAACGTGGTGCAGAACTCGGTCGTCAGGCTGGGTCAGGAGAACGGCTTCGCCGTCGACTACACCGAGGACGTGGCCCAGTTGTCCACCCCCCGGAAACTGTTCGCGTACAACGCGGTGATCTTCTTCAGTACCTCCCGGGACACCCTCGATGATGCGGCGCAGACCTCGCTGCGGCAGTACATCCGCGGCGGCGGCGGCTTCGTCGGTGTGCACAACGCGTTCGGCACCGAGTACAACTGGCCGTGGTACGAGGGTCTGCTCGGAGGCACGAACTACTACGACCACGGGCACAACCAGCCCGGCACCGTCCAGGTCACCGACCACAAGGACGTGTCGACGGCCGAGCTGCCGAACCGTTGGGACTTCAGCGACGAGTGGTACAACCTGATGCCGTTCCCGTCGCATGTCCGGTTCCTGGCGACCGTCGACGAGGACACTCTGACCCAGGGCACCACCGGATCGATGGGCCATCCCGGACACGGTGACTTCCACCCGGTCGCCTGGTGCCAGTACTACGACGGCGGCCGCGCGTGGCTGACCACGATGGGCCACGATGCCAGGGACTTCTCCACCGACGGGTCCTTCCCGGGCGCCCAGGAGTTCCAGAAGATGCTCGTCGGCGGTATCCAGTCGGCGATGGGCCAGACCCCCTTCTGCCGCTGAACCTGCCGCTGAACGCCGCCCCGGTACCGCATGACGGCGCCGGGGCGGCGTGCTGGGCGGACTCGGCCGCCCAGCACCGGCATGTCGCCCCGGCGCCGACGGGTCAGACGGCCGTTGTACCGGGATATGGAAGTGACAGGTGATGGTTGGTCCGCGGTCAGAGACAGGACGGTTCGCCGATCCCACCCACCGTGTCGCTCTCGGCACCCCGAGGCCTTGGACCCACAGACACTCAGCGGGCGGGGTCGCGGATGGGCACGGCAGTTGGCGGTTTCACAGCCCGAGGTAGATGCGGCGTACCCGCGGGTCGCGGCTCAGTTCCCGCGAGGTGCCGGTCATGGCCACCTCACCGTTCTCCATCACCAGGCAGTCGGTGGTCACCTCGAAGGTGAGCTTGGCGTTCTGCTCCACCAGCAGCAGGGTCATACCCTCCCGACTCAGCCGCTGTAGCACCGCCACGATGTCCTCGACCAGCTTGGGTGACAGACCCATGGAAGGCTCGTCGAGCAGCAGCAGCCGCGGTTGCGACATCAGTGCCCGGCCGATCGCGAGCATCTGCTGCTGACCGCCCGACAACGCACCGGCCAGCCGGTTACGCATCTCACCCAGGACCGGAAACATCTCGTACACCTCGGCCAGGGTGGACCGGACCTGCCCGGTCCACGGAAGGGCGTACGCACCGAGCAGAAGGTTCTTCTCCACCGGCAGGCCGGCGAACACATGCCGCCCCTCCGGCACGTACCCGACACCGTGCCGGACCATGTCGCGGGCCCTGACCCGGGTCAGATCATGCTCGCCGTACCGGATCGCGTCGGCGGTACGAGGCACCAGGCCCATCAGTGCCCTGAGCATGGAGGTTTTGCCCGCGCCGTTCGCACCGATCAACCCGACCGCCTGCCCGGCCTCCACGGTCAGGCTCACCGACCGGACCGCGCACACTCCTCCGTAGTTGACCGTCAGGCCTTCGACGCTCAGCGTCTGGCTCACCGTCTGGCTCAGCGTGTTGCTCATCGTCAGGCCTCCGTCCCGATCGGAGCGGGCAGGTCCTCGCTCATCGCCGAGTCGCCCAGGTAGGCCTCGATGACCTGGGGCGCACGGGCGACCTCCGCGGGGGTGCCCTCGGCGATCACTCCCCCGTTGGCCAGCACCGTCACCTGGTCGCACAGGGACATCACGAGCCCCATGTTGTGTTCGATTATGACCACCGTGACACCACTGTCGCGAATGGACCGGACAATCTCGGCGAGTTGGTGGACCTCCTCACCGTTGAGGCCGGCGGCCGGTTCGTCAAGCAGCAGCAGGCTCGGCCCGGCAGCCATCGCGCGGGCGATCTCCACCCGACGCTGGATCCCGTAGGGCAGTGAGCCGGGCAGCGCGTCAGCGAAACCGGTGAGCCCGAAGCGTGCCAGCAGGTCCTCGGTGGTACGCCGGAGTTGGCGATCAAAACGCCAGACGCCAACCGGCCACAGCAGGTAACGCCAGATCCCACGCACCCGGCTGCGGTCCAGGCCGACCAGCACGTTCTCGCGTACCGACAGGTTGCCGAACAGTCGCAGGTTCTGGAAGGTACGGGCCAGCCCCGCGTGGGCCAGGCGATACGGCGGCCGTCCGGAGGCGACCTGACCGGCGATCAGCACCTGCCCGCTGGTCGGCTTGTACAGGCCACTGATGACGTTGAACAGGGTGGTCTTACCCGAACCGTTGGGACCGACGATGCCACGGATCTCACCCCCGTCCACCCGCAGCGACACGTCGGTGAGCGCGGCGAGGCCGCGGAACCGCTTGCCGATCCCGCGAACCTCAAGGACCGGCTCACCGTCATTCTGCACCTCACCCTTCGGCGGGTACGGCTGGAACGGCCCGAGCACCGCGCTCTCGACCGTCTGATGCCGGCGCCAGACCGACCGTATCCGGCTTGGCACGCCGGCCAGGCCGGTCGGGACGAACACGACGGTCAGGACCACCACGGCGCCGTAGGCCAGTTGCGCGTAGGTCGACACATCGACGAGCGCCTCGCGGACCAGCGACAGTCCCGCGGCGCCGATGACGCATCCGACCAGGCTCTGTCGGCCGCCGACGATGACCATGGCGAGCAGCAGGAACATGTTGCCGATGCTGAACGTCTCCGGCGCGACGTAGCGGATGAGACCGGCATACAGCACGCCGGCCAACCCGCCGTACACGCTGGCCAGGCCGAACGCAGCCATGCGCAGGGCGGGTACCTCCGCGCCGACCGCGCCGGCGGCCAGTGCGTCATCACGCATGGCCCGCATCCGCCGGCCCAGTGGAGCCCGCACCACGAATATCCCGAATCCCAGCGCGACGACGAACGTGACCAGTTCCAGGTAGTAGAACAGGTACTCGCTGGACAGATCGATGCCGAACAGCGGCGGTACCGGGATACCGGAGATGCCCGAGGCACCACCGGCAAGCGGTGAGTTGGTGGCCCAGTTGGTGAAGCCGATCGCCAGCCCGAGGGTCACGATGCCCAGGTAGTGCGACTGGACCCGCAGTGCCGGCATGCCGACGAGCAGCCCGATGACCACCGTGCCCAGTATCGAGAGCACGGCCGCAGTCCAGAATCCCAGCCCGGAGTGGGTGGTCAACACCGCGGTGGCGTAGGCACCGACCCCGAAGAACGCCACCTGCGCCAGGTTGATCTGGCCGGCGATGCCCATGGCCAGGCCGAGACCGATCGCCAGCAGTGCGAAGACGATGGCGACGTCGATCACGTGGATCGCGTACTGGTCCAGTCCGTACGGCAACAGCCAGGCTGCCACCGCCATCAGGATGAACGAAGCGACGCGGCGTTTCAAGCGCGGTTCACCGTCCTCTCGCCAAAGACTCCGGTCGGACGAATCATGATGAGTACGGTGAACACCACGAAGGTGACCAGTTCGGAGTACCCCTGGAAGTGGCCGGCGGCGAACGAGTCGAGCAGCCCGATGGCCACGCCGCCGACGATCGCGCCGGGAACACTGCCAAAACCGCCGAGGATCGCCGCGGCGAAGCCCTTGATTCCCAGGGATATCCCCATCACCGGATGTACGTAGAGCAACGGGCCGATCAGGCCACCGGCCAGGGCGGCCAACCCGGCCCCGACCGCGAAGGCGATCGCGTTGCTGCGTCCCACGTGAATGCCCACCGCTGTGGCGGCCTCGTAGTCCATTGCCACCGCCTGCATCGCCACACCCCGCTTGGTGCGATGCAGGAAGAACACCAACAGCACCATGGCCAGCGCACCGATGGCCAGGACTGCCAGGTCGTAGGTCCGGATCCGCACCCCGAGCACGTTCAGTGGCGCGGCTGGCACCGGCGACGGGACCGCTCGACCGGTGGCACCCCAGATGATGGTCGCCAACGCCTCCAACATGATGCCGAAGCCGATGGTGCCGATCAGCATCAGGTCGAAGTCCTGGTTCTCCAGCGGACGGAGTACCCGCTCGATGATGATGCCGATGAGTCCGGTCACCACCACCGCCACGACCATGGCGAGCGCGAACGGCAGTTTCGCGGTGATGTAGAAGGTGGATGCCACGTACGCGCCAACCATCACCACGTCGCCATGCGCGAAGTTGACCAACCCCATGGTGCGGTACACCAGCGTGAAGCCCATCGCGACCAGGGCGTAGATCGCCCCGAGGCTCAGTCCGCCGATGACTGTCTGAAGGAAGACCTGCATACCCTCTCCCCTGTGCCTGACTCGACGGCCGTTCCCATCGCGCTCCCCGAGCGGGGATCGCCGAACCGGATTCGGTGGATGGGCCTTCGCGCCGTTGATTGGGAGGGGTCATCCGGCCGACCGGGACAACGGCCGGCCGGATGACCCGGGATGGCCCAGATAGCCAGCCCAGATCAGCTGACCGCGACCAACTGCCCCTTGGTGATGGTCCCGATTGACGTGGCGAAGATGCCGACCCCGGTCTCGTCGAAGGCGAACTCTCCGAGCAGGCCCTGGTACCTGGTGGCCCGGATCGCGTCGGCCAACGCCCGTCCGGTCGCGACGTTGCTGGTCTTGAGCGCGGTCAACACGATGTTGGTGCCGTCGTAGGCCTTGGCGCCGTGTAGTTCAGCTTCCTCGTTGTAGGTCGCCTTGTAGGCGGCAGCGAACTTGCGCGCCGCGTCACTCGTGTCGTTGCTCAGGTACGGTGAGCTGACGATGGTGCCCTCCGCGTTCGCGGCGCCGGCGGTCTCGATGAAGACGGGCGTGCCCTGCGGTGAGGCACCCGCGAACGGCACGGTGATACCCAGATCACGGGCCTGCTTGACGATCAGGCCACCCTGGACCTCCTCGGCACCAATGAAGACGAGCTCCGGGTTCTTCTGGCGGATGGCGGTCAACGCGGCACTGAAGTCCTTCTGGTCGGTGGTGACCACCTGGTCGGCCAACGGTGTGATGCTCCGGTTGGACAGTGCCTCGGTGAACGCGTCGTGCTCACCCTTGCCGTAGCCACCGTTGTTGCTGATCATCGCGATCTTGCTGATCTTCTTCTGGTCCACGATGTACTTGGCCAGCGTCTCGTCGTAGGTGCTGCTGGTGGGACCGTTCAGATTCAGGAACGGGCTCTTGAGTTCGGCCAACGCCGGGGCCTGCCCAGAGGTGATGTTCGGGATCCCCTCCTGCTGGAGGATGGGCGCCATGGCCAGGGTCACCGCACTCTCCGACGTGCCGATCATCGCGATGTAGCCCTCGCTGGCGATCTTGCGGGCCAGGTTGGTGCCGACCGTCGGGTCGCCCTGGTCGTCGAAGACATCGAGTTGGATCTTCCGACCGTTGATCCCACCAGCCTTGTTCCACTCGTCGACCGCCAGCTTCGCGCCCTT
>DATCWR010000199.1:0-21226 GCA_036566245.1 Mycobacteriales bacterium | reverse complement strand
GTAGCCACCGGCCGAGCCGAGGCCTCCGCTGCCGTAGCCGCCGGTCGACCCGTAACCACCCGACCCGTAGCCACCGGTCGAACCGAGGCCTCCGCTGCCGTAGCCACCGGAGCCGTAACCGCCGGTGGAGCCGGGCGGATCGAAGCCAGCCAGGGAGGTCGACCCGTCATCCAGGTCGCCCAGACCACCCGGTCCACCCGGCGGGACGACCGGGTCGGTGAAGCTGGGGTCGCCCCAGGACGACGGCGTGATTCCCGGACCGGAGGGCACACCGCCCGGGCCGGCCAACCCGCCGGGTGAGCCGAACGGGTCGGTGGGAAGTGGGCCACCACCACCCGGGGTGCCCGGTCCGCCAGGGCCGACGTTGGGCTTGGGCGGTGCCACAGGGTCGTACCCACCCCAATTGGATGTGCCTCCGACGTTGGGCAGGTTCTTCTCCACCGTCGAGGGCAGGTAGGAGAAGATCTGCTGGTACCGGACGTTCAGCCGTTGCAGGTACTGCTGTGCGTACTCGTCGTCGCCACCGGTGTGGAACGTCCCGTTGCCGGGGATGTGGTCCTGGTACCACTGCAGGTAGTCCGTGCCGCACTGCTCGAACGTGGAAGCGAAGAGGTAGCTCTTGGTGGACAGTTCGCTGCTCTGTCCGTGCAACAGTTTCAGTGCCTGCTGGGCCTTGACCGAACTGTCGCTGCCCGACCAGTGCTGTGCGAGCGTGCGGGACTGCCGTTCCAGCAGGGTCATCGAATCCCGCAGCCGGTCGGCCACCGACCGGTAGGTCTTGCCGGCCTGGGTGACATGGGTCGGATTGGTCGCGAGCAGCATCTTCCTGACGTCGTCGGTCTTGCCATAGTTCTCCGGTGTACCGGTTCGGATGCCACTGTCGGTGACCGGGTACTGCCCCTTGTTCTTGCCCATCGTTCGTTCTCCTCCGCCCGATCAGCCGAACGACGAGGTCCGGGTCGGCGTCGGCGGTGTCGCCGGCGGTGTCGCCGGCGGGCCACTCGGGCTCGCCTGGAGCTGGTTGACCAGGGCTGTGGTGTTCTGCTCGGCCTTCGCGTAGTTTCCGGATGACCTGCGGATCGCGTTGATGACGTTCTGGTACTGCTGGAGGAACTCCTGCAGGTACTGGGTTGTGCCCTGGTGTGCCTTGTGTGCGGCCAGGGCGAGGTCACGGGCCACATCCCAGTCGCCCAGGTCGCGGGTGGACAGATCAGTGCCGGTGGTCGGGTCGGTGAGCTGCTGTAGGACTTCCTTGTACTGGTTGAGGTCGGCCTGGAGCGCGTCCGCGACCTTGTTCATCTCGGTCGGATCGAATCTGACGTCCCTGGGGTTGGCGGTCAACCCAGGCCAGTTCGAGGTCGGGCCCGCCGACTCATCTGGTCTTCCCATCGTGATTCCCTGCTCCCGGAAGCGTTCGCGCTGGGTGGCCGAGATGGCCCCCGACACGTATGGCGCCGACTGGTCGATCGCGGGCTCCGGCCGGCGGTGTGGCTCGTCGGTCGGAGCCCGCGATCAGGGTGGGGTCAGCCCCAGATCCCGGAGTTCGCGCGCTCCGCGGCGCTGTAGTTCTCGTGTGCCTCGCCGATCACGGCGCCGAGCTGCTGGAGCACCAGCGCCATGTGCTGCGCGGCGCTCTCCCACTGCTGCTTGGCCACGTAGTACGCCGACTGGGCGTCGCCGTCCCACTGGGCCAGGTGGGCCTGCAGG
This sequence comes from Mycobacteriales bacterium, assembly GCA_036566245.1. GTDB lineage: Bacteria > Actinomycetota > Actinomycetes > Mycobacteriales > DASULA01 > DASULA01. The sequence goes on along the minus strand of DATCWR010000199.1, from coordinate 19,519 downwards.
TCCTTCTCGAGGTCGTCCAGTGTGTTTTCCAGGGTGCGCAGCGACAGGCCGAAGTCGGCCTGGGACTGCTGGAGCTGGCCGAAGTTTGCCCGGGTGTAGTCACTCACCGTCAGAAACCCTTCGTACGGGATGAGTCAGGCTGGTGGATGCGTGGACCGGTCAGTTGTTGAGCAGCGAGTCGATCCTCGCCGCCGCCGCCTCCTGCTCGTCCTCGGTGCGCTCGTACTGGATCCGCGTGCTGACCAGCTTCTCGTGCATGCCCTCCAGGGCCTGGAGGACCTTGCGGAAGTCCGCGTCCCAGGCGGTGAAGACCTGCTCGAACTTCATCGCCGCCTTGCCGTCCCAGCCCGACCGCAGTTCGGCCTTGTGACCCTGGAGCTTGCTCTGGATGCCCTGGATCGTCTGTGCGGCGGACTCCACCTTGTTCGCCGCGATCTGCATCTGTGCCCGATCAACTGCCGAGTCTCCGGCCACTCCTACCTCCACAGACTGCCCCCGAGGTCCGCTCGGAGGACATTGGTTCTCCGCTGGCTTCCGGCCAGGTCAGCCGAATGCCCGGACGTTACTGCGACGTTCCACGGTCCGACCTGGTTCCGTCGTCGCGGTGCCGGGTCCGGGTGATTCAACCAGACGGTGATGCGACGTCGGTACGGTCGGATGCGAATGACTACGACTGTACGGTTCGGCCTCGCTGGTGAGCCAGGCCTTTGTATATCGATGGCGCGAACTGGGGGTAACGGTGAGGTCCGAAGGAGGGTGTGCCACGGTTCACCTGGTCGACGGCGTCGGGATCGGTGACTGGCGCGCCACGATCTGCACCGGAGTGCCGGCCGCCGCGGTGTCCAGGATCGGGCCCTCGGGGATGAGCCCGAGCAGGCTGGACGTCATGGGCACCGCCGCGCTGGTGTCGTATCCGAGTCTGGCCACCAGGTCGGCGGACCGGAACGGGAACCGCTCTCCCTGTTCGGTGATCAGGTAGTAGGTCTGCACCCGGTCGAGTTGGTGGGTACCGGGCACCAGACCGACCAGGGCGCCCGCACCGGGCGGCAGCAGCACCTGGTCCACCGAACCTGCACCGGCTCCGGTGCCGACCGCTCCGCTCTCCTGGTCGGACAACGCCGGTATGTCGCCGCCCTGGGTGACCCGAACCTGGTCCGGCTTGTTCTTCGGGTCGGGATAGGTGGCGCACAGCGTGGTCGAGTCGCCCTCGGACAGGTTCGCCGGCGTGGGCAGGGTGTGCGGTAACGCGTTGTTGGACACCGCGGTGTCGGACAGGTTGCTGTTGGCCGACGCCGGGTCGACCGTGAGCGCGGCCGGTTCCTTACCGGGGTAGGCACGGCGGGTGGACGAGTCACCGAACAGCAGTGCCACCTCGGTCTCCCAGATCGGGGCCAACCCGTCGGCGAGTACGAGGTAGTACTTCTTGCCGCCGCTGACGATGGTGGAGGCGTAGACCTGACCGACCAGGGGCGTGACGCCGTTGAGTTGGAATCCGGCCGGGGTACCCAGCCCGGGCGCCCGCGGTGGCTTGAAGTTGGGGCCGACCGGCAGTGCGTTCAACCAGGCCGGGCCGACCGGCGGTTCCTGCGCGAGGTTGAACACCTTGATCGTGGTCGCGTCGGCCAGCAGTCGCTGGTTGTGCCAGATCACCCAGTACTGGTCGACCCCGGCCCGGACCACCACGGCCTCGTCCTTCCCGATCTCGGTACCGCCGGGATCACGCCCGGCCAGCAGGGTCACCGTGGACCGGGGTGCGCCACCGGCGGTGCGCTCCATCCGACTGCACACCGACCAGGGCCGGGTCACCAGCGCCGTGGCGTCCGGCAGCGACTCGGGCGCCCCGGGGATACCCAGGGTCACCCCGCGCCGGTACCGCGACAGTGACTCGCGGGACACCGTGCGCTCGGTGATGGTGTCGCTGTTGAGGTAGAGCCGCGCCGAGGTGTAGTTGAGCATCGGGTGCAGCATGTGGTCCTGCGGGTTGAACACGTACCGGGTGCCGGTCCCCTTCTCGATGATCAGCGTGCCCGGTTCCTCGATGGACTGCGTGCCGCCACCGGGTTTCAACAGGCCCCACACGCCGAATGCCGCCACGGTCAACACCGCGACCATCACCCCGGAGAATGTGGCGACGACCAACTTGCGCATCGGTGACTCGGGAGTGTCCGGCTCACCGTGCAGGAGCGCCGCCATAACCCGCCTGGTCACGAACCGGTATGCCTGGAGTTGGTCGCGCCGGGTCTGCATTTCACCTCCGAAGCCGTGGGTCGACGGCTCTGGTAGTTACGCTGTGCGTTCTACGATAGGCCCCGTCACCGACCCGTGGTGTGGCTGATTTCTCGGGGCCGTCCGGATCGCCGGCGACGACCACAGCACGGGACGACGAGCGAGGAGGGGCCGCCGCGATGGCCGCCGTGCAGGATCCCACCCGACCTGAGCGCGGGAGTTCGCAACCCCGACAGGTCAGGCATACCAGGTCGGCACCGGTCCCGGTACGGCCGACGGTGGACCGCGGGCGTGGTCGGATCGGTCCGGTGACCACCGGCCAGGTGGTCGCCTGGCAGGTCGCCGCCGCCGGGGTCCTGTGGGGACTGTCCACCCGGTACTGGTGGCGCTGGGTCGGGGTCGGTCTGGCCGGCGTGGTGGTGGTGCTCACGTTGACCCCGGTGGGTGGTCGCTGGCTGTACCAGGTGATCGCCATGCGCTGGCGGTTCTGGTGGCGGGTGCCCCGGGCCGTGGTCGATCCGGAGGTCGATCCGCGACTGGTGCCGTTACGTGAACTGGTGCCCGACCTGGACGTGGTGGCCGCCGAGGGTCGGGGTGGTGAACAACTGGGTCTGGTGACCGACGGTCAGGCATGGACCGCCCTGGTCGAGGTGCACGGCGACGACGACCTGCTCCCCCGGCAGTCGGCCACCCCGAGGCTGCCGGTCGGTGCGCTGGCCGACGTGTTGGCCGTGGACGACATCCGGTTGGCCGCCGTGCAGGTCCTGCTGCACACCGTGCCGGCGCCCTCCGGGCTGCTGGCTGAGCGGATCGGTACGACCACCTCGTACCAGCAGTTGTCCGCCGGGCTGGTACCGGCCACGCAGTTGGTGTGGATCGCGCTGCGGCTCGACCCGGCACTGTGTCCGGACGCGGTGGCGGCCCGGGGCGGCGGCCAGGAGGGCGTGCACCGCGCACTGCGTCGGTGTGTGGCCCGTACCACCGAGATACTCGAGTCGGCCGGAGTTCCGTCCCGGGGGTTGGCCGCCGAGGAGGTGCGTAACGCGTTGGCCACCTCGGCCGGGGTGGCGCCGCGCCGGGCGTCGGCCGCGGAGGCCCGGCACACCGGCGAGGACTGGCGTGGGTGGACCTGTGACGGGGTGGTGCACAACACGTACTGGTTGCGCGGGTGGCCGGCGGACGTGCCACGAGGGATGGCCACCCTGACCGAACGGCTGGTCGGCCTTCCCGCGCTGTTCACCACGCTGTCGTTGAGCCTGCTGCCGGGCAGCGGGGACCGGGTCAGGTTCCAGGCGATGGTGCGACTCTCCACGGTGTCCGCGGACGCGGCCCGCCAGGTTGGCGCGGCTCTGCGTGAGGCGATGTCCGGAGCCGGGTTCCGGGTCGCTCGGATGGACGGGGAACAGGGACCCGCCGCGCTGGCCACCATGCCGATCGGCGGAGGTCCACGGTGATCCGGCGACCGGTACTGGCCAGCCACGCACTGCCCGAACCGGCGGTCGCGCAACTCGATCCGGCGCTGGCAAGGGGTGGTCTGGTCATCGGCCAGGAGGGCCGCCGACCGTTGGTGGTGCGGCTGTTCCGGGCCCGACCGACCCGGATCGGGGTGTTCGCCGCCGGCTACCTCGCCCGGGTGCTGGCACACCGGACGTTGGCGACGGGCGCCCGGGTGGTGGTGGTCACCGACCGGCCGTCGCCGTGGTCGTCGTTGGTGCGGGCCGCCCCGGTCGGTCCGGCCTGGGTGAACGTGGTTCCACCGAACGCCCCGGTGCCCACCGCCGGCACCCTGCTGCGCCCGGTGTTGCTGATCGATGACGCCGGTCCGGCCGGTGACCCGCGGAGGGAGGTTGGGCCGTGGCAGACCGCGGTCACGTTGCGGCCGTACCTGACCCCGCAGACGGTCGGGTCGTTGCGGTCCTACGACCTGATCATGTTGCAGCGGACCGCGGTCGAGGCGGTCGGTCCGGTGCGGGCCGCGTTCACCCTGCCGGCCGAGGCCACCCAGTGGTTGCCCCGGATGCCCGACGACACCGTCGCGTTGGCCGAACCCGGGCGGGTGCGGTTCGTCAACCTGGCACCCACCCAGGTCGAGCAGATGGCCTTCGGTCCGCCCACCCGGCGGGACTGACTCCGCGTTCGGGTGGATGAGATGCCGGGGGTGGCGTCCGCGTGGCGTGTACCGACACACGTGAACGGACGTCCGACGCGGCAGGTCGCCGACCGACCGCCGGGCGGGCTCAGGTGGATGAGATGCCAGGAGGGGGCTCGCGTGGCGTGTAGGGACACACGTGAGCGAGTCCCTGACGCCGCAGATCGCCGCCTGAGCCCGTCCCCCTATCCGGCCAGGCCGCGCACCTGCTGGTAGAGGCCGAACACGGCCAGGGCCAGCGGGACGATGGACAGCACCACCAGCATCTCCAGGATGTCGGTGACCCGGCCCCAGTAGGGCGACGGACGGCTGTTCGGACCGCGCAGGCCACCGAGCAACACTCCGGCGGCCAGCACCAGCAGGGGCAGGAGCACCCCGGCCAGTTTGGCGGCCTGGCTGTGGTGGCCCGACGAGAGCGTGACCGCCAACAGCCCCAGGCCGAACAGTCCCGGCAGCAACAGCCACAGCCGCTGGGCCCGGCCGAAGAACAACCGGGCCCGCAGCACCAGGGCGAGTCCCACCACCCCGCACAGGGTCGGCCCGGACCAACCCGGCCCGGTGGCCAGGAAGATCTCGCATCCGCCCGCCACGGCGCCCAGTGCGCCCACCAGCCCGGTCATGAACCGGTCCGCGGCCCGGGTCTGGGCCAGTACCCGCGGACCGGGGACCACGTCGTTCTCCCGGCGGAGGTCCTCCGGTCCGGTCGGTACCGCGGGCAGCGGCAGGCGGGCCAACCGGAACGCGAACATCGGAACCAACGGGGTGAGCGCGAGCAGGGCGGCCACGGTGATCGCGGCCGCTCCGGGCGCGCTCACCGCGTCGAACAGCAGACTGAGCACCGAGGCCAGCACCCCGAAACTGGCGGTCACCGCCACCCCGAGGAAGTTCGGCCCGCCCTCGACGATGCCGAACCCGGCTGTCGCGGCGACCACCAGGGCGGCCGCGCAGCCGACCAGCAGTTGGGCCGCCCCCAGTTCGGTCAGCGAACGGTGGCCGGCCAGGGAAACCAGGCCGGTGAACAGCCCGAACGGCACGGCGAGGTACCCGAGTACGGCACCGGCCCGGGCGTCGGCCATGGCCCGGGACAGTGCCGTGCCGGTGATCAGGGTGGCCAGCGTGAGTACCGCACCGGACAGGGTCGGAATCGTCCACGGCGGACCGGAGAGGGCCAGCGCGAGTGCCCCCAGGGCCAGCGCCCCGGCCACCACGGCGAACGAGAACGCCCGGGTGGTGCTGGGCTGCCACCGGTCGGAGCGGTCCCGCGAGGCGGTGGCGATCGCGTCCACCACGTCGTCGAAGGCCAGTTCGGGTAACTGTGCCTGCCGCGGCCGGAAGTGCAGGATCTCGCCGTCGCGCACGCCCAACGACGACACGGTCCGGGCCGGGTCCAACGGGGTCTCACCCATCCGCTGTAACACCCAGCCGCTGTGCACCAGGCCGGCGTCGGGCAGGTCCTCGCCGGCGTGCCGGAGCAGGGTGGGCAGCAGGTCCGCCAGTGGTACGTCGACCGGGAGCGCCATGTCCACCCTGGTGCGCGGCGCGATGATCGTCACCCGGCACAGGTCTGCTCCAACGTTCGGACTCACCGAACTCCCTCATCTTCTCGGTTTACTACCCCGCCTCGCCTCCGCCGATGGCCGACGGCGGTCGCGAGACTACCTACCATGGGGCCGTGTCGTCGGTTGGTGCCGTGTGTCCGAAGTATTGTCGGACCCTGCGCCAGTGGTTCGCCACCGACGGTGTCTGGCTGTCGGGTACCGGGTGGTGGTGTGGTGGTGTCCTGCCGCACACCGTGCGGACCCCACCCTGGTGGCGCCCGTCGTCCCCTGCCGGTGCGACCGGTGCCGGTGACATCGGATCCGCGTGACCTGCCAACTCGACCGAGAGGACCCGTGGTGAGCACCATCGTGTTCCGGCGTCCGCCGCGCCGTCCCGCGCCGGAACTGCCCCGTGGCGAGATCCTGCTCGAGTCGCCGCCGGAACTGCCGGAGATGGTCGCGGGCAACTTCACCCAGGCGCTCACCTACCTGCCGATGCTGGCCGGTGCCGGGTCGATGGTGTTCCTGGTGGCCGGCCCCGGGGCCCGCCCGATCACCTACGTGGCCAGCGGCATGTTCGGGCTGTCCATGCTCGGCATGATGGTCGGCCAGGTGGGGCGTGGCGGTGGGGAACGCAAGCAGCGGCTGAACTCCGAACGCCGTGACTACCTGCGTTACCTCGGTCAGGTCCGGCGCCGGGTCCGGCGGGCGGCCGCACAGCAACGCGAGGCGTTGCTGTGGCGCAACCCGGATCCGGGTTCGCTGTGGTCGGTGGTGATGAGTTCCCGGCTGTGGGAACGGCGGGCGGCCGACCCGGACTTCGGCAACGTCCGGATCGCCACCGGCGCGCAGCGGCTGGCCGTGCAGCTCATCCCCCCGGAGACCAAGCCGGTCGAGGACCTGGAACCCATGACGGCCGGCGCGTTACGGCGGTTCGTCCGCACCCACTCGACCGTGCCCGACCTGCCGGTGGCGATCTCGTTACGTGCCTTCGCCCGGGTGGTGTTCACCGGCGATCCGGCGGCGGTGCGCGACCTGGCCCGGGCGGTGCTCGCCCAACTGGCCGCCCTGCATTCCCCGGACGACCTTCGGGTGGCGGTCTGTGCCGGAGCGGACCGGCTGGCCGAGTGGTCCTGGGTCAAGTGGTTGCCGCACGCGCTGCATCCCACCGAGTACGACGCCGCCGGGCAGGTACGGATGGTGTCGGGCAACCTGGTGGCGTTGGAGAACCTGCTGGGTGCCGAACTCAAGGACCGGGCGCGGTTCACCCCGCGAGGCGCCGGGGACGAACCGCACCTGGTGATCGTGGTCGACGGTGGTCGGGTGTCGCTGGACTCCCAACTCGCCGCCGGTGGGGTCGCCGGGGTGACCGTGCTGGACCTGTCCGGTTCGCTGGGTCCCACCGGGGACAACAGCACCCTGCGGTTGCACGTCGGCCCGGACCAGGTGGGCACGGTGGTCCGCGACCGGGCCAACAAGGACGTGACCACCCGGGTCGGTCGACCGGACCGGATGGGGGTGACCGAGGCCGAGGGCCTGGCCCGCCAACTCGCCCCGTACCGGTCCAGCACGGTGACCGGTGAGTCGCCGGACTCGCTCGCCGTCGACCTGACACTCACCTCGCTGCTCGGCGTGAACGACCCGTTCGCGCTGGACCCGGCGGTGGCCTGGCGACCTCGGGCGCCACGGAACCGGCTGCGGGTGCCGATCGGTGTCGGCCAGGACGGCGCCCATGTGGAGTTGGACATCAAGGAGTCCGCCCAGGACGGGATGGGTCCGCACGGACTGGTGATCGGCGCGACCGGTTCGGGTAAGAGCGAACTGCTGCGCACCCTGGTGCTGGGCATGGCCATGACCCACTCGTCGGAGACGTTGAACTTCGTGCTGGTGGACTTCAAGGGTGGCGCGACCTTCCTCGGCCTGGACGACCTACCGCACGTGTCGGCGGTGATCACCAACCTGGAGGACGAGCTTCCGCTGGTGGACCGGATGCAGGACGCCATCCACGGTGAGATGGTGCGCCGTCAGGAGGTGCTGCGCGCGGCGGGCAACTACGCCTCGCTGCGGGACTACGAGCGGGCCCGCGAGCAGGGCACCCCGCTCAAGCCGTTGCCCAGCCTGTTCGTGGTGGTGGACGAGTTCAGCGAACTGCTGTCCGCCAAGCCGGACTTCATCGAGTTGTTCGTGATGATCGGCCGTCTGGGTCGGAGCCTGGGCGTGCACCTGCTGCTGGCCTCGCAGCGGTTGGAGGAGGGCAAGCTGCGCGGCCTGGACACCCACCTGTCGTACCGGATCGGACTGCGCACGTTCTCCGCCTCGGAGAGCCGGGTGGTGCTGGGCGTGCCGGACGCCTACGAACTGCCACCGCAGCCGGGCAACGGTTACCTGAAGTTCGACACCACCAACCTGGTGCGGTTCAAGGCCGCCTACGTGTCCGGTCCCTACGAGCACCGGGAACGGCCCCGCCAGCAGTCGGTGGTGCAACACCAGGTGGTGCGGTACGGCACCGACTACGTCGAGCCGCGGGTGGTGCAGCTCCCGGTCGAACAGGCGCCGCAGCAGAGGGGAGAGCAGCAGAGTCTGCTCGACATCGTGGTGGATCGGCTGCGCGGACACGGGCTGCCCGCGCACCAGGTGTGGCTGGAGCCACTGGGTGACCCGCCCACACTGGACCAGCTCCTGCCGCCGTTGGAGGTGACCGAGCGGTTCGGCCTGAGCACGCCGAGCTGGGACGGGCGCGGTCAACTGAGCACGCCGGTCGGCATCGTGGACAAGCCGTTCGAACAGCGCCGGGACCCGATGTGGGTGGACCTGTCGGGTGCCGCCGGGCACGTCGGCCTGGTTGGTGGACCGCAGAGCGGCAAGAGCACCATGCTGCGCACCCTGATCACCAGCTTCGCCCTGACCCACACCCCCGAGGAGGTGCAGTTCTACTGCCTGGACTTCGGCGGCGGTGGCCTGTCCGCGCTGACCGGCCTGCCGCACGTCGGTGGGGTTGCCGGCCGGCTGGACGCCGACCAGGTGCGCCGCACGGTCGCCGAGGTGACCGGCCTGCTGGAGAGCCGGGAACGGGAGTTCGCCGAGCAGGGCATCGACTCGATGGCGACCTACCGGCGACTGCGTCGGGACGGCAAGATCGCCGGTGACCGGTTCGGCGACGTGTTCCTGGTGGTGGACGGCTGGCTGACCGTGCGCCAGGACCACGAGGCGCTGGAGAACACGATCACCAACCTGGCCGGCCGTGGGCTGGGGTTCGGCGTGCACGTGGTGATCGCGACCAACAAGTGGTCGGAGTTCCGGCCCGGCATCCGGGACCTGCTCGGCACCAGGCTGGAACTGCGGTTGGGTGACCCGTACGAGTCGGAGATCAACCGCAAGTTGGCCGGGAACGTGCCGGAGGGGTCACCCGGCCGGGGCCTGACCCGCGACGGGTTGCACTTCCTGTCCTCGCTGCCTCGGATCGACGGTGTGACGACCACCGAGGACCTGGCCGAGGGGACCCGACAGGCGGTCGGTGCGGTGGCGGCCGGCTGGCGTGGTGAGCCAGCCCCCCGGGTGCGACTGCTGCCCTTCGAGTTGCCCTACACCGACCTGCCCCGACCCGGCCGGCACGCCCGGTCCGGTGTGCCGATCGGTATCGACGAGGAGGAACTGGCCCCGGTCTACCTGGACTTCGCCCAGGAGCCGCACTTCCTGGTGCTCGGCGACACCGAGTGCGGCAAGTCGAACCTGTTGCGGGTGATCGCCCAGGGCATCACCGCCAGGTACACCCCGACCGAGGCCCGGATCATCATGATCGACTACCGACGGTCCCTGTTGGACGCGGTCAACACCGAGCACCGGATCGGGTACGCCGCCGCCAGCACGGCCGCGCAGGCGCTGGTCAAGAACGTTGCCGCCTCCCTGAACAAGCGGCTGCCACCGGCCGACGTCACCCCCGACCAGTTGCGCAGCCGCAGTTGGTGGAGCGGCGCGGACCTGTACCTGATCGTGGACGACTACGACCTGGTGGCCAGCCCGTCCTCGAACCCGCTCGCCGCGCTGGCCGAACTGATCCCGCAGGCGCGGGACATCGGTCTGCACCTGGTCCTGGCCCGGTCGTCGGGCGGCGCCGGGCGGGGGATGTTCGAACCGGTGATCCAGCGGCTGCGGGAGATGGGTTCGCCCGGCCTGGTCATGTCCGGGAACCGGGACGAGGGCGTGCTGCTGGGCAACGTGCGCGGCCAGGCCCTACCGGCCGGGCGCGGGTACTTCGTCAGCCGCCGACTGGGCACCAAACTGATCCAGACCGCCTATCTGCCACCGGAGGTTCCCACGCCGTAGTTCGCGGGCCTGCCCTGCGGGGGCCCGGAATCGTCATAACGTGGAACCACGGGTGTGCCGGCGCCGTCTGACCGGGTGCGCCAGTGGTACGGACCTGTCGTCCCCTTGTTTCGAGAAGAGGATGCGATGGCCGAGTTACCGGTGACCCCGCAACGTGCGAACGATCCGGACGGTGGCGGATGGAAGGGACGCCGGGCCGAACAGGAGGCCGAGTCGGCGACCGCGCCGCTGGCCTCCACGCCGGTTGGTGGGGTGGCCGGTGCGGCGATCCAGTCGGAACGGTCGGCAGGCCAGGCCGGTCCGACCGGCCCAACCAGCCCGGTACCGTCGGTCGGGTCGGATATCGCGTCCGGTGCCGCCGTGGGCGGTGCCGGGGGTCCTGTCTGGTCCGGTCCGGGACACCACCCGGCCGGCCAGGGTGCCACCGGGCACGGAACGGGATCCACAGCGAACTCCGGCCCTGGTCAGGGAACGGATCCGGCATCGGGCGGCGCCGACCAGCCCGGATCCAACGCCGCGTTGGGCGCGGTCTACGGGCCGGGTACGGCAGCCGGTGTCCCGGCCACGCCGGTCGACCCGTCGGCACCGGTTGGTCCGTCCGCACCGGTCGGGTTCACCGCCCCCACCGAGCAGGGCCGCACGACGTTGGCCGATGCGAACGGTGACGTCGGTGAGCAGGCATGGTCCGGGCCGGGTCCGGCGGCCTCGGGCGATTCCTCCGGGCGCGGCGACGGGTCGGTCCCCGACGACGTGTCCTTCCACCCCGCGGACCTCGACGCGCTGCTGTCCGGTCAGGTCGCACCGTCGGCCGGTCCACCCGGTGGGCAGCAGGTCGAACCAGTCCCACAGCCTGGTTCGACAACCGGCGGACCCGCGGGTCCGGAGCCGGGTCGGTTCGGCGGGCAGGACCAGATGGTCGGTACCGGTGTGGCCGGTGCCACCAACGACGAGCCGGGCATCAGCGTGTCTGTGGACGGCACGGTGGTGTCCTCCGGTGACGCCGGGGTGCGGGTGGACGTCGGCCGGGACGGGTCCGCCCAGGTGATCGCCGACCCGACCACGTCCGTCCCGTCGACCGGGCCGACGCAGCCCGGCGCCCCCGAGCCCGCACCCACGGTACCGATGCCACCCGGTCAGACCGTGGACGGTCAGCCCACCTCCGGCCAGGTCCTGCACGGAGACGGTGCCGATCCGGCGGACGTCCGATTGACCGTGGACCGGGACACCCTCGGCGATGTTCCGGTGCGGGTGCTGCACAACGCCGACGGCAGTCTGGACGTGGGCGTTGCGGGGTCCGGCCCGGACGGGCACGACCTGAACGTGCACGTGGCGGCGGGCCGAGACGTGGACATCACGTTGTCCCGGGACCAGGACGGCGACCTGCTGGTACACGCCACCCCGGGCACCGACGGCGACAACCGGTTCGACGGCCACCCGACCCAGCCGACCGCCCTGACCGATCCGGGCACTCCGGTTGCTCCGGCTGCTCCGAGCGCGCCGGACACCGGGCCGGAACCGACCCCACCCACCGGTCCGTCGTCGCCCGGTGGTGGCCCTGCCGGCGGTGGAGGCGGCCCGTCGATGCCGGACATTCCGTCGGCTCCGGCCGGTGGTGGAGGCGGCCCGACCGGCACCGGGCAGCCCCCTGGTGCTGTGGGTCACCCGACGGTGGGTCAGGGCGGTGACAAGGGTCGCGGCGGTGGGAAGGGCACGGTGAAGGCCGACCCACAGGCGATCAACCGGTTGGGGACCGACCTGACCAACCGCGCCGGTTCCATGTTGGACAGCGCGCACCAGCGGACCGGTGCCATCTCGGTCAGCTTCCCCGCGTTCGGCGTGCTGGGTACGCCGCTGAACATGGCGCACGACCAGGTGCGGACCACCGCACAGGACTATCTGACTGCCGGCCGACGACAACTCGACTCGTGGCGGGAGGCGTTGACCAAGACCGCGGACAACTACCGCAACGCCGAGGACCACAGCACGATCTCGGATGGCTGACCGGGCCGGTCGCTGGGTTGGCTGGCAGACACGGTGAGGGAGCGGACGTGGGCGTGACCGACAGTGGTGTCGCGTTGCAGACGATGGCGATCGCGGAGGCTTCGGCCGCGGCCTGTGTGATCCCGGCGGCCTGGCCGCTGGTGGCCATGATGGGCGCCGGGTTCTCCGATCCGGGCGGTATCGAGAAGGCCGCCGGGGACTGGGACGAGGTCGCCAAACACATCGACACGATCAAGGCCGAGATGATCAGTCTGCGCGACGGCGTGCCGGAGGACCAGTGGTCGGCACAGGACCGGGAACGGTTCAACCAGGTGGTGACCCGGTACAACCAGGACCTGGCCGAGGCCAGCCACTTCGTGTCCAGCGTCGGCACGATCATGCAGGCGATGGCCTACGGCTACTTCGCCTGGTCGCTGTTGGTGTTCGCCGCAGCCCAGGTGCTCGCCGTCCAGGCGCTGGCGATCGTGGCCAGTTCCTGGTTCCCGCCCGCGGCGGCGGCCCTGGAGGTGGCCGCCAACGCCACCGCCGGGGTCTTCGACGCGCTGATGAGCGTGGCGTCGGTCAGTCTGACCACCGCGATCGAGGTGGCCGGCGGGGTGGTCGGGGCCGGGATGGCGGTCTACCTGGCGGCGAAGCAGTTCAGGCCCGGCGACGGCGCCGCGTCGTTCACCCAGGCCAGGCTGACCCCCGGTGGTCCGATGCCGAATCCGGGCATGGCCTGAGCCTCGCCGGCACACCTCCGAATTTGTTGTGGACCGCCCGGGCTCACCCGTCCTGGGTGCGGGAACCTGTCGTTGGTGGGGTGGGTGCCCGTTGAGCCGACGTCGCGGGTCGGCCCGCCCGGCCCGTGTCGTTCGGTTCGATGATGTCCCGTGCCTGGATCCATACCCTTTGTGCGCGGGCAGGGTCACCCGCCAGCATCTCGGTGTGACGGGCGGTGGGGAGATCGTGATTCTCTGGGCTCGCTCAGCCCAGCGAACTACGGTCGCGAGCATGGTCGAACACGATGCCCTCATCGCCACCCGCGAGGCTTACGACGCTGCTGCCACCACCTATGCGCGGCTGTTCCGTGACACGCTGCGTGACAGTCCCCTGGATCGTGCGATCCTGGGCGCCTTCGCCGAGGTCGTCACTGCGGGTGGGAACAGTCGGGTTGCGGACCTGGGGTGCGGGCCTGGCCATGTCACCGCCTATCTCGACGGGTTGGGGCTGGTGGCGTGTGGTGTTGATGCCTCTCCTGCGATGATCAGGTTGGCTCGACAGGCCTATCCGGGGCTGCGGTTCGACGTCGGCTCGATGGCCGCGTTGAACATCGCTGACGGCGTGCTGGGCGGCGTTCTCTCACGTTGGTCCATCATCCACACTCCACCGCAGGAACTCCCCGTCATCTTGGCGGAGTTCCATCGTGTGCTGGCACCTGGCGGCCACCTTCTGGTCGGCTTCTCGGCAAGCGATGATCCGTCCCACCCGACGCAGGCCTTCGATCACACGGTCGCGCTGGCCTACCGGTGGTGGCCTGATCACCTGGCCACGATGCTGCGCAGGTCAGGGTTGGCCGAGGTGACTCGGATGGTTAACGAGCCTCAGCCCACCGACCGACGACAGTTCCGGAAGATTCAACTGCTCGCCCGCAAAGCCTAGGCAGGTGCTGGGGGCGTTGAACATCGCGTCGGGAATCCGTCGCGGAGCCCTTTTCGGATTTTCACGCCGTCGCCGGCGCGCCACCGAACCCGTTCTGGCACCGGTCCGGGCTCACCCGTCCAGGGTGCGGGAGTCCGTCGTTGGGGTGGGTGGCTCGGTGAGCCGACGCCGTAGGTCGGCCGCCCGGCCCGACACGTCGATCTGGTATCCGCCGGATGTGGTCTGGATGTGCACGCCGTGCGGCAGTAGGACCGAACGCAGCCGGCCGACGTAGGTCTGGATCACGCTGCGGGCCCGGACCGGTGGCTCGCCGTCCCAGAGCAGGTCGGCGAGGCGCTCGGTGGGCACCGCCCTGCCGACCTCGGTCAGCAGTAGGCCAACCAGGCGCCGTTCCTGCCGTCGGCCGAGCGGGATCTGGACTCCGTCGTGCTCGGCACATACGTCACCAAGAACCCGAAACCGCACCTAAACAGGGTATCTATCACCATCCACCAGTTGCGGAACATCAGGGCGATGGCACGGCGCCGCCGGCAGGTCCGAACGACGGCGCGGTCAGCCCGTGGTGAGGTACAGGGCGACCTCGGCCACGGCGGCCACTGCGAAGCCGACCAGGGCCGGGCCGGGTTCGGTCTCGACCGGGCCGCCGCTCTGGTGTGCCCGCCAGCGCAGTCCGACCACCACCCCGACCAGCGGTCCGAACCCCAGGCCGAGCAGTCCGAGCACACCCACCAGGTTCAAGCCGACCAGGTGCAGCCAACCGCGGGCGAGCAGGTAGCCCAGCGCGCCGAAGGTGCCGCCCGAGACCGGCATGATCATCACGTGCGGCATCCGGTGGGATGGTTGGTCGACACCGTCACCGGCCACCTCGGCCGCAGCCTCGTTCAACAGGCCATCCACGTTGATGCCGGCCGGCGCCTCCGGGTCGGCCGGCGGCAGCGCTCCCAGGTCCCGGCCACGACGCCCCAACCGGCCGCGCAGTTGCCACCACAACTCGTGTACCCGGTCCTCCACCTGGGCGGACATCGCCTCGGCCTCGGCCAGTTCGGCCTGGGCGGCTGCCAACCGGTCCTGGGCTGCCGCCAGCCTGGCGTGCGCCACGTCGATCCGGGCGAACAGGCGCCGGTAGTCGTCCTGTGGTCGCGGCTCGCCGGAGTCGGGCCGGACCACCACCAGTTCCTGACCTGGAGACACCTCCGTCGGGACCGTTGCGGTGTGGTCCGGACCCGGCGCCATGTCCGGATCCAGATCCGGGTCCGTGCCTGTCCCCGTGCCCGTGGGCACGCTCATGTCCGCCTCCCGGACGCTGCCGGTCACCGCCTGGCCTCCCTTCCGGTCCGGTTCGTGTGGTCGGCACCGTCTGTTCGACCGGCCTGGTCGGCGCTGTCGCCGAGCACGTCCAGGCTGGCCGTGGTGTCGAACGGGATCACCGGTCGCGGACCGGAGTGCACGGTTCGGTCGAAGAAGAGTGCCCTCCGGGGCCGGGGTGACCAGGTCACCAGTTGGCCACCGGGCAGCGGGGACAGTTCGGCGCCCTGCACGTCCAGCGCCAGCCAGGCACCCACGTCCTCCAACCGGCCGCCGATCCCGGCCAGGTCCTCCTTGAGCCGGGCCACCGTGCGCCACCAGCCCAGCACGTGGGTACGCACCTCCGGGCCCCGGCGCACCACCCGCCGCAGGTTGTCCAGTCCGGACCGCCTGGTCTGCGGATCCCGCGCCTCCAGCAGTGCGTTGGCCACATCCATCGCGAACAGCACCAGATACCGTGGCCGGGGTCGACGCCCCTCGACGATGGCCGTGTCCACGTCGTCGGCGACCAGACCCAGCAGCGCACGGATGTCATCGAGGTCGTGTCGGCGGGTCTGGTGACCGTGCCGGTCCAGCCACATGTGCAGTCGGTCGGCGGTGTCCATGGCGTCCTCGTCCAGGCAGACCAGGTCGAACGTCGCCTCGCCGGGTTCGTGCTGGTGGGCCAGCGACAGCGTCATGGACACCAGCACGTCGCAGATCTCGGTGATCCTCGTACCGATCACCACACAGTTGCGGCCCGGCGTCCGGGCCAACCGCACCGTGGCGGCGCTGCCGGCCACGTCGACGAGTTGACCGACCACCGCCACCGGGGAGCGGCGGCCACCCGGGTCGAGTCGTTGGAAATCTGGCGAGTCGGCCAGTTCTGGCACCACGTCCCCGTCGAACAGCCGCGGTTCGGTGGTGTCGGCGCGGCGTTGCCGCCACAACCTGGTCTGCAACTCGTCCAGGGCGCCGCCCCGACCCGCGTCGGGCAGCCTGGCCACCTGGTTGCCGGTTCGCGCCCCCGACTCCGGATTGACCACCGCGTGCCAGCGGGGGATCAGGTTGGCCTGCGGGTTGTCCTCGGCCAGCACCCGGCGTGCCCGTGGCAGCGCGACCCGCCCGGTGAACTGCGCCACGATCGCCGAGTGGCCCCACAGCGCCGCGATGCCGGAGGTGTCCTGGCTGGACAGAATCAGGTGGATACCCTGGGAACGGCCGCGTCGGGCCAGATCCTCCAGCAGGGTCACCGCCTCGGTGCTCACCCTGTCCCGCCGGTGGAACAGGTACTGGAACTCGTCGATCACCGCCACGATGCGTGGCCACCGTCCGGTCGGGTCCTCGGCCCGCAACTCCTCCAGTTTGGTCGCCTCGTGTCGCCTGGCCGCCTCGGCCCGGACCCGCATCTGTTCGGTCAGGAACCGCAGCAGGGCCAGGCCGAACTCGCGGTCCTCGTTCACGTTGATCCCGACCAGTCGGGCGTGTGGCAGCCAACTCGGGTCGCGTCGACCCGAGGCGAACCGGGAGAACGACACCCCCTCCTTGAAGTCGAGCAGGTAGAACTCCAGCTCGTCGGGGCTGTAGCGGGCGGCCAGCGAGCCGATCAACACGTACAGGAAGTTCGTCTTGCCAGAACCGGTGGGCCCGCCGACCAGCGTGTGTGGGGGCGAGTCGCCCAGCGTGACGAACACCGGTTCGCCGTTCTGGTCCCCGACCGGCGCGGTCAGCCCGGCCGCCGAGGACTCGGTCCACAGTTCGTCCGGTAGCAGGTCGGTGAAGTCGGCCGGGGCCGGGCCGACCAGTACCCGGTCGGCGACCGCCCGACACACCGCCTGGAGCAGTTCCGGTGGTGGCGGCGGGTCGACCCGCAGTTCCCTACGGGGCCCGGTCAGACTGGTGTGCCCGCCGGCCTCGGTGAGTTCCACGGTCTCCACCGGTGCGTCGGCCAGCGCCCAGTCGGGCACGGTCAGTCCGCGGCCGACCAGGTGCACCCCACAGGCCGCCCCGATGTGCAGCAGCCGTTCCACGTTGGCCTGCTGCTCGACGGTGAGCCTGGTCCGACCGGCCAGCAACACGGCCACCCGCCACGGTTCGCGCCGTTCACCGGTTGCGGCGGCGCGTTCGGCCAGTGACCGGTACCGCCCGGCCAGCACCGACTCGTTCACCCGCCGTACGTGCCCGACCAGTCCGTTGAGTAGCTCGGACAACCCGTTCGGGTCCGCCGACGTCCACAGTCCGGCCGGGGCCAGCGAGGTGAAGCCGGCGAAGGTGGCGCCCAGCCCCTCGGGATCGTGTACGTACAGGTGCAGCATGCCGGGCGGGGCGGTGGCCAGCATCCGCAGCAACAACCCGCGAACCAGGTCCTCGGCCCGGCCCCGGAGTTCGGCCGGGGCGGAGACCAGCAGGTGGGCCCGGTCCAACAGTGGCAGCAGCACCGGCAGGGTGTCCGGGCCGACCTGTGCGCTGCCGACCCGGTAGAGCCACGGGCCGTCCGGCGCGTGGTCGGGGTCGGGCCGACCGGTGAGTGCCTCGGCCGGGTCAGCCGGCCAGTCCTCCCAGTGTGCCGAGGCCAGACCCGGCGAGGTGGACCTGGTCAGGGCGCGCAGTTCGCGCAGGTCGACGGTGCGCTGTGGCTGGCGCTCGGTGAGTTCGGCCAGTTCTGCCTCGGCCCTGGCCAGGTTCCCCCGGGCGGCGTCCAGGCGTGCGCCGGAGGTGCCCCGGGCCAACCCCAGGTGGCGGCGTACCCGTTCCACCGACTCGGACTGTCTGCGCCTCACCGTCGCACTCTCCTCGTGAACCCGCACCTGTGGCGCGTGTGGACCGGGCGCACGGCGCCCAGCGCTGTGTGCGGGTCACGGCAGTCGCAGCGGCCAGACGCTAGCCGGTGGGTTCCCCAGGCTCTCGCCGGGGCCGACCCCCCGGCTCCGGAACCACGGTCAGCGGCGCGGCCCGGAGCGGACCCGGACAGCGAACCGTGTCCACCGCGACACCGCCCGGACCACTCGTCTAGATCATCGCGGTGTAGGTCTGGATCTCCTCCACGCCCAGTTGGACAGCCTCCTGGCACTCGGCGGCCTTCTCCAGGGCCTGCCCGAACGCGGCCCTGGCGTTCACCACCGCCTCGTGTCCACTGCCCTCCACGGTCAGCGCCAGGAGTTCACGCACCTCGGTGAGTTTCTCGGCCGCGTGGGCGAGCGCCGCGTGGATCTCGTCGGCCTGGTCGAGCGCCTGGCCGATCGAGACCTTTACTTCGGCAACGCTGGTCACGGGCGCCTCCGGGAGGGCGGGTACGAACGCGGTGCCCGATCGGGCATCCCATCATGCCAGAGCCGACACCGTTCGTAACACACCATACCCAAAGAGTCACTGAATGGGTTCAGTTCGGCGGATCAGGCGAACCGAGCAGACCGAGCAGACCGAGGAGCCCGTCGGCCGCGGTCACCGGGTCTCCCGCCGGTGCCAGGTGGGTGGAGTCCCGCGATGCGGTGCGCCATCCGTGGGACCGAGCGTCGGCCAGAAGGTCGTTGTAGGCACCTGAGAGCCGCAGGTAGCCGCAGGGCGCGTCCGGCCATCCCGGGATCTCCGGCGCCGGTTCGGTGAACATCGCCAACGGCAGGCGCCCGAGTTCGGCCACGACCGCGCGACGGGTGGTCGCATCGGTCAACTCCGCGGCCACGTCCTCGGCCGGAAACCACCGGTGCCACGGCGGAACCCACCCGTCGACCGCCGTCGATCCCAGCATCTCGACCAGTGAGGCCGGCGCGACATCCCACCAGGACCGACCTGGTCGGGGCAGCGCCGCGTCCACGAACAGGTAACCGGCCTACCTCGCCCAGCGCGGATCCGATCGCCGACAGCAACGGTCCGGCCCCGCTGTGGCCGACCAGCACCACCGGACCGTCGAGCCCGGCACGGTGCACCGCGTCCCGCACCGTCGCCACCTGCCGGTCCACCCAGGGCGGCCCGACGACAGCGTGCCCAGCAGCGAGGGCAGACCACCTGATGGCCGCGCGAGCGCAGGTCGGCCGCCAACGGGGAACAGGTGGCCGGCCCGACCAACGGGCTGTGGACCAGTACGAAGCCGGTCATGGTGCGGGTGTCAGAACGTCGGGGTTCAGTTCGGCCAGTGAACGGTGCCCGGACAGCGCCAGGGTGAGGTCCAGCTCGGCCAGCAGGCAACGCAGCACGTGGGTGACCCCCGCGGTGCCGGCCAGGGCCAGCCCGTACACGTACGGTCGACCGACCAACACCGCCCTGGCACCCAGCGCGAGGGCCCTGAACGCATCGGCCCCCGACCGCACCCCGGAGTCGAACAACACCGGTAACCCGTTGGCGGCGGCCACCACCGCGGGCA
>DATCWR010000496.1:0-8407 GCA_036566245.1 Mycobacteriales bacterium | reverse complement strand
GGCCAGGTCACGCTCACCCCGCCGGCCAGCGCGAGATCGCAGCGGTAGTCGGCGAGGCTCTGCGCGGCGAGACAGACCGCGGCCAGTGAGCTGGAACAGGCGCTCTGCACGGCGAGCGCGGGACCGGTCAGGCCGAGCCGGTAGGCCACCTGCCCGGGCAGATGGTCGGTGAGCTGGCGGCCGAGCAGCCGGGCCTCCCAGTCGTCGGCGGCCACGGCGCCACCCACCGCCGGGTTGCCGAACAGATGGAACAGGAAGTACCGGTTGACCGAACTGGATGCGAACACGCCCACCGGGCCGGTCTCGGTGGCCGGGTCACGGCCCGCGTCCTCCAGCGCCTGCCAGGCTGCCTCGAGGAACAGCCGGTGTTGCGGGTCGGTCCGGGCCGCCTCCTCGGCGGTGAAGCCGAAGAACTCCGCGTCGAAGTCCTCGACGCCGTCGAGCCGCCCGCCCGCGGGCACGTATCCGGGGTCCGCCCGCAGCGCCGGCCCGATGCCCAGCGCGGCCAGTTCCTCGTCGGTGTAGTCGTGGATCGAGTCCACGCTGGTGCACAGGTTCCACCAGAACGTCGCCACGTCGGGCGCGCCCGGGAACCGGCCGGCCATGCCGACGATCGCGATCAGGTCGCTGGCGAGGTCCGTCGGCTCCGGGGCGGGTAACGCCGCCGCGGCGGTGGACGGTTCCCGGTCCAGGTAGGCGGCCTGGGCGGCCACCGTCGGGTGCTCGATCAGGGCCAACAACGGGATGTCCACGCCGAACCCGGCGCTCAGCCGCTGCTGCACCTGGCCGAGGAGCAGCGAATGCCCGCCGATGTCGAAGAACCGGTCGGTGCGGCCGACCCGGTCCCGGCCGAGCACCGCACACCAGACGTCATGCACCCGCCGTTCGGTCGCGCTCACCGGTCCCGAGGACTGATCAGGTCCGAATGGAGCGGGCAGGGCGCGTTCGTCGAGTTTTCCGGTGACGGTCAACGGGAAATCGTCGACCAACATGACCGCTGCCGGAACGGCGTGGTCCGGCAGTTTCCGGGCCAGGGCCACCCGCAGTTCCGCCGGATCGACGTCGGCCTGAACGTAGCCCAACAGCTCGCCGTCCCGCACGATCACCCGCGCCGCGTGGACGCCGGGCAACGCCGCCAGCGCCGCCTCGACCTCGGCCAGTTCCACCCGGAAACCGCGCACCTTCACCTGCCGGTCCCGCCGGCCCAGGCACACCAGCCGGCCGTCGGGAAGGGCCTCGCCCAGATCGCCGGTGCGATAACTGCGCCTGCCGTCGGCCAACACGCCGAAGGCGTCACTGTCCAGACCGAGGTAGCCGTCGATCAGGTGCGCGCCATGGATCTCGATCTCCCCGTCCGACAGGACCAGCTCGAACCCGGGCAGGGCCGTGCCGATCGGCAGCGGCCCGGACGCCGCCGGGTCGACGTCGACCGCGCTCAGCCGGTGGTGCGCAACGAATGTCGCCTCGGTCATGCCGTAGCCGTTGACGAACACGCAGTCCGGCGCGAACCGGTCCCGGCCACGCCACACATCGCGCCAGGTGGCCTGCTCACCGCCGAGCAGCACGGTGCGCACCGACGTCAGCCGGGTGTCACCGAGGGCGTCCAGCAGGTACCGGTACAGGGTCGGCGTGGAGTGGTAGATCGTGACGCCGTGCCTGCGCAGAGCCCGCACCGCGGCGGCGACGCCCTGCGCGCGGACGTTCACCGGAACGACGGCCGCCCCGGTCAGCAGTGCCGGGTACAGGTCGGGGATCGCGGCGTCGAAGGCGAAGGAGGCAAGCAGACTCAACCGGTCCGTCCCACCGATGGCCAGCCCGGCGATCTGGTTGTCCACCATGTGCAGCAGGGTGCGGTGGGTCTGTGCGACCGCCTTGGGCCGGCCGGTGGAGCCGGAGGTGAACAGCACGTACGCCGTACCGTCCGGGTCGTCGGCCGGCACCGGCAGCGGCGCGGTCCGGTCGTCGGTGCGGATCACCGGGCCCGCAACACCCAGTGCCTGGGCAAGGGTCAACTGGTCCGGATCGGCCAGTACGGCCGACACCCCGGCGGTGGCGAGCTGGTGGCTCAGCCGGTCCGGCGGGAAGCCCGGATCGAGTGGGACATAGCTGGCGCCGGCCGCGAGCGAGCCGAGGATCGCCGCGATGGTGGGCGTGCCGTGTGTGGTGAGCAGCCCGACCTTCGTGCCTGGTCGGATGCCCGCCTCGACAAGGTTTCGGTTACGGCCGCCGGCGAGTGCGGCCAGTCGGGAGTAGCTGAGTCCCCCGGTGTCGTCGATGACCGCGAGCCGCTGCGGCCACCGTTCGACGACCGCAGCGAAACGCCTGACCAGGTTGGCCGTGCGCATCATCGGAGCACAGCGGTTCCTGGACGAGTGTGGATCTGCGGCAGCCAGGTTGCTGACGCGGGAGTCATCAGAGCTCCTGGAGATTGTCGAACCACGAGATGACGCAAGGTTAGGGAGCGCTGACCGTCCGAGACGGTACTTTTTGGGTTGATTGGGCCGAATAATCTCTCCCGTTACGCCCGAGGAAGGTTATTCATGCTCCATACGGAACAAAATGGTTGAAGATTCATCAAGTTAGACTCCAATAACGATCACAAAATACGTACGCCTGATCACGCGAAGTGATCGACAATAGTCATAATGTCTGGGCATAACACCGCAATCGGATCGCAACAAATCCGCGAACCACCGGTAGTGCACCCAGGTCGGCGTCGGTACCCGATCACCTGACGCACCACGTGCCTGCGCGGTGCTCGGTCATTGTCCGATTCACCGGCCAGCTCATCGGCCAGCCGGCGGCGAACCGGTCAGGGCGAATCGGCTCCGGTCGAAACGTGTGCTGTCAGGGTGGTTCGACTCCACCCGGCTGGCAGGCGGCGTCAACACCAACGGCCTGCGGTTCGGTCACAATATGGCCGGACCAACGGCCCGCCCGAACCTGACCTGGGATCCTCCATCCGGTACACGTCTCCGACGGCACCGCAGCACGTCGCACGCACAGCCAGCGGCACCGGCCGTTCTCCGGGCAAACCGAAGCCGGCGCCGACCTCCTTCGCATCCCCGCCCCCGGGGTCCAGCCGGCGCGTCCGTCGCCAGTCAGACCCCCGGGGCACCAACCCGGAAGGACAGTTCCGCCACAGTGACCAGTTCCGTCACCTCACGACCGGCCGCACAGGAACCCTCCGAAGGCAGCCCGAGTTCTGGCCTACCCCTCGCCCTGGACCGGTTCTTCGGCGTCAGCCAGCGCGGCAGCACGCTGGGCCGGGAGGCCCGCGGTGGACTCACCACCTTCTTCACCATGGCCTACATCGTGGTGCTCAACCCGCTGATCATCGGGCTGGCTCCAGACAAGAACGGCGACACCCTCGGCCTGGCCTCGGTCGCCGGCGTGACCTGTCTGGTCGCGGCCGCCATGACGATCCTGATGGGCCTGCTCGGCAAGATGCCCTTCGGTCTGGCCACCGGGCTGGGCCTCAACGCGTTCGTCGCGGTCAGCGTGGCCTCGCAGATGTCCTGGGCCGAGGCGATGGGTCTGGTCGTCATCGAGGGCCTGATCATCACCGTGCTGGTGCTCACCGGCTTCCGTACCGCGGTGTTCCGGGCGATTCCGGCGTATCTAAAAGCGTCCATCGCGGTCGGTATCGGGATGTTCATCACGCTGATCGGCCTGGTGGACGGCGGGCTGGTCCGTCGGATCCCGGACGCGGCCGGCACCACCGTGCCGGTGCAGTTGGGCACCGACGGCACCGTGCACGGTTGGCCGCTGCTGGTCTTCCTGATCGGTCTGGCGTTGATCAGCGTGCTGGTGGTGCGCCGGGTGAAGGGTGCCATCCTGATCGGAATCGTGGCCACCACCGTGGTCGCGGCCATCGTCGACCGGTTCGCCTCGCCCGGCCCGGCGTTCGTGGACGGCAAGCCGAACCCCACCGGGTGGGCGCTGAACGAGCCGGCCCTTCCCGACCGCCTGCTCGACACCCCGGACCTGCACCTGGTCGGTCACTTCTCGCTGCTCGGCGCGTTCACCTCGGTCGGCGTGCTCACCGCGATCCTGCTGGTGTTCACCCTGGTGCTGGCCGACTTCTTCGACGTGATGGGCACCACCGTCGCCCTGGCCACCGAGGCGAACCTGCTGGACGAGGAGGGGCTGTTCCCCCGCACCGGCCGGGTGCTGTTCGTGGACGGTCTGGCGGCCATGGTGGGTGGGGCCAGTTCGGCGTCGTCGGCGACCACCTACGTGGAGTCCTCGGCCGGCATCGCCGAGGGCGCCCGCACCGGGTTGGCCAGCGTGTTCACCGGTCTGCTGTTCATCGCGGCGCTCGCGCTGACCCCGCTGGTGTCGGTGGTTCCCTCCGAGGCCGCCGGGCCGGCGCTGGTGGTCGTCGGCGTGCTGATGATGGCGCAGATTCGCAAGATCGACTTCACCGACTACGCAGTCGCGATCCCGGCGTTCCTTACCATCGCCTTCATGCCGTTCACCTACTCGATCACCAACGGGATCGGCATCGGCTTCGTCGCGCACACCCTGATCAGGACCGTCCAGGGCAGGGCCAGGGAGATTCACCCGCTGATGTGGGGCGTGAGCGTGGTGTTCGTGCTGTACTTCGGCATCAACGTGGTCAAGAGCGTCTTCGGCGTCGCCTGAGTCGTACCGTCCACCGCACGAGCGGTGTGGGTGACCGCGGTGGCCACCCACACCGCTCAGTCGTAGAAGACGCGGAGTAGTTCCGGACGGCTGGAAGCAGGTACCTCTCGGAGATATCTGTGAAATGACGGCTGGCCCGCCAGGCGCCATCATGGGACACGTGAGTAGCGACTCACACGGGGTTCCTGTGGTGCGACCAAAGGGTATCCGGAACAATCGGATCTCCATGTGCGACCTCACACGGATCGATGAGGACAGCGTTGCCAGCCTGGCGCGCTACCGGCTGACGGCAGGACACGTGGTCTGCGTCCGGACCGGTGAGCCCGGCCGCCACGGACGGTGATGTCCGAACAAACGGGCTGGTTGTTCGGTACCGCCTGTCTCCGACTTCACCCTGCCGACACCGCCACAGGGAATTATCTGGCTCATCACCTCGACCACCCCCGGGTGCTCGACTGGCTTGACAGGAACTCGACCGGCTCGGTGATCCGCAGCCTCAACGCCGGGGTGCCTGCTCGACCGCCCGTAGTCTTCCCCCTGTCGTTGTGCGGAGGAAAATCGGTGAGTGCCGGACTCGCTGGATGCCAAGGTCGAGATCCACGACAAGATCAGCAGAACGACATCGAGGCTCCGGAGGTCCCTCCTCCCTCCCCTGCTCGCGGTGTCCATTCCGGTCCAGGAGGATTGAGCTTTCCTACACAGCTTCCAGCCCCGCATACGCCCGGCTCAGTCGTAGAACACGCGTTCGACCACGGCGTGGGCTCGGCGGGTGGCGCGCAGGTAGGCGTCGAGGAACTCGCCGGTGCCCGGGCCCGGTGGGTGACCGAACGTCCGGGCCACCCCGTCGAGCACCCGACCCCGCCGCGGCAACTGGTCCGACGGGCGGCCCGACACCAGCATCACGGCGTTACGAGCCCGGGTCGCCATCCGCCAGGCCGCCTCCAGGGCGGCAGCGTCGTCCGGGGCGAGTAGTTCCGCCTCCACGGCCGCCCGCAACGCCTCCAGGGTGCTCGTGGTCCGCAGGCCCGGCACCTGGGCTGCGTGCCGGAGTTGGAGCAACTGTACGGTCCACTCCACGTCGGCCAACCCGCCCCGACCCAGCTTGGTGTGGGTGGCCCGGTCAGCACCGCGCGGTAGCCGTTCGGTGTCAACCCGGGCCTTGATCCGTCGGATCTCGACCACCCCGGCCCGGTCCAGCCCACCGTCGGGATAGCGCACCAGATCGACGAGGTCGACGAACCGGGCACCCAGTTCAGGGTCACCGGCCACCGGTACCGCACGCAGCAGGGCCTGGGACTCCCAGACCGACGACCAGCGCCGGTAGTACTCCCGGTAGGAGTCCAGGCTGCGCACCAGGGGACCACCGCGCCCCTCCGGGCGTAGCGCCGCGTCCACACTCACCACCGGATCGGGGCCCGGTTCGGCGAGCAACGCCCGCATCCGCTCGGCCACCGACAGCGCCGCCCGGGCCGCCTCGATCGGCTCGGCACCGGGTGGTGGCTCGTGCACGAACAGCACGTCGGCGTCTGACCCGTACCCCAACTCGGCACCGCCGAGCCGCCCCATCGCGATCACCGCCAGCCGGGTGGGCCGGTCACCGGCCTCGCGTGTCGCCACCTCCAACGCGGCCCGCAGGGTGGCGACCATCACCGTGGTCAGCGCGGTGCCCACGTCGACCACGTCGAGCCGGCCGAGCAGGTCCGCACACGACACTCTGAGCAACTCGTGCCGACGCAGCGCCCTTGCGGCCGCCACCGCGTTCTGGGCATCGGCATGCCGGGACACCGCGGCCCGCAGGGTCCGGTCCAGTTGTTCGGCCGGGCGCGGCACGAGGTCCTGGTCGGAACCCAGCATCGCCAGCGCCTCGGGCGCACGACCGAGCAGGTCTGCCACGTACCGGCTGGAGCCGAGCAGCAGGGCGAGCCGGTCGGCGACCTGTCCGGTGTCCCTCAGCAGTCGCAGGTACCAGGGCGTGTGCTGCAACGCCTCGGACACCTGTCGGTAGGCCAACAGGCCGGCGTCTGGATCCGGCGCGTCGGCGAACGAACCGAGCATCGCCGGCAGCAGCGCCCGTTGGATCGCCGCACGCCGGGACACCCCGGCGGTCAACGCGGACAGGTGCCGCAGCGCCCCGTCGGGGTCGGCGAACCCGAGCGCGGCCAGTCGGCTGCGCGCGGCCTGCGGGCTGAGCCGTAGCTCCTCGGTGGGCACCCGGGCCACCGCGTCGAGCAGCGGTCGGTAGAACAACTTCTCGTGGAGCTGGCGAACCCGTCGGGCGTGCCGGACCCGGTCGGCCTCGAACAACTCGACCGCGTCGGCGCGTGGGTCCGAGCGGTACCCCATGGCCCGGGCCAGCCAGCGCAACGCAACGGCATCCTCGGGCACCAGGTGGGTGCGACGCAGCCGTTGGAGTTGCAGTCGATGCTCGACCGTACGCAGGAACCGGTACGAGTCGTCCAGCGCGGCCGCATCGTGTCGCCCCACGTACCCACCGCGAGCAAGCGCGTCGAGTGCCACCAGGGTGGTGCCGCTGCGCAGCGACGCGTCGGCTCGCCCGTGTACCAACTGCAACAACTGCACGGCGAACTCGACGTCGCGCAGACCGCCGGGTCCGAGCTTGACCTCCCGCTCGGCCAGGTCGGCGGGCAGGTTCTCCTCGACCCGCCGGCGCATGGCCTGCACGTCGCCGACGAAGTGGTCGCGTTCGCTGGCCGTCCACACCAGCGGGGTCAGTCGGTACAGGTACTCCCCACCCAGGTCCAGGTCACCCGCCGAGGGGCGGGCCCTGAGCAGTGCCTGGAACTCCCAGGTGCGCGCCCAGCGGCGGTAGTACGCCTCATGGCTGGCCAGGGTGCGCACCAGTGGCCCGACCTTCCCCTCCGGGCGGAGCGCGGCGTCAACCGGCCAGGCCACCCGCCCGGCCACCCCGATCAGTTCACCGGCCAACCAGGTGGCCGTACGCAACGCCTCGGTGTCCGGGGCACCGGCGTGCGGCTCGGCCACGAAGATCACGTCCACGTCGGAGGCGTAGTTCAGTTCCGCTCCGCCGCACTTACCCATGCTGACCACGGCGAGTCGGCACGGCGCGCAGTCGGCCGGCATGCCGGCCAGGGCAACCGCGTGGGCCGCGCTGAGGGTGGCGTCGGCCAGCCGGGACAGTTCGGCGGCGGTGGTCTCCAGCGTGATCTCGCCGGCCAGGTCACGGGCGGCCACGGCGAGCAGGCAGCGCCGGAAGGCGTCGCGAAGGCGCTCCACCGTGTCGGCGGAGTTGTCCCGGGCAGGGGTACCGCCACTGCCCCACGGCGGGTCGGCCGGATCTGCGCCCACCGCGGTGAGCAGCGCGTCGGCGTGGCGCGGTGGCCGAGCGTTCTCGTCGAGGAGGCGCCAGTCCTCGGGGTGAAGGGCCAGGTGGTCGGCAAGCGCCGCACTGGAACCCAACACGCCGGCCAGTCGGGACAGCAGCAGCGGATCGTGCCGGAGCCGACCCAACACCTCGGCCGCATCAACCTGGCCGTCGGTGGCGTTGGCCGCGGTGATCATCCGCAGCAGTCCGGTGACCGCCCGGTCCGGGTCGGCGGCGTGGGCCAACCGCTCGATCACCTCGGCGGCGGCCGGATCGGCCGGACCGTCGGCGGCCGGGTCCCACAGCCCGAGTTCGCCGAGTGCCGCGGTGACCCGGCCGGGGTTG
Organism: Mycobacteriales bacterium; assembly: GCA_036566245.1. GTDB lineage: Bacteria > Actinomycetota > Actinomycetes > Mycobacteriales > DASULA01 > DASULA01. The sequence goes on along the minus strand of DATCWR010000496.1, from coordinate 72 downwards.
GCGAACCGGCGGGCGGTTCGCGCGGGGTCCCTCGGCCCGGCCGCGGGTCAACTGGGGTGGCCCTCCCCTGGT
>DATCWR010000495.1:0-5492 GCA_036566245.1 Mycobacteriales bacterium | reverse complement strand
TGCCAGGTCGCTGGCCGCACACAGCAGCGCCGCGGTCCGTGCCGCCGCGGTCGGGTCGGCCCCGCCGGCCAGCACGTGTACCCGCCACATGCCGGTGGTCAGCGCCCGGGACAGTTCCCGGTACCGGTCCTGTGCCTGCTCCAGCCGGACCCGGTCGCGGGCCGAACCGGCCTGCCGGTCGGTGAGCACCCCGATCCGGTGGTGCAGTTCGGCCAGGGTGGTACGCAGTTCGGCCCGGTCCACCGGTTCGGCGAACACCAGCCAGCCGAACGGTTCGGCTCCCAGGTGGGCGACCAACTCGTCCAGCGAGCCGCCGGCCGGCGGTGGCCGTTCGGTGGTCGGGGTGGCGGCCAGCGCGTCCGGGCGACCGGCGCAGCGCAGCCACACCGGCAGTGCGTCCAGTTCGGCGGCCAGCCAACCGGTCGGCATCGGTTCGGCCCGACTGCCCGGCGGGTAGACCGGACGTGGGCCGGCCAGGTCACCGCCGAGCACGATCCTGGTCGGTCCCGACCGCACGGCGCGGATCCACCCGACCAGCACCGGCTGGCCGGCCGCGTACGCGCCGGTCAACGACGGCGCCAGCGCCGGGGCCAGCCAGGCGGCCGGGTCGAGGTGGCTCTCCCGGTGTCCCACCGCCCCCGGCTCGGTACCCAACCGTGGGACCTCGGTGAGCCGGCAACACGCCAGCGACTCCAACCGGTTCATCGGCTCATGCCCTCGTGTGGGTTGACAGTGCCCGGTGATGTTGCGAGGAGTCCGGCCCGATCGGTCAGGTGTCGGGCCGGCGCGGTGGCACGCCCGGCTCGGCCAGCCGAGGTTCGTTCAGGATGGCCGGGTCGCAGTCGCCCAGCCGTGGACTGCCCGAGTCCCGCGGATCGACCAGGACGAACGCGGTGGGAGACATGTCCTGGAGGAACTTCGGGGTCACGGTGTGGTCGTAGCTGCGCTGGTAGCCGACCGACTCGCTGGTCGACACCCCGGTCTGGGTGGAGTCGGTACGGCCCTGTGTCCACGACGTTCCGCTGCCACTGGTGGCCGAGGTCTGCCCACCGGTGCCCCTGCTTCCGGTCCGACCGGGCGTGCGCAGCAGCAGCCCGAAATCCAGGCCCCGGCTACGGGACCACTGTTCACCGGTGCTGGTGGACTCCTGGGTGCTGGTCCCGACCGACGTACTGTCCGAGGTGGACGTGGACACGCTGTCGCTGCGGGAGACGGTGAACTGGCTGGCCACAAGACGGTGTTCCCGGCCGATGAAGGTGGCCGCCGCCTCGGCCTCCCTGGCGTTACCCATCCGCATGAACACCGCCGCCTCGCCGCCGCCGAGCAGGTCGACCGCGTTCTCCCTCAGGTGCCGGAACATCACGATGGTGCGCACCCCGCGGCGGCGGGCCAGTTGGTCCAGTCGTTCCACCGCGGCGCGCGGCAGGGGGTCCGCGCCGGCGACCACGACCACCCGGGCACGGTCCGGATCCGGCTCTGACCTGCGCAGGTCGAGCAGGGCGAGTTGGAACAGCAACTGGACCAGTAACTCGCCGGCCAGGTCCACCGCGTTCTCGGAAACCTCGACGACCCGCAGCATGGCCGAGGACCTCCCGAACGGGCCGGGGGCGCCGATGCCGTTGCCGGGCCCGGCCACCGTGGTCATCTCCGCCAGGTCGGCCAGGTCGGCGGACAGCCGGAACACCCGTTCCTCGGCGCCCCGCCGGGCCGCCTCGCCGAACAGCGTGTCCAGCCGGTCGTACTCCTCGACACTCAGTGCGGCGTCCGCTCCGGACGGCGGCCGCTCCTGGCGTAACAACACCCGTAAGGCGGCGTGTAACCGCGGCAGGGTGATCGGCGGCGCCAGTTGGGCACACACCTGCCGTAGCACGGTGGTGTCCACGCTGCGGGCCTCGTGGGTGGATTCTGGCGCGGCGGCGTGCACCGCCTCGGCGACGACGGTGGCGACCTGGTCCGCGGTCAGCCCGGCCAGCGGGTTCACCAGGTCCATCCGGTCTGGCAGGGTGAGCAGGCTCGTCGGGTGACCACCGTCGGCGGCGAGCGCCCGCAGCGGGCCGGTGACCCGGTCGCCGGACAGGTCCAGCACGGTGACCCGGGCACCCGAGCCCAGCAGCGATCCCACGGTGGCCGCCAGCAGGTGCCGCCAGCCCTGCGGGCTGCCACCGCACACGTCGGCCCGTTCCACCGTGGCCGGACGGATCGGAAACCACTGCGCCGCCGAGGTGACGATCTGGCCGGCCCGGTACTCGTGGGCCTGTCGGCGCCGCCACCAGTCGACGATGTGCTGCTGGAGTGTGGTGTGCCGGGCGATCGAACCGGCCAGCCAACGTCGGTGGGCGGCGTCGGCGCGGTGGCGCAGCCAGACCGGGTGCAACGTCGCCCGCCAGCCGTACCCGACGGCGGCCAGCGCCACGGTGATCCGGGCGCTGGTCCGCCGGTTCCGGTCCGCCCGGTCGACCCGGGCCGCCATCCGTGCCGACCAGTCTGGCGCGACCGGATCCAGGGCCGGGGGTTCCTCGGTGAACGCCGGTACCGCCGTGCGTGGGTCGCGGTACTCCCAGCCCCAGCGTTCGGCCGGGGTGGCCGCGCGGTCAGGCAGCGACACGCCGCCCATCGGTCACGCCACCACCTTTCCCGGTGTGCCGGTGGTGACCGGTGGCCCGGGCGGCCGCGCTGCGTCGGTACCAGCTGTCGGGCCGGGGAGCAGTCCCTGGCCGCGGCCCAGTGCGGTCAGCTCGGCGGTGGCCCCGGCCACCACCTCACCGGCTGACCGGCTCCGCGCGTCACGTTCCAGGTCCTCCTGGGAGGTGAACCGGTGCCCGCAGCCACGGCAGTGCGGGACCTGACGAGCCGACCAGGTGCCACAGCGCGCGCAGGTGCGGAACTCGACCAGCGGCAGGTGTTGGTCCATCCTGCGCCGGGCGGCCACCGCCAGCTCCCACCGTTCCCGGGTGGCTCGCACCCAGTCGGCCAGTTCCCGATCCGGAACCGGGTGGCCGCCCGCGTCGCGTACCGCGTCGACGACCCGGGCCAGCGCCCGGCGTCCGGCCTGGCCGGGTCGTCCGGTGAACCCCAGTGTGGTCAGCAACGGGTACCAGCCCAGCACGACCAGCACCAGCAGTCCGCCGCGCGGGTGCTGCCAGCGCCGCACCAACACCGGCCGGCCGACCTGTCGTTCCACCGGTGACCAGCCATCCTGGGCGCACACGGCGCGGTCGAACAGGGCAAGTTCGGGGTCGTCGAGGATGGGCGAGGGCAACGCCAGGTGCGCGTACGAGCCGCCGGCCCACACCGGAGGAGAGGCACCGGTGTCGTCCGCCATCGGATCCTCCCCGCCGCCTGCCGCATGGCCGCGTGGCGCATGCCCGTCAGCGTGTAGCCGACCGAGCGTACCCGCCGTCAGAACACCCAGTCACCCCCCGAACACGCACAGGTAGGAGCCCTGCAATACTGGTGCCTGTATGCCCCGGGTCCGCCTCTGCCCTGTATGCCACCCGGGGCACGGTCTTGTCGCGTCAGTCCGGGACCGCGGTGACGCGCCTGGTGTGTTCACGTGCGGTGCCGTTGCCGCCGTTCGCTACGTGTTGTGCCCGTGGCACTGGACTCCCATGGAGCAGGCGCGTTGCGGTGCGTACCTCTGTTGGGCGCTCGGTGCGCGGCCACGTGTCGGGCCCGGCACACCGACCGGCTGCATCCGCGACACCTGCACTGCCAGGGGCCAGGGTCGCGCGCCAAAAAACAGGCAGTGCAGGACAACCGTCGCGGTGTCGCTGCACTGCCGCCGAGCATGGTCGGGGTGGCGGGATTTGAACCCACGGCCTCTTCGTCCCGAACGAAGCGCGCTACCAAGCTGCGCCACACCCCGGTGGTGCGCGGGTCAGTGTAGCCGACCCGGCGCCACCCCGTGGCCGGTCACCCGTTGCGCGGACCGAGCGTGAGCAGGGTCGCCTCGGGCGGGCAGGCGAACCGGTACGGCGCGTACGGCGAGGTGCCCAGTCCGGCCGACACGTGCAGGTAGGACCGACCCCACCGGTGCAGCCACCGGGCCCGGGTCCGGTCGATGCCGCAGTTGGTCACCAACGCGCCGTAGCCAGGAACCCTCAACTGGCCGCCGTGGGTGTGGCCACACAGGATCAGGTCGTACCCGTCGGCCTCGAACCGGTCCAGTACCCGGGGTTCCGGTGAGTGGGACAACCCCAACCGCAGGTCGGCCGCGGGGTCGGCGGGACCGGCGATCCGCTCGTAGCGGTCCCGTCGGATGTGCGGGTCGTCCACCCCGGCGAACGCGATCCGCCGGCCGGCCACGGTCAGGCAACCCCGGGTGTTGGTCAGGTCCAGCCAGCCCGCGGCGACGAAACCGTCCCGCAGCGGCTCCCACGGAAGCGGTATGCCGACCACCCGCCTGTGGTTCTTCCAGAAGTACTTCAACGGGTTCTTCGGCCGTGGCGCGTAGTAGTCGTTGCTGCCCAGCACGAACGCTCCTGGCCGCTCCAACAGTGGCCCGAGCGCGTCCAGGGCGGGTGGGACGGCGTCGAATCCGGCGATGTTGTCCCCGGTGCACACGACCAGGTCGGGATTCAGGTCCACCAACGAACGCAGCCAGCGTTGCTTGGACCGCTGCGGCGCGGTCAGGTGGATGTCCGAGATGTGCAGTATCGACAGCGGCGCGCTACCGGGCGCCAGAACCGGTACGTCGAAGCGGCGCAGCGTCCATTTTGTCCGTTCTATCAGCGAGGCGTACGCCAGGGTGGCGACACCACTCGAAACGAGGGCAAGGGGAAGTCGAGTTCGCCAGAGCACCCGCACAGGGTAGTTTCACTGTTCATGGCAGACCTCAAGTCCCGGCTACACGCAGACCTCACCGCCGCGATGAAGGCCCGTGACGAGGTGACCACGGCCACCCTGCGAATGGTGCTGGCTGCGGTCACCACCGAGGAGGTCGCCGGCGAGCAGGCCCGGGAACTGTCCGACGACGAGGTCATGCGGGTGCTGGCCCGGGAGGCGAAGAAGCGCCGCGAGGCGGCCGAGGCGTTCCAGGCCGGAGGCCGTCCCGAGTCGGCCGAACGGGAACGTGCCGAGGGCGAGGTCGTGGCCCGCTACCTGCCCGCGGCGTTGTCCGACGAGGAGTTGGCCGAGGTGGTGCGGCAGTGCGCCGCCGAGGTCGGTGCCACCGGCATGGCCCAGATGGGCCAGGTGATCAGGGCGGTGCAGGCGGCGGTCGGCAACCGGGCGGACGGACGTCGGATCGCCGACGAGGTGCGTCACCAGCTCGCCGGCTGAACCGCGCACCGCAACAGACGCCGCCGGATCCGCGCCAGCGGACGATCGAGGGGCGGGACAGGTCACCCAGGTGACCTGTCCCGCCCCTCTGCCGTCCGGTGGTGTTGTTCTGCTGTTCGGTGTGCTGGTGCCGTCAGTCGGTCAGGGAGGGGTCAGCAGCCTGGGAAGCCCGGGATGCAGATGGTGCCTCCGCCTCCACCTCCGCCTCCGGG
>DATCWR010000013.1:0-7622 GCA_036566245.1 Mycobacteriales bacterium | reverse complement strand
GCCGTCCAGAGTGCCCTACCCGCGCGGTCCTTGGCGCCTGAGAGGTTCCGGGGAGGTTGCCCCTTCGGCGCCCCAACTGGTGGCTGGGGACTCTCCCGCGCGGGATCGTCAGCCAGACACGACGGTACCAGCGCACCCTGGGCGGTGCCCCGCCGGCGGGGCACCGGTCGCACCGGTGGTGCTGCTCCGCTGTCGAGCTTTCCGCGGTCCGTGTGGTGCCGGTGGCCGGGCTGTTCAGGCGGAGGCGGTGCGCGTCTGACGACGGCGGGACAGTTCGTCGGTGTGGTCGGTGCGCACCATGGTGCCGTCCGGCCGCTCCCCGGGAAGTTCGGCCAGTGAACCGGTCAGCTCGCGTAGCGCGCCGCTGACCGCGATTCCGAACACTCCCTGGCCGCCCTGCAGCAGGTCGACCACCTCCTCCGCGGAGGTGCACTCGTACACGGTGGTCCCGTCCGAGAGCAGGGTGATCCGGGCGAGGTCGTCCACACCTCGGGCGCGCAGGTGTTGTACGGCCACCCGGATGTTCTGGAGGGACACTCCGGTGTCCAGTAGCCGCTTGACCACCTTCAGTACGAGAATGTCCTTGAACGAGTACAACCGTTGGGTACCCGATCCGGATGCGCGGCGGATGCTCGGTTCGACCAGGCTGGTCCGTGCCCAGTAGTCAAGCTGCCGGTAGGTGATGCCGGCTGCCGCGCAGGCGGTCGGGCCGCGGTACCCGACCAGTTCGTTGGCCAGTAGGTCCATGCGGTCGGTGAACAGAGGCTCCTGACGGGGGCAGGGCACCTCCGGTGGCAGGCCGACGGTTCGGCCGCTGTCATGCTGCTCGGCCACGGGCGCCTCCTGCGCTCTGTCTCCCGGTGGCCGGGACCGCTCCAACAATTTGGGGCCGCCCAGGCAAATCACACCGTCGGAATTTGGACGGTAAGCCGCACCGCCGGGAAGGTCAACGTTACCGGCTTCGGCGTGTCGCGACTCTCAACCTGTACTTGACACCAACCTCAGGTTGAGGTCAAGGTCTCAGGACCCGGCGAAGTCGTCCGGTGAGATCGTGTCGAGAAATTCGCGGAATTTCTCCACCTCGTCCTCCTGCTCGTCGGGGATCGGAATCCCCGCCTCGGCCAGTACGGCCTCCTCGCCGTAGATCGACGCGCCCGAGCGCAGGGCGAGGGCGATGGCGTCCGAAGGTCGAGAACTCACCCGAACCCCGCCAGGGAAGACCAGTTCCGCGTAGAAGATGCCGTCCCGTAGGTCCGTGATGTGCACGGACTCCAGGCGCGCTCCCAGCGCGGTGATCACGTCGCGCAGCAGGTCATGGGTCATCGGCCGGGTCGGACGGACACCCTGCTGTTCGAACGCGATCGCCGATGCCTCCACGGTACCGATCCAGATCGGCAGGTAACGGTCACCGGACGTCTCCTTGAGCAGCACGATCGGCTGGTTCTGGGGCAGCTCCACGCGCACACCCACCACATGCAGCTCGTTCACGGTGAACGCCTCCTGACCGCGGACACACCTGCTGGCTCGACGCTACACGCCATCGTTGGGCAGCGCCGCTTGCGGTACATCTTGGTCGGATCGCGGGGTCATCCACCCATTTCTGAGCGCAGGCCCGACTTGACGAGAGTCGCGTGCAGACGAACCGACAGTGCGGCCAGCTCACGCACCGTCTCGGCGGCCCTGGCTCTCGCCTCGGGACCGCGCTGCCGCACGATCGGCGCCACAACCTGTTGGAACAGGCCGATCTCCCGGTCGGCCGCGGTACGGAAGGCGCGCAGGTGGCGGGGTTCGATGCCGAACCGGCTCATGTCTGCGACCGTTCTGGCCACCACCAGTGCCTCACTGTCGTAGTACCCGCCGGGGCGGACCGCCAACAGCCCGAACTGCTCGAGTTGGACGAGCTGGGTCGAATCCAGCCCGGTCTCGGCCAGCAGTTCCTCCCGGGAGAGTCGGATCTCGCCGGAGTCGCGGGCGAAGTCACCGGCCCGGGGCATGCCCTCGGTCGTCCACAGCGTACGAGGCGGTCGGGCCGGTCCCCCACCGGTACCGGCCGGCTCCAGACCGCGGTCGATCGCGTCCAGGTTCTCCTTGATGACCCGCAGGGGTAGGTAGTGGTCCCGTTGCTGGGCGAGCACGTAACGCAGGCGGGCCACATCGGTCCGGGAGAACTTCCGGTAACCCGACGGGGTCCGTTCGGGGCGGATCAACCCCTCCGACTCCAGGAACCGGATCTTGGAGATGGTCACATCCGCGAACTCGGGGCGCAGTTGGGCAAGCACCTCACCGATGCTCAGGAACGCCCTCGCGGGCCCCGCCGCGCTCACCTCAGTGCACCGCCCGGGGCCGCGTCCTCGCCGGCGGTCATCCGCGCACCGGTGAGGAAGACCAGTCGGAACTTGCCGATCTGTACCTCGTCGCCGCCACTGAGCAGCGCACTGTCGATACGTTGACGGTTCACGTAGGTGCCGTTGAGGCTGCCCACGTCGTACACCGCGAAGGTACCCCTCTCCCGACGGAACTCCGCGTGCCGACGGGAGACGGTCACGTCGTCGAGGAAGATGTCGCTGTCGGGGTGGCGGCCGGCGCTGGTAACCGGCTGGTCGAGCAGGAATCTGCTGCCGGCGTTGGGACCCCGTTTGACCACCAGCAACGCCGATCCCGGGGGTAGCGCGTCAACCGCACCGAACTGCCCCTCGGGGCCGGTCTCGGGCTGTTCGACCGGTTCCTCGTGGTAGTACCCGCCACGGATGAAGGAGGTCGTCTCCGCGGCACCGAGCATCTCCGACGGCCGTACGAGCTGCGCGCCACACTGCGCGCAGAAGCGGCTGTCGTCGGGGTTCTGCTGACCGCAGCGGGTGCAGTACACGGTCGAGCTCGCCTCCTAGGGGGACCGAGGGATCTTCCCGGACATGCCGGTGAACGCTCACCACTCCGGGTGCGGCGAGCGTAGTCAGCGCCGCACCTAAGGGTCAACCAACCCTCGAGACTCAGCGTTTCGTACCGTAATACTACGTGTTGCAGGTCCGGAACCTCAGTGGGCGTCGAGCATCCCCTGGTAGGCCGCCGCGTCCATCAGCGACTCGAGTACCGCGGCGTCCTCGACCTGGATCTCCACCATCCAACCCTGGCCGTAGGGGTCGGTGTTGACCAGTTCCGGCTGGGCGTCCAGCGTCTCGTTGCGGGCGCTCACCGTACCGGTCACCGGGGCGTACAGGTCCGAGACGCTCTTGGTGGACTCGACCTCGCCCAGGGTCTGACCGGCCTCGACGCTGGCCCCCACCTCCGGCAGGGAGACGAACACGATGTCACCCAACGCCTCCTGGGCGTGGTGGGTGATACCGACGCGCACCGCACCGCTGTCGGCGACGGCCGCCCACTCGTGTTCCCTGGTGTACCGCAGGTGCTCGGGAGTGCTCACGTGATCCTTCCCTGGGTCGGTGCGTTCAGTCGCCGGTCGGGCCGGGGGCGGGTGAAGCGTACCGGGGAGTGGTCAGCGGCCGCAGGGCGCTGACCACCAACCGGTCACGCTGGGTCACCAGTGCTTCGGCACCGGCGTTGCGGACGCTGGCCACCACACCCCCGGGGATGTTCAGTGCGGTGGCGAGCGTACCGGGGTCACCCAGGGCGATGATCACGTACGGGGAGTCCAGCGGGGTGCCGTCCAGCAGAACGGTGCCGTCCCGGTCGGTGAAGGCCGAGGACATCCCGATCCGCACCGGTCCGACCTGGAAGGCTTCCGCGCCCGCGGCTCGCAGTTCCTGCACCGCGTCGAGCAGGTCCTCCGCGTCGAGTCTGTTGCCCGGATCGTTGATGGTCAGCCGTATTCCGGGGCCGGTGGCGGCCACGGTGCCGGCCAGGATGCCCAGGGTGGTCGACCGGACACGTGCCTCGGCCAGGGCAGCGCTGGCCTTGTCGCCGCTGGAGGACAGGTCCCGGCGCGCCGCCTGTAGTGAGGCGATCTGTTGGCGTAGACGGTCCTCCCGGGAGGACAGGTCATCCAGGATCCGGACGAGGTCGTCCTGCCGGGCGGTGGCCAGGCCACTGGTGGAGGAGTTCGTGCGTACCTGCACGGCCAGGCCGAAGCCGAGCAGGGCGAACAGTACGCCGATGAGCACGCTGGCCTGGACTCCCCGTCCGATGATCGCGCGTGTTCGGGAGAGCCCGGTGCCGTGGTCGTTCGCCGGGGGCGGGTCGGTGGCCGACGCTGCCTGGTCCGGGACGAGGTCGGGATCCGCCGTCGGTTCTGTCGGTTCTGTCTGTTCTGCCGGTTCGGGGGGCTTACCCGGATCGGCCCGTTCGGCCGGCACGGTCGGGTCGGACTGTTCGGCCGGGTCTGTCGGCTCGAGCGGTTCGGTACCGGGGTGTTGGTCGCTCATGCGCGGAACACGTGTCGACGGATGGCCGCGGCGTTGCCGAAGATGCGGACTCCCAGTACCACGACGACGCCGGTGGACAGTTGCGCGCCCACGCCCAGTTTGTCGCCGAGGAACACGATCAGACCCGCCACCAGCACGTTGGCGATGAACGACACCACGAACACCTTGGCGTCGAAGATTCCGTCGAAGCGGGCCCGCAGCCCACCGAACACCGCGTCCAGCGCGGCCACGACCATGATCGGCAGGTACGGTTGCAGGCCGATCGGAACGTGCGGTTCGGTGAGCAGGCCGAGGGCCACTCCGGCGATCAGAGCGAGTGCGGGTATCACCGTCCACCTCCGGCGGCGGGTGTGTCGGAGTTCTGTGGAACCCCGGGTGTGGGCGCGTCCGCGTTGTCGCGGGTCTGGAACGGGGCGGTCGGGGTCGGGTCGGAGGTGGCGGTGGTGGACGGGTCGGTGAGCGGGTCGACGTGCCGGGCCACCGACTCGGTGGCTGCGCGCATGCTCAGTCGGTCCGCCCGTTCGACCTGGAATTCGATGCCGTAGGTGGACACGTAGGTTTCGAACCGGCGTGCGGCCACGCTGTCGACGAAGTTCGGCAGTAGCGTGGCCGGGTCGCCGATGGCCTCGATGCGGTAGGGGGAGCCGACCGGCATCAGGTCGACCAGGATGGCGTCGCCGGCGGCCCTGATCGGGGTGGTGGTCGACAGTCGCTCACCGTTGACCGTGACGGCCTCGGCTCCGGCCGACCACAGTGCGTTGACCACGCTCTGGATGTCGCGGTCGAGTATCCGGCCGTTCTCGTCGGGTGGTACCACCACCGGTTCGCCGGTGACCGGGTCGGTGTGTGCCCGGGCACGGGCGTCACCGAGCACCACCCGGATCCCGGGGCCGGACACCGCGTCGAGGCCGGACATCGCCTCCAGTCTGGCCAGCCGGTGGGCGGTGGCGTCTCCGGCCTGGCTCTGCGCCAGTGCCGCGTCGCGTTCGTCGGCCAGGGCGGTCGACAGTGACTCCGCCTGCCGTTGTAGTTCGTTGCTCTCCCGGCTGCGCTGTTCGACGTCGTGTACCAGTGCGTCTCGGGTGTGTTGGGAGGCTGGTGCGTCCTGTTGGGTCTGCCGGAAGGCCACCCCGAAGATCACTCCGACCAGCAGCAGTGTCGCCGCGGTGAGGGCCTGGCTGACCGCGCGGGAGCGACCGGGTCGGCCGGTGCGGGCTTCGGTGGCCCGCCGTTCGGCCACCTGGGCGTATCCCTCGTCGAGGGTGTTGCGCATGAGGTTGTCAAGGAGGGACACCGACATCGCGCCGAGTTTGGGCCGGTGACTGGTTGGTCTGCGTGCGTGACCGTCGGGCGTGGTAGGGGTGGCGTGGTCGCCGTCGGGCGGGCCGGGTGTGGTCATCGGTGTTCACCGCCCGGGTCGCGTGGCTGGCGGGTGGCCGTCCTGTTTCGCGTGGAGGTGCGCACGATGCGACCCACCTGGACGAGGTACAGGACCCCGGCCCACAGGTACAGCGCGGTGCCCCAGATCGTGAAGGCCCAGGCCATCGGGCGGGCGATCTGGGCTGCGGTGCCGTGGCCGGCGCCCAACAGCAGCAGGGGAAAGGCGTACAGCAACGCGAAGGTGGCCGCCTTACCCAGTTGGTGGACGGGCAACGGACCGTAGCCGTGTCGGCGCAGGACGAGCAGGCCCATGCCCACGACCAGGTCACGCCCGAGCAGCAGGACAGCCAACCACAGCGGGATGATGTCGCGGACGACGAAGGCCACGACGGTCGCGAGGATGTAGAGCCGGTCGGCGGCCGGATCGAGCAGGATGCCCAGCCGGGAGGTCTGGCCCAGCGCGCGGGCGAGTTTGCCGTCCAGGTAGTCGGTGACCGCCGCCGTGGCCAACACTGCCAGGGCCCACCCGTCGGCGTGTGGGCCGAGCAGGAGCCACAGGAACACCGGTACCCCGGCCAGCCGGGCCAGGCTGAGCATGTTGGGCAGGGTGAGGATCTGCCCGGAGGGCGTGGGGGACGTGGCGTGCAGCGCCGGTTCCCCGGTCGTCGGCGGCACCCGTCCTCCTCGCGTCACGGCCGGTGGGGGTCGCGATGCGCCGGGTCTGGCAGATGCACCGTGTCCCCGCCGGGGAACACGATGTGGACCTGTGTCCCCGCGACCCCACCTGCCCCTGAGTACCAACTGCCCGATGGTACCCGCGACACGCATGTGGCCGGCGGACCGGCCGGCTCGCCCGGTACGGTCCGGCGGTTGGCGGTCCTGGTGTTCTGGGTTGGCCGGCTCAGCCGCGGTCGTCCAACGGCAGATAGCGTAGTTCGGAGGGCTGGTCGAGTTGCTGTTCGCGTTGCCGCTGGTCGTCCCGGATCTGTTCGACGTTGATGGCCAGAGCCAGTAGTACCGCCTCGTCGGTCTTGGCCTGGTAGTCGCAGATCCGCAGTTCGGCGGCGCGGAGTTCCTTCTCGATCAGGTTGGCGGTCTGTTGTAGCTGTAGGGAACGTTCCCGGAACCGAGAGTGACCGGACAGGGTTGCGCAGACCGCCACCGCGACCATGAGGCCCACCGCCACCCATCGTGCCCACTCGGCCACCACCATGGATGCGGTCAGCACGGCGGCGAACACCGCGCCGGCGACGACCACCGAGTGCAGGAAGTTGTGGAGGCGTCGCAGTTGGCCGGCCCGTAGCCGGTATGCCTCGACCATGTCGGGGATGCCGTCGCGGTAACGGGTGTACGCGGCCGTACGCAACCGAACCTCCCCGCTGACCTGGTCTCTGCGCCGGTCTCGCAGCCGGGCGAGTCTGGATCGCAACACGACCAGTCGGTCGCGCTGGCCAAGAAGGTATCCGGTGTGCGCGACCACGGCGGCGACCAGCACACATCCGCCGTACACCGACAGCGGCACCATCGACTCCGAGCCGAGGGCCGCGGTGGCCACCGCCAGTGTCGGGATCAGCAGGAGGGTGGTCAGGTAAACGCCCAGGTGCACCCTGCGGTGGAATCGTTCTCGGTTGAGTTCGGCCTCGATCGACGTGATGTGGTCGTCGACATCCACACCCTGCAGGGTCGTCATGTCCATCCTCGCAACGGGGCCATCGTGCAACGCGCGCGGCGAGCAGGCTACGGGATCGGGGCGGTCACTGCCGTGTCTTCACCATTTGTCGGACACTCTGGGGTGTTGTGGGTGGTCGGGCTGGTCTAGCAGATCGCACCGGCCAGCAGCCATCCGCCAGCGGCGGCGGCCGGGCC
>DATCWR010000187.1:0-4006 GCA_036566245.1 Mycobacteriales bacterium | reverse complement strand
GGACGCGGTGATGTCGGTGGTGCGCGCGCACTTCAAGCCCGAGTTCCTCAACCGGCTCGACGACGTGGTGATGTTCGACTCGCTGGGCACCGAGGACCTGACCCGGATCGTGGACATCCAGGTCGCCGCACTGGCCCGCCGGCTGCGGTCCCGGCGACTGAGCCTGACCGTCACCGACGGGGCCCGGGAGTGGCTGGCACTGGGCGGGTTCGACCCGGTGTTCGGGGCCCGGCCGGTGCGGCGGCTGGTGCAGACCGCGATCGGCGACCAGTTGGCCCGGGCGCTGTTGAACGGCCAGATCCGGGACGGCGACGGCGTGCTGGTGGAACTGTCCCCGGACCTGTCCACCGGCCGGTCAGACGGCCTACTGGTCCGCCGGGCCGAACCGGCCGCCTGAGCCACCCCCGACTTCGATCGACGGCGTCGGCCCTTGGTGGCCGGCGCCGTTGTGTTGACGTAGTCTGGGAGAACAGAGCCACGATCGTGCAGTTTTTTTGCACATAGTGGCCTCAAAACAGCGTGGAAGGGATGCAGGATGCTGCGGAGCTTCCGGTTCGCCAACCACAGATCGTTCCGGGACGAGCACGAGTTGCTGCTGCTGCCGGCCTACGACAAAAGCCGGCAGGTTGTTCCGGTCACGGCCTTGTATGGGGCCAACGCCTCCGGCAAGTCGACCGTGGTGGACGCACTGCGGTTCCTGCGTCAGGCCGTCACGGACTCCTACCCGCGCTGGGAACCCGACGAGGGCGTGCCCCGTACCCCGTTCAGGTTTGACCCAGGTTGTCGCAACGACTCGTCGATATATGTCGTGGATATCGTGGCCGACGGGGTGCGTCACGTCTACGGGTTCGTCGTGGACGATGTACGCGTGCGTGAGGAGTGGCTGTACGCCTACCCGCACGGCCGAAAGCGGACGCTGTTCGAGCGGGACGGCGACACCCTGGACTTCGGTGCGTCACGGGCCCGCACCGAGTCCGCCGTGCGGGAGTTGATCCGTCCCAACGCGCTGTTCCTCAGTCTCGCGTCCCGGCTACGCCTGCCCCCGGTGCTTCCCATGTACGAGTGGGTCCGGCACTCGTTGCGTATAGCGGGCAGGTACCTACCTTCGGGACTGGCGGCGAGGCTACAGGCGAACCCGGACCAAGCGGAGCGGGTTCGTAGCCTGCTCTCGGTCGCCGATCTCGGCATCTCCGATATTCAGATCGAGACGGTCGACGAGCCCACACCTCGCGGACTTCGATTGATCCTTGCTCGACAGCGGGATGCCGCAGGGGAGGAACTTGCCGCCGCGACCGCTCGGTTTCACGCCGCTTCGACGCCGGAAGAACGTTCGAAACATGAGTCTGAACTGGCTGCACTTCGGGCGAGGGTGAGTCTACTCGAGGCACGGGTCGAGGGAAACGAGACCCGTCCGCGATCAGAGTTGTTCTTCGTACATGGGACGAGTGTCGACAGTCCACTCGGCTTCGCCGAAGAGTCGCGAGGTACCCAGCGGTGGCTGGAGCTGCTGGTGCCGGCGTTGGAGGTGCTCGACACCGGGTCGGTGTTCGTGGTGGACGAGATCGACTCCAGTCTGCACCCTCTACTGGTCGCCCAGCTCGTCCGGCTCTTCCGATCCGAGGAGTCCAACCCGAACGGCGCCCAGCTCCTGTTCACCGCGCACGACACCTCGCTGATGGGGACCGCGCTGGGCGAGGACGTGCTGGCTCGGGACCAGATCTGGTTCGTGGAGAAGGACTCCGACGGCGCCTCGAAGATCTTCCCACTCACCGACTTCCACCCGCGGAAGGGCGAGAACCCCGAACGCCGCTACCTCGGCGGCAGCTACGGGGCGGTTCCGGTACTGGGCGAACCCGACCTTGGCGAGGCGACGCGTGGGTAGGACCAGACGGGAGAACACTACCGCTCGGCGGCCTCCGTCTCGAGAACCTCGATCCCGTATCCTGATCGTCTGCGGCGGGTTACGTACTGAGAAGTTGTACTTCGACGCGCTTCGGAAGTGGCGCCACAATCCGGCGGTGAGAGTAACCGTCTTACCCAAGGGAAGCGCGCCATCGGGACTCGTCACCTACGCGCGCAAGTGGTTGAGGCAGCGGTCTGACAGTTTTGACGAGGTGTGGTGCGTGTTCGATGTCGATAATTTTCCTCATATCGCCGAGGCGGTGCGGCTAGCGACCCAGGAAATGTTCTCCGTCGCGGTGTCCAATCCTTGCTTCGAGCTGTGGTTGCTGCTGCACTTCGAGCAACACACCGCCTACCTTTCGGGTTACAACTCGGTGCGGTCCAGACTCGGTAGACACCTCGCTGACTACGACAAGACTGCTCCGGATCTCGCGCTTCTGCGCGGCGGAGTCGATGATGCTGTCCGGCGGGCGCGGGAACTGGAGCCCACCGGTGAGGCGTTCGAGGTCAACCCGTCCACCGGGGTGTGGCGGCTGGTCGAGCGGGTGTGACGGTAGAGAAGGCGGGTCGGCGTCGGCCCAGCGGTCAGAGCTGGGCCGGCGCCGTTCGGATTGGTCGGAGTTTGGTCAGAGGCGCGTCAGACCCCGTCCCGGGCGCACTGCACGAGTTCACTCGCGGTTGGTTGGTGACCGATCGCGTCCTCGCAGCGCTGGACGCGCTGGACACCGATGACGATGAGGATGACCGAGGCCACCAGACCGACCACGCCGAGTACCACCCCGGTGACGGCCATGCCCTTGCGTGGAGCACCGTGGTTCGCCCGCAGCAGCGCGATGATCCCGAAGACCAGCGCGAGGATCGCCAGGATGACCCCGACGAAGCCCAGGATGGACAGCGGCACAGACAGGATGCCCAGCACCAACCCGGCGACGGCCATCCCGTTCTTGCGCTGTGTCGGGACGCCGCTGCCGTAGGGCGGCATGCCGGAGAACTGGCCGACGGGTCCCGGAGCCGGTGGGTACGGCGGGTTGTTACCTCCGTAGGGAGGCGTTCCAGGGAACTGGTCACCCGGTCCGGGGGCGGGCGGGTACGGAGGGGGTGAGGTCACGACGGCACTCCTCGGGATTCCGGGCGCACCACACGCCCTTTACCCGATGATAGGGATCCGTGGAGGCGATCGGGTTGCGGTGCGGATTCCGTTGTCAGGACCTGACCTGTCCGGTGTTGGCCGACGGCGCGTGTCTCAGGCCGTAGTTTGACGCCATGCCAACCTCGCTTGTCACCGGCGGAACAGCCGGAATCGGTGCGGCGTTCGCCCGCGTGCTGGCCGGCCAGGGCAGTGACCTGGTGTTGGTGGCCCGCGACGCGCCGCGACTGGACTCGGTTGCGGCCGGGTTGCGGGAACGGTTCGGTGTCGCGGTCGAGGTGCTGCCCGCCGATCTGGCCACCGACGAGGGCGTCGACGTGGTGGCCGAGCGGCTCCGCGCCACCGACCGCCCGGTGGACCTGCTGGTGAACAACGCCGGGTTCGGCCTGGCCGGGGTGTTCTGGGAACTTCCGGTCGACGCCGAGGAACGGATGCTGCGGGTCAACGTGCGCGCGGTGCTCCGACTCACCCACGCGGTGTTGCCCGGCATGCTCGCCCGCGGCCACGGGGACGTGATCAACGTGTCGTCGGTGGCTGGTTTCATGCCCGGCGGGCGCGGTTCCACCTACGGTGCGAGCAAGGCGTGGGTGACCGCGTTCAGCGAGGGCCTGGGGTACGACCTGGCCGGCACCGGGGTGCACGTCTCGGCGGTGTGTCCGGGTTTCACCCGCACCGAGTTCCACGAACGGGCCGGGATGGACATGAGCAGGCTGCCGCAACTGATGTGGTTGCGGGCTGAGGACGTGGCGGCCACCGCGCTACGGGACCACCGTCGCGGGCTGACCGTGAGCATTCCCGGTGCCGGGTACCGGGCCCTGGTGACGGCAGGCCGGCTCGCACCGCGCGGGCTGGTCCGTCGGGTCAGCGCGGTGGTGCGCCGACGCGCGCTGTAGGTTCCCGGCTTCCGAGCCCGTGGCTGACCATCCCGGACCAGCTTTGCCCGCATGGTCAGTCGAC
>DATCWR010000490.1:0-2004 GCA_036566245.1 Mycobacteriales bacterium | reverse complement strand
GCGCCGGCGAGCCCGGCGAGCAACCTGGCCACCGCCGGGTCCACCGTGGACTCGGCCAGGTCGGAGACGCCCAGCCTGGCCCGGCAGTGCATGATCCGTTCGAACGCCTGGGAGCAGCCCCAGGCCGCCTCGACCAGGTTCTCGGCGGTGGTGGCGAGCCAGGCCAGTTCGTCGGGGATCGCGGCGATCTCCGCGGACAGCATCAGGTCGGCCGGATCATCGTCGGCGGCCCGGTCGGCCAGGTCCTCAAGGTCGGGGCGACCGTTGACCAGTGGTTCGCCGTCCAGTGCACGCAGGGCGACCAGCGCGGTCAGGGTGGCGACCAGTTCCCGGGCCGGCAGCGGCACTCCCAGTTGGGCCAGACCGAACAGGTGCAGGTCGGGTTCGATCTGCTGGCGGTCCGCCCGACCGGTGGCCACCAGCCACTCGGTCACCTCGCGCGGGTCGAACAGCGGGCGGGTGCCACTGCTGGAGACCGGGACCGGGAAGTCCGGGTGCCGTCGGCGCCAGGTGGTGACCACCGGCCGTCTGACTCCGGCCAGGGCGGCGATGTCGCCCATGGAGATCAACTGTGCCATCTTCACCCCCTTTCCCCGGTCCGCGACCTTAGTCGTGGCTGAGATGGTTCGTGGTGAAAGACGTGATAACCCCGGTTATCAGAGTGAGCAGTGACACAGATGCTCGCTGTTCTCTACCGTCCGACCGCACAGCGTCACGTCATAACGCTCGTTGTTCACCCGAATGGGAGCGATCGCATGCAGGGAAACGACACCCTGTCGCAAACGGTGTGGGAACTCGCCGAGGCGGATCCAGAACTCACCGACGACGCCACACTGCTGGTACTGGCCGCGATGGAGGGCGACTCCACGCTGGCATCCCTGCTCGACGGCACCGGCGGTGTGTTGCCTGAGGAGCGGACAGGCACCGGTGAGCCGGCAACCGAGCCGGTGGGCGCGTTCCTGAGGTCCATCACGGTGAGCGGTTTCCGGGGAATCGGCCGGCAGGCGACCCTCACCCTCCGCCCTGGCCCCGGGTTGACCGTGATCGCCGGTCGGAACGGTTCGGGCAAGTCCTCGTTCGCCGAGGCCCTGGAGATGGCCCTGACCGGCAACAGTTACAGGTGGAAGACCCGGTCCAAGCTGTGGCAGGACGGTTGGCGGAACATCCACGACGGCTCCGACGCCCAGATCCGGATCAGGATCGCCGAGGAGGGCGCGGGGGACACCACGGTCGGGATGGACTGGGCCCCCGACGGCGGCCTGGAAGACCGCAACGTCTGGGTACAGCGGCGCGGCAAGCCCCGCCAGCCCGGGTTGGACTCGCTGGGCTGGGAATCGGCGTTGGAGGTGTTCCGGCCGATCCTGTCCTACGACGAACTGGGCGGGCTGCTGGAGTCCGGGCCGAGCGGCCTGTATGACGCGCTGGCCGCGATGCTCGGTCTGGAGCAGGTGACCGACGCGCAGAAGCGCCTGGACGCGGCGGTCAAACGGCTCGGCATACCGCAGGCGGACGCGAAGGCTCTGCGCACCGAGTTGAAGCAGACCCTGACCGGAATGGACGATCCCCGGGCCGCCACGGCGCTGACGCTGCTGAAGAAACAGCACCCCGACATCGACGCGGTCGAGTCACTGGCCACCGGCACCGTTGCCGCGCCGGCGGACGACCTGGCCGGGCTGCGGGCGATCACCAGAATCCAGGTGCCCCACGCTGCCGAGGTGCGCCAGATCACCGAGGCCCTGCGCGAGGCCACCGACGCACTGGTGGTGTCCAGCACGGAGACGGTGGACCTCGCCGAGCGACGCACCGCCCTGCTCCGAGACGCGGTCGCCCTGCACGAACAACACGGCCAGATGCCCTGCCCGGTCTGCGGGGTGGGCACGTTGGACGGACCGTGGCTGACCCGAGCCCAGACCGAACTGTCCGGAGAGGACGACCGGCTCCGGGAGTTGCGACAGGCCCGCGAACGGCTGGCCGCACGTCGCCGGGCCGTTGCCGAACTCGTCG
>DATCWR010000450.1:0-6093 GCA_036566245.1 Mycobacteriales bacterium | reverse complement strand
ACCGCCCGACCCCGCCAGTCCAGCAGGGTGCGCAACGGCTGGGCGGCCACCCGGGTGGCGCCCAGGTCCGGGCAGGTGCCCACGATCACCCGAACGTCGGCCGCGCGCAGCCGCCCCACCGCCTCGCGCAGGCTGCGACGTACCGCGATCAACGGCCTACCTCGGGTGACATCCTCGGCACCGACCAGAATTATCGCCACGTCGGGCTGGCGACCCAGCAGGGCACGGGACACCTGCGGGCCGAGGTCACCGGTGGTGGAGCCGGCGATCGCCGAACCGCTGATCCGGATCCGCCGGCCTGATCCGGTCAGTCGACGGGCCAGTTGCCCGCCCACCGTGTCGGCGACGTCCTCCACCCCTACACCAGCGGCCATCGAGTCACCCAGAAGGGTGATTCGGACCAGTCCGGTGCCGGAGCCGAACTCACGGTCCAGCGGTGGTGCCGTGGTGGCCGACAGGTAGTCGTGCCGGGCGGCCAGCCACGCCTCGACCGCGATCACCGCGGCGCCCACCGCAGCCCCCGCGGCGACGGTACCGGCGGCGATGCGGCCAAGCTCAGTCCTGCGCACAACCTGAGGCTACGTCGAGTTGGAGATCCATGTGAGCCGCACCCACGTTGGGCGGTCGCTGTCGCCCTGATGATTCCAGGCCCCGACCCGGACAGTCACATCCGGTGACCAGTGTTGGCCCGTCGTCGTGGGTCGACACCCGTGACCGTCGGCGGTGGCGGATCCGGTCAGGGATCAGGGTTCGACCCGCTCCTGCGGCTCGGGGATCGGCCGGGGCCGGCGGCGACGCAGCCGAACCCACCGACCCCACGGCCCCCGCTCGGCCCCGTCCACCCGGGTCGCGGTGACCTCCGAACCGGGTGTCCCGGCGGCCCGGGCAGCAGCCTTGGCCACCGGGCGCACCCCCTCACGCCGGAACGGACGCGGCGGCAGGTCCTCCTCGTCGGCCGGCCACACCCCCAACGACGCGCAGATCGAGGGCAGCAGCACGGCGGCCGCCGCGGCGTACCCCTCGGCCGAGGGATGGAACCGGTCGGAACTGAACATCTCCCCGGGTCGGGCGGCGAACTCCGGACCGAGGATGTCGCCCAACGACACGGTCCGACCACCCGCCTCGACCACCACGATGGTCTGTGCGGCGGCCAACTGCCGGCTCCACCGGCGAGCCACCAGACGCAGCGGTTGCACGATCGGCTTGATCGTGCCCAGGTCAGGACAGGTGCCCACCACGACCTGGCAGTCGATCGCCCGCAGTCGGGCCACCGCCTCGGCCAGGTGACGCACCGACTCGGCCGGACGGACCCGGTTCGTCACGTCGTTCGCGCCGATCATGATCAGGGCGACGTCCGGACGGAACGGCTCGACCCGGTCGATCTGGTCGGCCAGATCGCCGGACCTGGCCCCGACCACCGCCACGTTGATCAACTTCACCGGGCGTTCGGCCACCGCCGACAGTCCGGAGGCCAGCAGCACCCCGGGCGTCTCGATGGTCTCCCGGGCACCCAGCCCGGCCGCACTGGAGTCACCGAGCACCGCCAGGGTGACCAGCGGACCCTCGCCGGTGCCCCAGATCCCGTCGCCGGCGGGCGCCTCCCAACCGGGTGTCCCCACCCGGCGGCGGGCCAGCTTCGCCTCGCTGAACAGCAAGCCCCACAGGGCCGCACCGAGCAGGCCGACGCCCCCACCGCCGTAGGCGGCCGCGGTCACGATCCGCCTGGCCCGACTCGCCCTGCTCACTGCGCACCCCCGCCGCCTGTCCGCCCCGCCCGGTACCTGGTACCTGTCTCCGTTGAGGGTCTGGCTCTCGGTCCGAGGTTAGTTCGGAACTTCGGAACCGGCCGGCAGCGGCGGCTGGCCGGGCCCGGCGGGCGACTCACCGCACCCGTCCACGAAGGAAGGCGCGCACCGCCTCTCGGGCGCCCTGCCGGATCTCGACACCATGGGTGAACGCGGCCGTCTGGTAGTCCAGATCGCCCAGCACGTCGGCCGAGCGTCGGTTCAGTTCCACGTCGGTGCAGAACCAGGGCGGCGACCAGCGCAGCCCGCGCATGTTGAACACCGCGTCCCCGGTGATCAGCACCCCGGATGGCTCGTGCAGCAGCGAGACATGCCCCGGGGTGTGGCCCGGGGTGTGTACCACCCGCAGCCCACCGGCCACCGGGAGCATCGAACCGTCCCGGAACTCCTCGGCCACGGCCACCCTGGCGAACCCGCCGGCCAGCAGCCCGGCCAGCCGCGACCAGCGCGCGGTGGTGTCCCGTTGCGGCAGCCTGCCCTCCCGCAGGTAGATCGCGTCGCGCTCGTGGGTGGCCACCGGTGCCTGGGTCAACTCGACGAGTCGGGCAAGTCCTCCGGCATGGTCACCATGCGCGTGGGTCACTATGATCCGACACACCTGTCGCGGTTCCACCCCGATGGTGGCAAGCCCACCCAGTAGGCGGCGTTGGGCGGACTTCAGCCCAGCGTCAACCAGGGTGATCGAGCCATCCTCGTCGCGAAGGGCGAACGAGTTGACCAGACCTGCGGGGGCGGTCGGAATCCGCCACACGTTCGGCGCGAGCGGTACGGCGGTGTCACGGGCCACGTCTTCACCTCCGACAGCCAGATTAGGCCATGGCCTAGCCTGAGCCACGCGGTCGTCCTGACGGTGTGGTCAGTCCCGCGTTGTGGAAAGGGAACTTCGGTGCAGTACTACGAGTCGCTGATTGATCTCGTCGGCAACACACCACTGGTCAGGTTGAACAGCGTCGCCGAGGGGATCGCCCCGCTGGTGCTGGCAAAGGTCGAGTATTTCAACCCGGGCGGGTCGGTGAAGGATCGCATCGCCCTGCGGATGATCGAGGAAGCGGAGAAGTCCGGCGAGTTGCAGCCGGGCGGCACCATCGTCGAACCCACCAGCGGCAACACCGGGGTTGGCCTGGCCATCGTGGCGCAGCGCCGGGGGTACCGGTGCGTGTTCGTCTGCCCGGACAAGGTGTCCGCCGACAAGATCAACGTGCTGCGCGCCTACGGCGCCGAGGTGCGGGTCTGCCCCACCGCGGTGCCCCCCGAACACCCCGACTCCTACTACAGCGTGTCCGACCGGCTGGCCGCCGAGATTCCCGGCGCGTGGAAGCCGAACCAGTACACCAACCCGAACAACCCGCTGTCGCACTTCCACTCCACCGGGCCGGAACTGTGGAAGCAGACCGACGGGCGGATCACCCACTTCGTGGCCGGGGTCGGCACCGGCGGCACGATCAGCGGTACCGGCCGGTACCTCAAGGAGGTGTCCGACGGTCGGGTGCGGGTGATCGGCGCCGACCCCGAGGGGTCGGTGTACTCCGGTGGCACCGGCCGGCCGTACCTGGTCGAGGGCGTGGGCGAGGACTTCTGGCCGACCACCTACGACCGGAACGTCTGCGACGAGATCATCGCGGTCAGTGACCGGGACTCGTTCCTGATGACCCGGCGGCTGGCCCGGGAGGAGGGTCTGCTGGTCGGCGGGTCCTGCGGGATGGCCGTCGCCGCCGCGCTGCGGGTGGCCGAACGGGCCCAGCCCGACGACGTGATCGTGGTGCTGCTGCCCGACTCCGGTCGCGGGTACCTGTCGAAGATCTTCAACGACGACTGGATGGCCGACTACGGGTTCCTACCCACCGCCGGGGCAGACGACATGGTGGTCGGGGACGTGTTGAATCGCAAGGGTGTGCAGATGCCCGAACTGGTGCACGTGCATCCCACCGAGACGGTGCGTGAGGCGATCGACATCCTGCGCGAGTACGGGGTGTCCCAGGTGCCGGTGGTACAGGCCGAACCTCCGGTGATGAGTGGTGAGGTGGTTGGGTCGGTGGTCGAGCGGGACCTGCTCGACGCGCTGTTCTCCGGGCGGGCGTCGTTGGCCGATCCGTTGGAACGGCACATGTCCGCGCCACTGCCGATGATCGGCGCCGGCGAACCGCTGGCCGCGGCCATGTCGGCGCTGGAGACCGCCAGTGCGGCCGTGGTGCTGGTCGACGGCCGGCCCCGCGGCGTACTGACCCGCCAGGACCTGCTCACCTACCTCGCCACCGGCTGACCCACCGACCCCGTTCGGCTCGCCGATCTTGGCCTTAGAAGGGTTATCAGGCCTGAAAGCACCAACGCCAAGATCGGCGAGCCGAGGAATGGTGCCGACACCACCAAGGTCGGCGTAGGGTCCACTCAGGGGAGCCCGGATACGGAGCTCGCGCGGAGCATGCACGCCGCCTGGGGGGAAGATGGGGATTGATTTAAAGGACTTCATGCACGGAGCCGTGTTGGTCGCGATTGCCGAGGACCCGAGGTTCACCGCGCTGAACAAGGGCAGTACTCACTACGGCCACTACCTCGTGAATCACGACCGGCATATGTTCGTCAAGTACAACTCCGGTCCCGGGGACTACTACTTCACGTTCAGCGCTGAGGAGGTCCGGCGGATCCTGGGCACACGGCGACCCCAGGGGACGTTTGTGGTACTCGTGTGCGGGCACGAGGCCATCACCGGAATCTCATCAACTGAGTTACGCAGCCTCATCGACGTTCGGTCTTCCGCGCAGCAGCAGGTGCGGGTTTCGGCCAGACCCCGAAAACAGCTCCGCCTGTACGGGCCCGGTCACTCCGAGCTCGGCCCGATTCCGCGCAACGCATTCCCGGACAGGGTACTCGGATGAGCGTGGCGATTCCCTACACGCAGGGTCAGCAGAGGGCGGTTGCCACACTGTGGATGATCCGTTGCTGATCGTGGCGTGCGCCGGTTCGGCCTCACCGACGAGGTGGTTGACGAACGTGGGCTCGACCCGAGGCTGGCCAGGGCCGACATCGTGGCCGCCGCTGACGCCTCGTACGCCAAGATCGAGATCAGCGCGGTGGTGGGCCCGTGACCGTCGCTGATGACGTACTCGCGCTGCTGTCCGGGCAGCCGGCGGGCATGTCCGATGCCGAGATCGCCCACCGGCTTGGTAGGGCACATGCGCATATCAACCAGGAATGTCGCCGGCTCGCCGCACAGGGGTTGGTGATCAGGGACCGGGGTGCGGGCACGATCGTGAATCGGTTGGCCACGGGTGCGGCAACGGTGAAGATCGCACCGGTGCCTGATCGTGCCGTTCCCCGGAATGCCGACGGGATGTCGCCGGCGCTGCGCGATCGACAGGTTCGGAACCCCCAGAGACACCCTGAACTCCGGGATCCGGGGTGGGAGGGTGACGTTCAGGCGGCGGTGGTCCGGTATCTGTCCGCGACCGGTTGGGCGATTCTGCGGGTTGCCGACACCGCGACCCGGGAACGGGGTGTCGACGTGATCGCCGAGCGGGACGGACGCCGGCTGCTGGTTGAGGTGAAGGGATGGCCGACCACGACATATGCGCGTGGTGATCGCGTCGGCCAGCCCAAGCCGACTCCGCCAAGCGCCCAGGCTGGAGTGTGGTTCGCGCAGGGGCTGCTCAAACTGATTCGGTGCCACGGCGTTGAGCCAGATGCCGGACTCGCGCTGGCCCTGCCGGACCGGCCGAGGTACCGGACATTGCTGGACGACTCGCGCTGGGCCTTCGAACGTTTGGGGATCACCGTGTTATTGGTTGACTCGAATGGCACGGTGACGACATGGAACTGAGCGGAGCGACGATGGAACAGAGTTGAGGATCGTGTGGAGGGAATGGTGCCAGGCGCTCTGAGAGTGCGTTGTGGTTTTCGGGATGGGTGAGGTATCGCCTGCCGGTTGGGCTGGTCCAGCGGAATCGCCCGTTGGTCTGGGTGAGTCGCCATGTGGTGTGGTGTTTCAACCGGTGATGGTGGCGACACAGCGCGCCCAGATTGCCGGGTGTGGTGGGTCCTTTGGGCCATGGGGTGGTGTGGTCGAAGTCTGCTCGTTGTGCGGGGTGTTGGCAGCCGGGGAACCGGCAGGTGTGGTCGCGGGCTCGAACAAAGTCATCAAGCGCGGCCGGTGGCCGGTACGTCTTCCGGGAATGTTCCAGGAGTGACCCGTCCATTGGATCGGTAACCAGTCGCTTCCACACCCCGGTGGGATCTGAGGCGATGGCACGGGCGAACGCGGCGGGGATCGGACCGTACCGGTACAACGTTCCCG
>DATCWR010000425.1:0-3543 GCA_036566245.1 Mycobacteriales bacterium | reverse complement strand
GCGGCTGGGGCTGCTGGGGCGTTGGCACTCCGGTGTCCCGGTCTGGTCTGATGCCGGCACCGGCATCAGACCCGGGAACCGTGGCGCTGTGCAGGGTCTGGTCGGCGGCCACCAGCAGCATCGCGACAACCAACCGACGGGTCAGGTCCTGCATGGGCGCGGCGGCCAGCCGCACCCGCCGGGGCAGGCCCTGTCCACGCACACCGGCGTGGGTCTCGACCAGCAGGCAGGCCAGCAACTGCGCCCAGCCCAACCAGCCCAGACAGGCGGCGACCTTGACCGCGGCGCGGGCCGTCGGTCCGGTGAACACCCCGCCGTCGGTGCCGGGCAGTGGGTTTCCGGCCACCGCGACCAACAACACCGGCGTGGCCAGGACCATGGTCACCGCGACCAGCCCGGCGAGCAGACCGCGCAGGACCTCCCCCCGGCGCCGGTACCGGCGCACCCGGTCGGTCCGGTGGGCCCGTTCCAACGGGGCACCGGTCATCGGTCTGGTCACCTCGTCGCGCCGCCTCCCCGGCTCGGTGCCCTCGCGGCACCGCCCTGTCACGCTCGGGCCGGCCCGACGGCTCAGCCCGGTCCCGCCAGTCTGGCCCGGTGGACGGGTCGTCGTCGCCTACCCGGCCGGGTGATTTCGGTCCTGACCGTCAGCCGCCCACCCGGACCGCGGTGGCAAGTTTCCCGGCCATCTCCCGAACCGAGCGCACCAACAGCGACTTGTCCAGCCGGCCCAGCCACTCGCCGGTGAGCATGCCGGCGCCCTGGGTGTCGTAGGCGATCCGACCGATCACCGAGGCGGGCGCGTTCGCCTGCCGGAGCACCGAGTCGATCTCCCGTGGCGACCTGTCGTCACGGGGCCTGGTGATCACGCCCACGTAGAGTGGGACGCCACCGGGAGCGTGGTCCCGCAGTTGGATGCCCAGCGTGCTGACCCGGGCGCGCAGATGGGCCACCGCGTCGATGGCCGGCCTGGTCACCAGCAACACACCGCCGCTGTACCCGAGCAGGTCCAGGACCGGGGTCCTGGAGTAGAGCCGGCCACAGTCGGCTATCACGTCCACCCCGGGGATACCGGCCAGCAGTTGCCCCAACGGTCCCCACAGTCCGTCCAGGTCGGACACCTGTTCGGCCTGGGGTGGTCCCAACAGCACCTCCAGACCACCGTCGAGCCGCTGGGTGTGTTCGAAGACCTGCTCGTGGCGGGCTCCCCCACGGATTCCGGCGGCAAGGCTGAGCAGGCCGGTCCGGGGCGACAGCGGAACCCCGCGCGGCCCACGCAGCCGGAAGGCGACGTCCCCACCGAACGGGTCGAGTTCGGCGAACACCGCCCGCCGCGGCCACACCGCGGCCAGGGTCAACGCCGTCGTGGTGACCCCCGGAGATCCCTTGTCGGACCCGACCGCCAACAGCACCATCAACTCCATCCCCCGCGCCGGAGACATCCTGAACGAGCCGACCAGCCACACCCGCGTTCACTCAGGATCACTGCCCACCCGACGATCACCGACCAGGTTCGGACGGTCACACTCCGCCCCGGTGGTCACGGTAGAGGATGCCGCCGACCGGTCCCGCGCGCGGACCGGTGGCACGACCCCGCAGCGCGGGCACCCGAAGCGTTCGGGTACCCGCGCCTGACGTGCGGTCGGTTCGGCAGCAACGGGCAGACCGACACCGCACCCTCACGGTGCGGAGGGCGTCACAACGGCAGGTCCTCCAGCATCTCGGTGACCAACGCGGCGATGGGCGAACGTTCCGAGCGGGTGAGCGTGACGTGCGCGAACAGCGGGTGGCCCTTGAGCGCCTCCACCACGGCGGCGATCCCGTCGTACCGACCGACCCGCAGGTTGTCCCGCTGCGCCACGTCGTGGGTCAGCACCACCCGCGAACCCGACCCGATCCGGGACAGCACGGTGAGCAGCACGCCGCGTTCCAACGACTGGGCCTCGTCGACGATCACGAACGAGTCGTGCAGGGACCGCCCACGGATGTGGGTCAGCGGCAGCACCTCCAGCATCCCGCGGTCGAGCACCTCGTCGATGACCTCGCGGCTGACCAGCGCACCGAGGGTGTCGAACACCGCCTGCGCCCAGGGCTGCATCTTCTCGCCCTCGGTGCCCGGCAGGTATCCCAGGTCCTGGCCGCCCACCGCGTACAGCGGCCGGAACACCACCACCCGGCGGTGCTGACCGCGCTCCAGGGTGGCCTCCAGTCCCGCGCACAGGGCCAGCGCGGACTTTCCGGTCCCGGCCCGGCCGCCCAGCGACACGATGCCCACGTCCGGATCGAGCAGCAGGTCCAGGGCCACCCGCTGCTCGGCCGAGCGGCCGTGCAGACCGAACGCCTCCCGGTCACCTCTGACCAGTCGCACCGACTTGTCGGGCAGAACCCGTCCCAGGGCCGAACCGCGGGCGGAGAGCAACACCAGGCCGGTGTGGCAGGGCAGGTCACCGGTCGAGTCGAGTTGGACCCGTTCCCCGGCGTAGAGCCGGTCGATGTCGGCCACGTCGACGTCGAGTTCCACCATGCCGGTCCACCCGTGGTCCACCGCGAGTTGCGCCCGGTACTCGTCGGCGGTCACACCCACGGCGGCGGCCTTCACCCGCAACGGCAGGTCCTTGGTGACCAGTACCACCTCGTGCCCGCCGGCGGCCAGATCCAGGGCACAGGCGAGGATCCGGGCATCGTTGGAGTCGGCCTGGAATCCGGGCGGCAACACCTCCGGGTCGGCGTGGTTGAGTTCCACCCGCAGGGTGCCGCCGCCGTCTCCGACGGGTACCGGCGTGTCCAGCCGACCGTAACGAATCCGCAGGTCATCGAGCATGCGCAGGGCCTGTCGAGCGAACCATCCGAGTTCGGGATGGTGCCGCTTGCCCTCCAACTCGGTGATCACCACGAGTGGGAGGACAACCAGGTGCTCCTGGAAACGGGCCAGAGCACCGGGGTCTGACAACAGCACGCTGGTGTCCAGGACAACGGTCCTGGTGGCGGTGGGGGGCCTACGGTCGGCCTGGTGGATGGTTCCCCGGGCGGTCTTCTGGGCTGTGGCCACAAGATCTCCCCGCGAGCGGCGCACCCCGCTCGTCACGACTCGTAGGATCCGGTACCCGCCCGTGGCGCGAACGCAGGGGGCTGGTGCCGGCCCCCTCACTGCTGTGGTCCAGCACCGTCAGGGCCTCCCAGAGCGGTCACCGTCACGGGCGCCCGCCAGTGCCGACAGTAGCCTCGGGTGGCCCGGTCCGCGAGGCACAGCACGCGATCGGGCGTGGCCCGGACCAGACACCACCCGAATGGCGCATAAGCCACACAACACTCGAACCGGTGCGTGGCGCGCCGAATCAGCGCCGGACCGGGATCAGGGTGTGCTCGGTGTGGACCAACCGCACCGACACACCGGTCGGGCGGGCGTGGCGCGGGACCCGTTCCAGGTAGGCCACCAGGCAGCCGCGCAGGAGCAACGCCGCACAGCTCCGGCGCGGTGGCCGGCGTGCCCACACCAGCAGCACCGGCTCGCCCACGTGCCGCACCGCCAGCGCCTCGGCCACT
>DATCWR010000406.1:0-18396 GCA_036566245.1 Mycobacteriales bacterium | reverse complement strand
GAGGCGCACCGGCCCGTCGGCTGATCCTGCACCATGGTCGGGTGACCACACCCACAGCCTCCGGCGAACCGGCGTGGATCCGCCGGTTTCGCGCCGCACGGGTCTCGCTGCCCGAATGGGCGTACAGCGCCCCGCAGCACTGCCTCTACCAGTCCAACGCCAGCGGCGTGTACGAGCTCTACGCCTGGAACCGCGACACCGGCGTTCGCCGGCAGGTGACCGACCGGCCCAACGGCACCCGGGTCGGCCAGCTCAGCCGTGACGGCCGGTGGATCTGGTGGTTCGCCGACACCGACGGCGACGAGTGGGGGGTATGGATGCGCGAGCCGTTCGACGGTGGCGCCCCGGCCGAACCTGCCCAGCCGACCCTCGGCCCGTCCTACTCGATCGGCCTGGAGATCGGTCACCGGGTCACCGTCATCGGCCGGTCCACCAGCGACGGTTCCAGCGTGCACGTGTGCCTGGACGGCGGCGAACCGCAGGTTCGGTACGCCTCACCGCAGGAGGCCCAGGTCGGCGCGCTGTCCCGAGACGAGTCGCTGCTGTGCCTGTTGCACTCCGAGCACGGCGACGCCCGGCACATGGCGCTGCGGGTGGTCCGCCCCGAGGACGGTTCGGCCGTGGCCGACCTGTGGGACGGTCCGGGCCGGGGCCTGTTCGTCACCGGGTTCGCACCTCCGGAGGGTGATCCACGGCTGCTGGTGGTGCACGAACGACGCGGTCGACTCGAACCGATGATCTGGGATCCGGTTGCCGGCACCGAGCAGGAGATCGCCCTTGACCTGCCCGGTGAGACGGTGGCCGACTGGTACCCGGACGCCTCCGCGCTGCTGGTGGTGCACCAGTACGCGGCGCGCGGCGAGCTGTACCGGTACGACGTGGCCGGCGGCGAGCTGACCCGGCTGGACAGCCCCACCGGGATGGTGTCCCAGGCCACCGCCCGACCGGACGGCGCGGTGGAGTTCTCCTGGTCCTCGGCGGCCGAACCCCCCGCGGTGCGGGCGGTCGGCGGCGCGGTGGTGTTGACCGCGCCCGGTGAACCGGCGCCGAGTTCGGTCCCGGTCGAGGATGCCTGGGTGGACGGTCCGGGCGGTTCGGTGCACGCCCTGGTCTCCCGCCCACCCAGCAGGCCCGGACCGGCCGGTCCGTACGCCACCGTGTTCCTGATCCACGGTGGACCGTCCAGTGCAGACGTTGACGCGTTCCGGCCGAACCGGGCGGCGTTCGTGGACGCCGGATACTGCGTGGTACAGGTGAACTACCGCGGCTCCACCGGGTACGGCAGCGCCTGGCGGGACGCCCTGGAGGGGCGCCCAGGGCTGACCGAGCTGGAAGACATCGCCGCGGTGCACGACTGGGCGACGTCGACCGGTCTGGCCGACCCCGCCCGCTGCATCCTGGCCGGCGGTTCGTGGGGTGGCTATCTCACCCTTCTCGGCCTGGGCACCCAACCCGACCGGTGGGCCACCGGGCTGGCCATCGTCCCGGTGGCCGACTACCTGGCCGCCTACGAGGACGAGATGGAACCGCTCAAGGCGTTCGATCGTGCCCTGTTCGGCGGCTCGCCGACCGAGGTTCCCGAACTCTACGAACGTTGCTCACCGATGACCTACGTCGACGCGGTGCGTGCCCCGGTGGTCGTGCTGGCCGGGGAGAACGATCCCCGCTGTCCGATCCGGCAGATCGACAACTACCTGGAACGGTTGGCAGCACGGGGTGCCCCGCACGAGGTGTACCGGTTCGAGGCCGGTCACGGCAGCCTGGTGGTCAACGAACAGATCCGGCAGACCGAGGTTCTGCTCGACTTCGCCCTGCGGCACGTCACACCCTGAGCCAGGGACGCGCGGGATGCGGGTGAGGCCGCCCGGACCGGCGGGTGGTCCGGGCGGCCTCACCGAGCGGGGGTACCCATCCGCGCGGACACCGCGACCGTGCCGTGTCATCCGACACGACCCGGAACACAACTGCGAACAACTCACTGACTCGTGGATCTGTGACTCTGTACCGCTCCGGGAGCCCACCGACACTGGTTGACGACGCCTGGGTGGTGCCGCCGTGCCGGTTGGTACCGCGGGGTGGTGGGTTCGGTGCCGGCCGCCTGGCCGTGGGGCGGGCCCGCACCGGGCGGATCATCCTGGCTGGATGGTCCACCTACCGGCGCACCGGTGAGGCCAGGAAACCAGGGACCAGGGAACCCGGGACACCTGTGGCCTCGTGGCCGGAACTAGTTTCCGATGATGGGCAGGGCGGGGAGCTGTGGGAGCTGGCCCACGATCGGCAGGGCGGGGCTGGTGTTGTCCTCGGCTCGGGTGCCCGTGCTGGGCAGCGCGGTGACGGGAGCCGGCACGCCACTCACAGCACTGTCGTCCGCGTTGTCACTGTCGTCACCGCTGTAGCCGGCGACACCGTCCTCGTCCGAGACACTCGCGCCGCCGGGGCACGACGCCAGGGCACCGCCGATCACCGCGACCGAGTTGCCGCACACGTCCACCGGCGCGGTCACCGGAATCCCGGCCTGGTTCCCGGACAGCAGCCCGTTCCGACCGTCGGTGTACGCACCGTCGAGGGCGTTACGGTCCCCACCGGTGACCGCCGAACCACCCTCACACTGCGCCAACGAACCCCCGATGGCGGCGACGGCGTTACCGCAGGCGTTGATCGGCGCGGTCACCGGGACGCTGACCTGGTTCCCGGAACCGGCACTGTTGGTGCCCGAGGTCTGCGCCGAGGCCACCCCCGACCCGGCGCAGAGCACGGCCGCGAGGCCCATCGACAACATCGCCGCTCGAAGCGACCTACGCTTGATGTTCATGTGTTTTCCCCTCCAACGAAGCTGACTTGCTGACTGACCAGATCTGGTGGGCGACAGGTGCCACCCCCGCGTGCACGACACCTGTCGCTGTGGTGGGCCGCCGTCGATGGCGACCGTCGACAGGCGTCTCGTCAGTCCGGTGTGATGGAGGGGTCGTCGGCTCGGTGCCGGACCAGGCCGGTCGACCCGGACCGCCCACGCTGCCGACCGAGGCCGGGCGCGGCATCAGGTGCCGGGACCACCGGCAGGGCCGTGGCCTGGCCGTTCGAACCGACCTGCCCGGTCGCACCTGCCGGTGCGGGCGTCACCGGTGTGGCCGGTACCGGAGCCGGACCGGCCGGACGGGGTCCGGGTCCGGGTGTCCGGTTCGGGCCGTGCCGCACCGGTGCGCCTGCCCGGCGGTCCGTCAGGACCGACACCGGCGGCGACACGTCGTTGTGCCGCCGCGCAGACCCGACCGGTGCGGTGGCCAGCCCGGTCCCGGCCAGGTCGACCGGACCGACCACACCGGACGAACCCGCCGGACCAGCCGGTGTTGTGACCGGGCCGACCACACCGAGGACATCAACCGAACCGACCAACCGCCCGCCGGTCGACAGCGGGTCGACCGTCGCCCCCGCAACCGGGTCGAGCACGGCCAGGACCCGATCCGGCAGTACGTGCACCGGCCGCAGCAGGGGAGCGGTCGGGGCGAACCGGCCAGGGCGAACCACCCGGGCGACCCGCTCCAGCGGAAGCACCGGACCACCGACCGGGGTGGTGACCTCGGCTGCGATTCGGCTGGCCGGCCGGCTGACCGCCGTGGTCACCGGATCGAGTGTCGAGTCCGACCGCACGCCCGGTCCGGTAGCCAGGCCCAGGTAGGGCCTGAGGCCGGATTCCAAGTCGGATTCCGGACCGGATTGTGGGTCGGATTGCGGGTCGGCCGCGGGCGCGGACGCCGTACCCGTCACGGGATCGGTCACCGGACCGAGACCCTGACTCAGGGTCGCCGTGTTCGGTCCTACCTCGACCGTGCCGGCGGCACTGTTCGGTGCGGTGCCCTGGTCGGCGTAGGCGGTGGTACTGCCACACACCAGCCAGACCGCCGCGGCGGAGCCGGCGAGTACCGCGGCGCGAAGTACCGTCTGCCACGGCAGACGCAGGACCGACGCGGTACGTACCGCCCCGGTCTGATCTGCCTGCCGTGCCACCAACACGCCGCCTCCAGGCACCCGGTGTCAGAACTTGGTCACCCGCAGTACCAACGACCCAACCAGGCCCGGGTGACGGCCGGGCATCTCAACCCGGAGTACCGACTCCCGAACGCTGGGCCCGGCGCACCAGCGGCGAGGTGTCGAGCAGGGCGATACCGGCGACCGCCGCCGCACCGGCACACACCTCCACCACGATGTCGATGTTGGTGTGGCTGATCCGTTCGTGGAACGCGGCCACCGCGATGACACCGGCCGACAACGGGATCAGCACGTCGATGAGCGGCAGGCTGACCGCCAGTGGCCCGGCCTGGAAGGCACTCTGGGCGAGCAGCACCCCGACCAGCGCGACCACGGCCAGCGCCCAGGGATGCCAGGTCAGCACCGCGGTGATACCCCGGTCGGCGAACTGCGTGCCCACCGCCTTGGTCAACGTCGCCATCACCCCGAAGGTCAGCCCGGTGGCGACCGCCAGCATGCTGGTGCGCCGCAGACCAGGTCGCCGTGGGGCGAGCGCCAGCGCGATGCCGACCACCGGAACCAGGGTGCCCAGGACCTTCGACCACCCTCCGGCGTCCAGCGGGCTGGCGCTCTGGGTGGGTGACGCGGTGATCAGGAACACGGCCAGCCCCGCCACCACCAACCCCGCGCCGGCCCACTCCCGACGACCCAACCGTCCGCCACCCAACCGCGCGGACAGCGGCAGGGCGAACAGCAGTTCGGTGATGATCAACGGCTGGACCAGGGTGATCGGGCCCAGGTAGAGGGCCACCGCCTGGAAGGCGAAGCCCACCGCACCGGCCGCGGCACCGGCCAGCCACCCTCCCCGGTGCACAAGGTCGAGTATCAACCTGGGGCGTAGCGCGTCGGCAGCCGGCGCGGTACGGGCGGCACGCTGCTGGAGCACCGACGCGGCGGCGAACGTGGCGCCGGCAGCGAGGGCCAGCACGGTGGCAGCCGCGAACGACACCGGTCCGGTCAGCACCGATCACCCATACCCACCGGAGCGGCACAGGCCCGCCTACCGCCCGAAAGATCCGGATACCGGGTTTGGGTCGTCCGGGCGGTGGTTCGGTGCGCCACGCCCGCCGTGCCCCTCTACCCGAACCGGGAACGACGCACCGAACCGACCAGCCAGTAAACCGCCCGGTACCGGCCAGGAACCATCAAAGCGGTCAGACAGTCAGTCTCCATGGTTGATGCGGAGCACGCATCAACCATGTGAGCGGTATCCGCGGTGCGGAAGTTCGGCGTCAGAACTCGGCAGCGACCAGTTCGGCTATCTCCGCGGTGTTCAACGCGGCGCCCTTACGGAGGTTGTCCCCGACCACGAACAGGTCGAGGGTGTCCGGGAAGTCCAACGCCTGCCTGATACGCCCCACATAAGTGGGGTCGGTACCCACCACGTCGGCGGGGGTCGGAAACACCCCGGCAGCCGGGTCGTCGAGCACCACCACGCTGGGCGCCTCCTCGAGCGCGGCCCGGGCCTCGGCCACGGTCACCGGCCCGGCGAAGGTGGCGTGTACCGCCAACGAGTGGGTGGTGACCACCGGCACCCGCACGCAGGTCGCCGACACCCTCAGGTCGGGGATGCCCAGGATCTTGCGTGACTCGTTGCGGACCTTGAGTTCCTCCGACGACCAACCGTCGTCCTTGAGCGAGCCGGCCCACGGCACCACGTTCAGTGCCACCGGTGCCGGGAACGGCGAGGAGACGTCGGTACCCAGCGCGGCATCGACCACCTTGCGCACGTCACCGGCGGTCTGGCCCACGGTGCGGTCGCCGGTCACCGCCTCCAGTTCGTCGTAGAGCCGGGTGATCGCGGCCTGACCGCTGCCGGACACCGCCTGGTAGGAGGCCACCACCAGTTCGGTGAGCTGCCACCGGCGGTGCAGTGCGCCCATCGCGGCCATCATCGTCATGGTCGTGCAGTTGGGGTTGGCGATGATGCCGCGCGGGCGAACCCGGGCCTGCTCGGCGTTCACCTCCGGAACCACCAGCGGCACGTCCGGGTCCATCCTGAAGGCACCGGAGTTGTCCACCACGACGGCGCCACGGCTCGCCGCGACCGGTGCCCACCTGGCGGACACCTCGTCGGGCACGTCGAACATGGCCACGTCCACACCGTCGAACACCTCGGGTGCCAGCGCGCGTACCTCGACCTGTTCACCCCGGACGGACAGCATGCGACCGGCCGAACGGGGTGAGGCGACCAGCCGGATCTCGCCCCACACGTCCGGACGCTCGGACAGGATCGAGAGCATCACCGTGCCGACCGCGCCGGTGGCGCCGACCACGGCCAGGGTTGGCCTGCGGGTGGGGGTCATCGTCCGGTCCCTCCGTACACCGTGGCCTCGGTGCCATCACCGAGTTCGAAGGCGTCGTGCAGGGCCCGGACCGCGTTGTCCAGCGCGGTGTCCCGGCACACCACCGAGATCCGGATCTCCGAGGTGGAGATCATCTCCACGTTCACCCCGGCGTCGGCCAGGGCCTGGAAGAACTTCGCCGACACCCCGGGATGGGAACGCATACCCGCGCCGATCAGCGACGCCTTGCCGATGTGGTCGTCGTAGAGGGTGCTGTCGAAGCCGACCCGGCTCTGGATCTTCTGCAACGCCGACAGCGACCTGGCTCCGTCGTGCCGGGGCAGGGTGAAGGAGATGTCGGTGCGTCCGGTCGTGGCGGCCGACACGTTCTGCACGATCATGTCGATGTTGACCTCGGCGTCGGCCAGGGCCCGGAAGATGGTCGCCGCCTCGCCAGGCTTGTCCGGTACCCCGACCACGGTGATCTTGGCCTCGCTGCGGTCGTGCGCGACTCCGGTGATGATCGCCTGTTCCACGGGAAGATCCCCCATCCATCCGGTCACGATCGTGCCGGGTTTGTCCGAGAACGAGGAGCGGACGTGGACCGGGATGCCGTACCGCCGGGCGTACTCGACGCACCGCAGCATGAGCACCTTGGCCCCGCACGCGGCCATCTCCAGCATCTCCTCGTAGGTCACCGTCTCCAGCCGGCGGGCGTCGTGCACGATCCGCGGGTCGGCGGTGAACACCCCGTCCACGTCGGTGTAGATCTCGCACACGTCCGCGCCCAGCGCCGCGGCCAGGGCCACCGCG
Organism: Mycobacteriales bacterium; assembly: GCA_036566245.1. Taxonomy (GTDB): domain Bacteria; phylum Actinomycetota; class Actinomycetes; order Mycobacteriales; family DASULA01; genus DASULA01. Next base: position 11,272 of record DATCWR010000406.1, on the reverse strand, counting down.
GTGGTGTCGGTGCCGCCGCGACCGAGCGTGGTGATGTCCTTGGTGTCCTGTGACACCCCCTGGAACCCGGCCACGATGGCCACCGCGCCGTCCTCGACCGCGTGTGCGATCCGACCCGGGGTGACGTCGATGATCCGGGCCCGGCCGTGCACCGAGTCGGTGATCACCCCGGCCTGCGAGCCGGTGAACGACCGTGCCTCGTAACCCAGTGAGCTGATCGCCATGGCGAGTAGTGCCATCGAGATCCGCTCACCGGCGGTGAGCAACATGTCCAACTCGCGCGGCGGTGGCAGTGGTGCCACCTGCCGGGCGAGGTCGAGCAACTCGTCGGTCGTGTCGCCCATGGCAGAGACGGCGACCACGACGTTGTGGCCCAGGCGGCGGGCGGACACGATGCGTTCGGCCACCCGCTTGATCCGCTCGGCGTCAGCGACCGAGGAGCCGCCATATTTCTGTACGACGAGCCCCACCGATGCCTCCTCACGATCGAGGTTGAGCGTACCCGTCGGCGGATCGGGGTCTAACCTCGCGTGATGGGGAGCGTGGCAGTACTCGCGCAGGGTGTACGCCGGGCGTTCGGGGATGTGCATGCGGTACGCGGCATGGACATGGAGGCACACTCCGGCGAGGTGACCGCCCTGGTCGGTCCGAATGGTTCGGGGAAGACCACGCTGCTGTTGGTGTTGGCCACCCTGCTTGTGCCCGACGCCGGACAGGTACGGATCGCCGGATTCGATCCAGTCACCCAACCGGGTGAGGTCCGTAGGGTGATGGGTTGGTCACCCGACGTGTTCGGGCTGTACGAGAACCTGACCGCCGCCGAGTACCTGGACGTGATGGCCGCCGCCTACCGGGTGCCGGCCACGGTCCGGCGGCTGCGGGTGTCCCACCTGCTTGGTCTGGCCCGGCTGGAGGATCACGCCGGCGCACCGGTACACACCCTGTCGCGCGGCCAGAAGCAGCGGCTGGGCCTGGTTCGCGCGCTGGTCCACGAACCTCGGGTACTGCTGTTGGACGAACCCGCCTCCGGTCTGGACCCGCGCAGTCGGGTGGCGCTGCGTGACCTGCTGCGCACGCTGGCCGCCGACGGGGTGGCCGTGGTGGTGTCCAGCCACATCCTGTCCGACCTGGAGGAACTGGCCGACCGGGTGGTCTTCGTCGACGCCGGGCAGACCGTGGGCCAACACCTGATCACCGAACTACCGGCCGCCGAGGCGACCCGCACCTACCGGCTGCGTGCGCTCGACATGCCGCGACTGGTCGAGGCGCTGGACCTCGCCGGGATACCGCACGACCCACCGGCCGCCCCCGGGTTGGACGTGCGGGTGACCGGCGGAGATCCGGCCGCGGCCCGACTGTTGGCGGACCTGGTCAACTCCGGAGTGCTGGTGACCTCTTTCGCCCCGTTGGGTGGCGCTCTGGAGGCGGCCTACCTGGACCTGACCGAGGAGTCGGCGTGAGTCTGTCGGGCGTCCTGACCATGGCCAGGCTGGAGTTCCGGTTGCGCATCCGGGCCGGTCGCTGGCGCTGGTTGCTGGCCATCTGGTTCGTACTGCTGGCCCTGGTGGCCACCGGTACCCGGGCCGGGTTCGCCAGGGGGGTGACCGGTCCGTCGGCCCAGGCCCTGTCCCAGTACCGGGGTGCGGCCATGTTCGGCGTGCTCATGCTGGTGGTGCTCGCGCTGTCCCTGCTGGTCTCCCCGGCACTGGCCGCCCAGTCGGTGAACGGCGACCGGACCCGCGGCACACTGGCTCCCCTCCAGGTCACCCTGCTGCGACCGGCCGAGATCGCGGTCGGCAAGTTGGTCGCCTCCTGGGGCACCGCGCTGGTGTTCCTGGCGGTGACCCTGCCACTGGCCGTGTGGTGTCTGGCCGAGGGTGGACTGTCGGTGGTACGGGTGATCGCGGTCTACCTGATGATGTCGGTGCTGCTCGGGATCTGTTGCGCGCTGGCCCTGGCCCTGTCCGCGCTGTTGGCCAGCACCACCACGTCCAGCGTGCTGGCCTACCTGCTGGTGTTCGCCGGCACCGTGGGCACCCTGTTGGCGTTCGTGTTGGTCACCGCGCTCACCCCCGACACCCGGACGATCAGTTTCCACCACTGCGACGTACTGACGGATGCGCAGGGATTCCCGGTCGACCGGGACGGCAACCCTCTGGGGCCCGGACAGGAACCGGTGGAGACCAACTGCCAGGACTTCTCCGAGGCGATCGGTGTGGCCCGACCGGATCGGACCTGGTGGCTGCTGGCACCCAACCCGTTCGTGGTGTTGGCCGACTCGGCACCGGCCGCTCCGGTGGTGGAACGGCAGGTCGGTCCGGACGGTGACGTGGGGGTACAGGCGGCGAGTTTCGACCCGCTCGGGGCCATGTCCCGGGAACTACGCAAGGTCCGCTCCGCACCACAACTGCACCGCGACGGGAACGGCAACGAGTTCTACGTCACACCGTCCAACGGGGCCGCGATCTGGCCGGTCGGGTTGCTCGTCGACGTGCTGCTCGGGACCGGTGCGGTGGTGCTGACCTGTCGCCGACTGCGCACCCCGGTGCACCATCTGGCCCGCGGTCAACGCATCGCCTGAGGGCACTTTCCGGACCGTTGGGACCTTGACACGTTCAGTAGCCTGCGGTTTGCGGGGAAAAGCATCGCGTCCGTCTGTCGGACGTGCCAGCCGAGGCCCCGAACTCCCTCACGCTCCACATCACCCACTGCGACGGCGTGAGTCACGCATGGGCCAGTTGCCACCGAAAGGCAGTCATCGTGGACGAGATCGCCAACGGGCAGTCATCCGTCGGATTCGACAAGATGCGCAACATGCTCACCCGAGCGGCCGAGCTGCGGGCCGACGAGCAGCGTCAGCTCTACGACATGATCGACGAGGTCCGTACCCGGCTGGCTCCGCTGGAGAACTTCGCCGCCGAGGGACGCGGTCGTATCCCTGCCCTGCACGACCATGTCAGTGCGGTGTCGCAGCGACTCGGGGAACTGCCCGACCGCACCGAGATGAGTGTGATCGCCGAGCGGTTGGACGAGGCGCTGGCCCGGATCGACGGCCAGGACAGTGTGCTGGCCCAGGTGATCACCGCCATGAACAACCTGGGCGACCGGATGGGCCGACCGCTGGACGCGTTGGAGGCCCGGTTGGACGGGGTCGCCGGCCGGTTCGAGGGCGTGTCCGGCCGGTTGGACGGGCTGGACGACCGGCTGCAGCACCTGCACAGCCGGTTGGACGACCTGGACGCCGCCGTGGCCCGGCTGGCCGGTGCGGTGGACGGGGTGCCTGCCCGGGTGGACGTCGGTTCGGTGCACAAACGGTTCGACGAGTTGTCCACCGGGCTGCACCAGCGCCTCGACAACGACCTTGGTGGTCTGCACGGCCGGCTGGACGAGTTCCACGGCCGGATCCGTGACCTGTCCGCGCGGCCGGTCATCGACCCGACCGAGCGGTTGACCGACCTGGCCGGGCGGTTGGACCAGATCACCGAACGGATGGACGGCGTGTCCGGCCGCGTCGACGCGGTCGAACAGAGTGTGCGCACCGGCGTGGGCACCCTGTCCGGCGTGGTGGAACAGGGCATGGAGAAGCTGGAGGGGTCGGTCGGTGCCCGGCCGGACCGTGAGGAGATCACCCGCAGCCTGCGCGAGTCCCAGGCCGAGTCCGAACGGCGGATCACCCGGCAACTCGACCACGCGCTGGCCGCGTTCGCCGAGGTCATGCTCGGGCGCAGCATGAACCTGGGGGCTCAGGGTGCCGGGCCCCGAGGGGGTGGTCGCATCGCGGGCAAAAAAAGTCTGGACGGAGACTACGAGGGGTGACGTCGACGGCCTGAGGGATCTGGACACCGGGCTGTCCGCGCAGACCGTGCTGTGGCTGGCCGGGGGAGACCCGAGCAACCTGGGCGGGCGGTTCGGCTGGCTACACGGCGGTGAGCCCGAGTCGGTCGAGTCGGCATCGGTGGAGCCGGCGGCCGCACCGATGACCGAGCCGATGACAAACCTGCCGGCCAGGTCCGCTCTGCCTCCCGCCACCGATCTGTCTGTGGATCCGCCTGTCGCGCCAACCGACCCGGCGCGCGACTCGTCCGACGACCCACCCACAGAGCCTTCCGGGGAGATCGCCGTCGAGGTGTCGGAGCGGTCTGTGGTGGAACCGTCCGCGGTGTCCGCTGTGCCGTCTGGTGGGGTGCCTGCTGACTCTGTCGCAGCTCCGTCCACAGAGTTGTCCACAGAGTTGTCCACAGGATTGTCCACAACGTCGTCCACAGGCAGATCGGCCACATCACCCCGGCCGGAACCGTCCTCCGGCCCGGTCCGGCCGGAGGAGTCGGCCACGGTGGAAGCTGTACGGGCGTCAACCGTCGAGGCACCGGCGGACCGGCTCGTGCAGGAATCCGCGGATTCGCCGTCGGAGGAGTCCGTTCCCGGAGGGATATCCACAGGGTTGTCCACAGCGACCGACCAGGCAGAGTCGGTCGAACCGGCCATCCCCGACCCGGTGGCCGCGCCTTCCGCCGAGGCGGTCACCGAACCGCCCTCCCCGACCGATCCGGCCGTCGATCCGGTACCGGCCGGACCAGCACCCGACACCGCGGTGCCGGTCGGGACGACACAGACCGAGACGGCACAGACCGAGACACAGGCCGACGAGACACAGGCCGACACCGCACCGGTCCGGGCGGCCCGATCGTCCGGCACCACGGGGCCCGGCCGGACCGGGAGCCAGCAGCGCCGGACCACCTCGGCCAAGGGTTCGTCAGCCAGGCCGAAACGCAAGCGCTGAACCAGGCCGCTGCCGGCTCCGGGTGGTTCGGATCGGACCGCCCCGATCCCCGATGGTGCGCCGCAGGGTGAACCTGCGGCGCACCATCGTGTACCGTGACGTGTTGTGTCGTTGTGTTGGCCCGTAGCGGGCCTGCTCCTTAGCAGCCGCGGCGGGGGCCGATAGGCCGGCCTCCCTCGTCGCGGGTTTTCTGCTGTGTCGGTCGTAACCAGCAGACCGCACAGGGGAGCAGTACCGATGAGTGCCACACCGACCGGCCGCAAGCAGTCCACCCGGCAGCGTCCCAGTGGGATGCCGATCCACAAGTACCGCGCCTTCACCCCGATCGAGCTGCCGGACCGGCGGTGGCCGTCCGCGGTCATCACCTCCGCGCCCCGCTGGCTGTCCACCGACCTGCGTGACGGGAACCAGGCGCTGATCGACCCGATGAGTCCGGCCCGCAAGCACCGGATGTTCGACCTGCTGGTACGGATGGGGTACAAGGAGATCGAGGTCGGCTTCCCGGCGGCCAGTCAGACCGACTTCGACTTCGTCCGCCAACTGGTCACCGACGACCTGATCCCCGACGATGTCACCATCTCGGTACTGACCCAGGCCCGGGACGAGCTCATCGAGCGCACCGTGGAGAGCGTGGTCGGCACGCGCCGGGCCACCATCCACCTGTACAACGCCACCGCACCGACGTTCCGCCGGATCGTGTTCGGGGTGGACCGGTCCGAGTGCCGGGACATCGCGGTACTCGGCACCCAGTCGGTGATGAAGTACGCCGAACAGCTGCTGGGTGACACCCAGGTCGGTTATGAGTACTCCCCCGAGGTGTTCACCGGGACCGAACTGGAGTTCGCCCTGGAGGTCTGCGAGGCGGTGATGGACGTCTGGCAGCCGGCCGACGGGCGCGAGATCATCCTGAACCTGCCGGCGACCGTGGAGATGGCCACCCCGAACGTCTACGCCGACCAGATCGAGTGGATGAGCCGCAACCTGTCGCGTCGGGAGTCGGTGTGCCTGTCGCTGCACCCGCACAACGACCGGGGTACCGCGATCGCCGCCGCCGAACTGGGACACATGGCCGGCGCCGACCGGATCGAGGGGTGCCTGTTCGGCAACGGTGAGCGAACCGGCAACGTGGACCTGGTCACCCTGGGGCTCAACCTGTTCAGCCAGGGCATCGACCCGATGATCGACTTTTCCGACATTGACGAGATTCGCCATACAGTCGAGTACTGCAACCAGCTCGGGGTGCACGAGCGGCACCCCTACGTGGGTGATCTGGTCTACACCGCGTTCTCCGGGTCACACCAGGACGCGATCAAGAAGGGCTTCGACCTGCGCAACCGCGAGCTGGCCGCCGTCGACGACGGCGCGGCCGAGCCGCTCTGGCAGGTGCCCTACCTGCCGATCGACCCCCGGGACGTCGGCCGCAGCTACGAGGCGGTGATCCGGGTCAACAGCCAGTCCGGCAAGGGCGGCGTGGCCTACATCATGAAGACCGAACACGCCCTGGACCTGCCCCGCCGGCTCCAGATCGAGTTCAGTCACGTCATCCAGGGCGTCACCGACGACGCCGGTGGTGAGGTCACCGCCGAACAGATGAAGGACATCTTCACCGCCGAGTACCTGCGTCCACACGGACCGCTCACCCTGCTGTCCCACCACGCGTCCTCCACCACCGACAACCGGGACCGGCTGACCGCGACCATCCGGGTCGGCGACCAGGAACACGAGATCACCGGCACCGGCAACGGTCCGATCGCGGCGTTCATCGAGGCGCTGTCCACGGTCGGGTTCGACCTGCGGGTGCGCGACTACGCCGAACACGCGCTGTCCTCCGGCGGGGACGCGCGGGCCGCCGCCTACGTGGAGGCCGAGATCAACGGCCAGGTGCTGTGGGGCGTCGGGATCCACCCGAACATCATCACCGCGTCGCTGACCGCGGTGATCAGCGCCATCGACCGCGCCAACTCCTGACCTTCGGGGCCCCACCCGGCCGCGTGTTCCCTACCCGGCGTCAGCCCGGGGACGGCCTTCAGTCCCGCACCGGGATCGAGCTACCCGGCCGCGACATTGCCCCGATGTTGCCCCAAAGCACTTCCATAATGCCCACCAACGCGAGACCGTTAACACTGTGTATCGAGATGTTCACGGTCTGTACCTGGGCTGCTATCGGCGACTGGTGGCCCAGACCTTCGCGCTGACCGTGGACCTGGACCGGGCCAGGGACGCCGTGGACGAGGCGTTCGCCCGGGCCATGGCGGCCCCGCGGTCCTTCGCCCGGGTCGACGACCCGGAGAGTTGGCTGCGGGTCACCGCCCTGAGTCTGGCCCGACGGCGGGAGCGTCGTCGGGCGCTGGTCGCGCGGTTCCGTCGTCGGCGAGGTGCGGTCCCGGTGGACCCACCCCGCCTGGCCCCCACGCACGGTGCCCTGCTCGACGCGCTTCGGCGGCTCCCCGACCGGGAGCGTGAGGCCGTCGCCCTGCACCGGATCGCCGGGATGACCGTGCACGAGATCGCAAGCCTGTTCGGGTACTCCGACGGCGCGGTACACGCCCTGCTTACCCGGGGCGCGGACCGGCTGTCCACCGGAGGTCGGGGAGGTGGGTAATGCACGGCGATTTCACCGTCCTGCGCACCGCGATCGAGGACGAGGCACAACCACCACCGTTCACCGAGTTGCTCGGCCGAGCGAAACGGGTTCGGCATCGCCGGATCGGCCTGGCCCTCATGGTTGCCGGCCTGGTCGCCCTGGTCGGTTTCTCCACCGCACGACCGATCGCGGACGTTGCCGCGCCGCGCCCTGACCCGGTCCCCACGCCGGGGCCCCCGTTCGAGGTGGCCGATCTGGTGTTCACCAGTACGCAGGTCGGCTACGCGATCCTCGGACCGTGCGCGGGAGACACCTCCTGCACCACCACCCGCACGCTGGCAGCCACCGCCGACGGAGGTCGAACCTGGCACCGCATCACCCCACCGGTGGACATCGGCGGTGACCGTTCCCTGTTGCTCAACGCCCACGACAACGGCATGTCGCTGGTGGTGGGAGACCAGCGCTACGTCAGCACCGACGGTGGTCGGCACTGGACCCGAGGGCACTGGTTGCGCGACGGACCTCCCGTCGACGGCGTGCCGGCAGGCCAGTCGGTGACGACGTTCTGTCCGGTGGCTAACGCACGCTGCCAGAACAGGTTGGCCGCGTTGGACGAGGTCTGGGGCGTGCAACGGCCACTGGTACACCAACCCGGACTACCCGCCGGGGTGTCCGGGCGCGGACCGGACCTGATGGTCGGCCAGGGTGACGTGCTGTGGGCGGCCAGCCAGGCGGCGGACGGAAACCTGTGGCTGGCCCACAGCCCGGACCGTGGGCGGACCTGGGACGATCTGCGCGGCCCGGCCGGGCACGACTGGTTCCGCCCGTTCATCCTGACCGATCCGATCAGCCGGCTCACCTATCTGGTGGATCGGTCCGCCCGCACCGGCGTGATCACCGGGATGTGGCGACTGGACGACCCGGGCACCGGGACCTGGACCGTGGTGAACGCACCGGGGATGCCCGACTCGGCGGTGCAGGTCGAGATGCTGCCCGGCGGCGAACTGCGCTTCACCGACATCGCCGGGCACGCCTGGAACACCAGGCATGGCGGCACCGAGGCCGTACCCGCCCCGAAGGCGCGGGTCGACGGCGCGGACATCGACGTGATGGTGCGGCAGGTCGTCGACGGTGTACTGGTCGGCACGCCGGTGCTCGGTCGGCGAGGCGACCGGGTGCTGTTCTCCACCGACGGCGGCCAGACCTGGCGGGTCCGGCCGGTACGGTTCTGACGGCACACGGTGATCGGCGGCCGGGCTCACCCGACCGCCGACAGGCTGGTCGGGCCGGTCGGGCTGGCACAGGGCACGGGTTTCCTGGGTTGGCCGGACGGTCGGCCGACCCGCGGATTACGGTCGGGGGGATTCTGGCGCGGCCTGCGGGTGGACGGGTTCGGTTGTCCGGCAACGACCCGCGAGGGTGACACCGTCGGGACGGATCGAGGAGCGCTGATGTTCTCCCCGCGCGAACGTGTCTTCGGGCGGTCGGCCGCGCACCCCGATCCGGACCACACCCGTTGGGAGCCACCGCCTGCCGACCTGATCGAGGGAGGCGGATCGGCCCGCCGCCCCCGAACCCGGTTGGCGGTGGCGGCGCTACTCGGCGCGGCGCTGGTCGGGTTACTGCTGGTTCGTCCGGGCCACCCCACCCGGCCGGGCCCGAGCCCCACCCTGGAGCCGGCTCCGGAACCGCACTTCGCGGTGAGTCGGCTCGCCTTCACCGACGCGGAGTTCGGGTACGCGCTGCTCAGCCCGTGCCGGCTGTCAACGTCGCCGTGTGACGGCACCTGGTCGCTGCAACGAACCACCGACTCCGCCCGCCACTGGCAGCGGGTCGCCTCGCCGCTGGACACGAACACGGCCACCTTCCCCACCGTGTACGCGCGGGGTCACCACGAGGTCGCCCTGGTCCTGGAGGGCAGACGCTTCCTCAGCCAGGACGCCGGGCGGACCTGGCGCACCGTGCCACCGGACCGTTCAGCCGGGCCGGTGGACGCGGTGCGGGCCGGCGACGAGGTGGGCTACTACTGCCCGCGGGTGGGAACCACCTGCGCACCGCGGCTGTCCGCCTACGATCCGGTTGGCGGGGTCACCCGTCCCCTGCGCAACCAACCCCCGATCGTCGGTGACCCGGCGGAACTCCGGGTGTCCGGTGTGGTCGCGGCCGGCCAGGTGTGGCTGGTCGCCGGTCTGGTGACCGAGGCGCCACAGATCCTGCACAGCCCGGACGGCGGTCGGCACTGGCAGACCGTGTCCACCCCGGCCCACCAGGACTGGTTCGATCCCACACTGGCGGTCGCCCCGGACGGTGCCCAGGTCTACCTGATCACCCGCGGCGGCGACCAGGCCGACTTCCGGCGAGTCTGGCGACTGGTCGACCAGGTGAACGGACGGTGGGTGGACGCGGCCACCGGGGACGTTCCACTGGACCAGATCAGGGACATCCGGGTGCTACCCAACGGGGAACTGCGCTATGCCGACATCGCCGGAAACGCCTGGTTGACCGAGGCGCATGCCACCCGGGTGGTACCCGCGCCCAGGGCGTTGCTGGACGGGCGGCAGGTGAACGTCAACATCGCCCAGGTGCTCGACGGCGCGGTGGTTGCCACGCCGGTGGTGGGCCTGCGCGGTGACCGGATCCTGGTCTCCACCGACGACGGCCGGCACTGGCAGGACCATCCGGTACCGTTCTGACCGGTTCACGGTCAGACGTCGAGGAGCCGTCGACCCTCGAAGGCCCGGCCGAGGGTGACCTCGTCGGCGTACTCCAGGTCTCCGCCCACCGGCAGGCCCGAGGCCAGCCGGGTGACCCGCAGCCCCATCGGTTTGACCAGCCTGGCCAGGTAGGTGGCGGTCGCCTCGCCCTCCAGGTTCGGGTCGGTCGCGATGATCAGCTCGGTCACGGTTCCGTCCTGCAACCGCACCATCAACTCACGCACCCGCAGGTCGTCCGGTCCGATGCCCTCGATCGGGCTGATCGCCCCGCCCAACACGTGGTAGCGGCCCCGGAACTCCCGGGTGCGCTCGACGGCCACCACGTCCTTGGGTTCCTCCACCACACAGAGCACCGCCGGGTCCCGGCGCGGATCACGGCAGATCCGGCACTCCTCGGCCTCGGAGACGTTGCCGCACAGCCGACAGAACCGCACCTCGTCCTTGACCCGTTGTAGGGCCCTACTCAGCCGCCCCACGTCGGTCGGGTCGGCGGCGAGCAGGTAGAACGCGATGCGCTGCGCGCTTTTCGGCCCGATTCCTGGCAGTCTGCCCAGCTCGTCGATGAGATCCTGAACCGCACCCTCGTACACGTGACCCCTACTGCCCCGGTCGCCCGCCGGGCAGTGCGCCGCCACCCAGGCCGCCGAGGCCGCCGAGGTCGCCCAGAGTACCGAGTGCGCCGCCCAGACCACCGGCCAGCGGACCCATCGCGGCTGACGCCCGTTCCGTGGCGATCCGGCTGGCATCCCGCACGGCCGCCACGACCAGGTCCTGCAACGTCTCGATGTCGTCCGGGTCAACCACCTCACGGGCGATCGTCACGCTCCGCAGCTCCCCGGAACCGCTCATCACCGCGGTGACCATCCCCCCGCCGGCCGAACCGGTCACCTCCGTGGTGGCCAACTCCTGCTGGGCCGCGAGCATCTGCTGCTGCATCTTCTGGGCCTGCTGCATGATCTGGTGCAGATTGGGCTGGCCACCGGGTCCCACGCGAATCTCCCGCCGTCGTCGCCTGACACCCCGAGCCTAGACGTCGGGCCCACCTCCGGCACGGTCGGATGGCAGGCTGGGGAGATGTTCCGCACCGCTCCGGCCGTGTCCGCCGCGGCAGCGGCCGGTGTTGTCGTGTTCGTCGCGTTCGCAACCCTCGCCAGCTGCACGTCGGTACCCGGCCGCCCGCACGGCGGTGGTCCG
>DATCWR010000375.1:0-5585 GCA_036566245.1 Mycobacteriales bacterium | reverse complement strand
GCTCGCGCCCACCCCGATCGAGTTCCTGAACCGCCCGCGGCTGGTGCCCGAGATACTCACCGCACTGCCGTGCCGGTACGGCACCGAGCCGGTAACCGCCACTCCAACGCATGTGAAGTCGGCTCATATCGACGAGGTCCTGGCCACGATTACCGATGTACGGCGCTCTCTACCGGTGGTGGTGGTGAGCAGCACAGCGCCGGACAGTACCCAGGCCCGGCTCGGGGCCGGTCTGGCCGATCGACTGGCCGGACTGGCGCATGTGGTGGTGTTGGACACCTGGTTGGCGTTGGACTCGTTCAACGCCCGGCACGATGCTCGGGTGCCGCTGTACGGGGTGAGGCTGTTCTGGCCCAAGGCGGCCGGTGTCGTCCGACATCCGTGGTGGACCGGTGAGCAGGTGCGTGAGCACGGGCAGCGGGTGTCCTCCCGGCTTTTCACCATGCTGGCCCGGCTGTCGGTGGTGGCCCATCCCCGTGATCCGCTGGCCGAGGCGGTGACCGACGCCGAGCGGGAGGCGGCCCGGGAGGCGGTTCGCGAGGCCGTGGAGGGTCGGGTGGCTGCCGCCGCCGAATCCGGGGACCTACACCGCCTGGTCAGCGAGTTACGTGACCAGGTGGACGGTGAACGGGGGCAGGTGCTGGCCCTGTTGGAGGAGAACGAGCAGTTGGAACGGGAGGTCCAGGAGCTACGGACCTACAAGAGGAACTTTGAGGAGATCAGTTCGTGGACCGCGGAGAACGGATCGGCCGAGGGTACGGACCCCGACCATGAGGACGTTTCACCCGACTTCCATGAACTGTGGTCCGTGTTACAGGACGAGAGTCAAGGTGCGCTGGTGTTCACCGAGGCGGCGAAGGAATCCTGGATCCGGTCCGGGTATCCCTATCCGGACCGCATGCGACAGGCCCTGGAGAGTCTCGCCCAGGCGGCGCTGGCCTGGCGACACAGTCACGGCAGGCTCGGTCGAAGCATGACATCGTGGTTGTCCGAGGAGTATGGACTCCACTATGCGAACGACGACGAGGCCATGCGTCGCCGGAAGATCTCCACCTTCGAGTTCGACGGCCACACCTACTCGCGGCTTCCGCACATCAAGGTGGACGACCACGTCAGTCCCGACCGGGTGGGACGGGTGTACTTCGGCATCGACGAGACCCACCACCGATGGATAGTCGACCACGTCGGCCTCAAACTCCACGGCGTCTGACCACGGTTCGGACGCGAGCGCGCCCACACCGCTCTGACAACCGATGCTGGACCACCACGCCGATGGTCCCGTCCTGTCACAGATGCGGGCCGATGACCAACACCGTGATCACTGCTGTCTCGACGTTGTCCTGGATCTCGTTGGGTCCGTACATCCAGTAGATCCGCCAGGCGCCTGGCGTATGGTTCTCGACGTAGGAGTCCCACACCTTGCCCTTTTCTATACCGGGAAAGTGCTGGTACCGATGTGAATGCAGGCCCGGGTACATCGGGTCGGACTGTAAGAGGCCAAGTGCCTTTCGGACCTTCTTCAACTTCGCGGCGGTCGCCGGGCCGCCGCCAACAAGCCTGCTGATCACTTCGGCCGCCGATGGTGCGAACCGGAGTTGATACGGCACCCGTCACTCCTCGTCGGTGGTATCGGCGTACTGCGTGAAGTCGCCGAGATCGACGCTACGACCAGCCTCGGCGTCCGCCACCGCGGCGCGGACCTGCTCGGCCAACCGGGGGTTCTCCCAGGCCAACATCTCCCGTTCCGGGATCGACACGACCGGCGTCAACATTATGACCCCGTCGTCGTCGGCACGGACCTGGTAACGGCGTCCGGGACGCGCACCTGCACGCCCGAGCGCAACCCGACCACGGGAGTCAGCCTCACTCTCACCCACGAGATCGAACCGCACGGAGTCATCTGCCAACGACATGGTCGCACCTCCCTCGCACCACCATACCCTGGTACAGCCCACCATGCCACAAGTGGGCAATGCCCACTGACATCGGTCATCTGTTGCGGGTATCGCATATTCGGTACGAATCCGGCCGGGACCGTGTGGTGGTGGTGTTGCTTCGGGAGCGTTCGGAGTGCGCGCCGCCCTGCCATGGTGACCGTGGACTACTCGGCTGTCAGTGCCTGGAGCTGGGATTCGGTGAGTGCGGCCTGGAAGACGTTCACATCGTCGACCACGCCTGGGAAGTAGTTCTGGTAGGTGGCGTTCCCACCGGCGTCGACGGTCTTGTCGGCACCGATCCGCAGCGCGCCGGTCGCGTTCCACGGCGTGGTCCGTGTGCCGTGGCCCACGCTCGTCCCGAAGGAATCCACCACCCGGATCTCCAGCTTCTGCGTGGTCGCGTCGTAGATCCCGGCCACGTACACCCAGACGCCCACCGTGTCGAAGGCGAAGGTCGCGGCCGGATTGAGCGCCGCGCCGGTCGCGGTGTCCGACGGCTGGATCGCGAACTCCCACATCCCGAGGTCGTCCGGCAGATACCGCAGGGTGAACCCGGCGGTGTTGGTGCCGTCCTGGCTGATGATGGTCGCCGGGACGTCGGCGTGGGACAGCTTCACCCACGCGGCCACGGTGAAGTTCTGGTCGGTCCGGATGACCGGTTCGGTGGTGCTGGCCGTGCCGGTAACCCCGTCCAGCGCCAGCCCGCCACCGTTGTACCCGTCCGCCGTGAACGTCGCACCCGTGCCCAACGTGATCGGATGGTTGTGACCTGAGGAGTCGGCCGCCGTCACACCGCTGGTCTCGTCGAACCGCCACGTCCCGAAGGGACCCGAGCTGGCCGCGTCCACGATGGCGGCGACGTCAGCGGTGGTGAGTGCCCGGTCGTAGACCCGCACCTCGTCGACGCCGCCGGCCCAGAAGTCGGCGGCCGCTCCAGACGCCTGCGCCCGGCCGATCTGGACCGTCCCGGACGCGTCCCAGCCGGCCGCACGCGACGCCGTTCCGGTCAGGGTGCCGTTGACGTAGAGGCTGGCCTGCCCGGTACCCAGGTCGTACACGCCGGCCAGGTGGGTCCACACCCCCAGGTCAGGAGCGACATCGGAACGGGCCACGTCCACGGTTGCCTGGTCAGAGTCGGCACCGGGCACGGCGAACTGCCACCGGTCGGTGGACTGGTCGTAGCCCAACGTGAACCCGCTGCGATCCGTCCCGTTCTGGCTCACCGCCACGCCCGTGGCGGTGCGGTTGTCAAGGCGAACCCACGCCGCCACGGTGAGGTTCCGATCCGTCGCCACCCGCGCGTCGGTGGCGTCGACCGAACCCGAGACGCCGTCGAAGTGCAGCGCCGCACCAACCCTGCCGTCGGTCATCCAGGACACCCCCGTCGGAGACAGCGTCGCCTGCGGTCCGGCCAGGGTGGGATCGGACTCGACCGTGCCGGTAACCGTGCTGCCGGCGCCCTCATCCAACTCCCAGTACGCGACCGGGTCGTCCGCCTCGTTGACGAAGAAGTGGTAGTCGACGGTCGCGGACCGGTTCCCCGCGACGTCGCGAGCCTGCACGAACAGGTCGTGTGGCCCGTACGTCCACGGGGTCACCGCCACCGACGACGTGAGGTCGTCGCCGACCAACACCGGATTCGTCGGGGTGTGGTCCAGCCCGTAGACGTACCCGGTGAGGGTGAGGTCGGTGGGGTCGCCGGGGACCAGGTCGAAGATGCCGGCCTTACCGACCCCACCCGCGTACGCGGTGGTCGGATAGTCGGCCGACGACACCAGCGGTGAGGCGGGCGGTGTGCCGTCCTGCACCAGGTAACAGGTTGGTGACACACCGGGCTTGCCAGTTGGCTCCCCCGCCGCGTCGAGTTCGCGGACCGTCGCCTTCCACTGGTAGGTGGCGCCATCGGTCAGCGGCGTTCCCACCAGGACGGTGGTGGAGATCACCTCACCGGAGCGCCTGCGCGCACTCGTCGCAGTGGCCAACGGCTGCGTTGACCCCTTCTGGCGCAGGTCGAAGGTGACCTGGACGTCGCCGCCGTCCACGGTGGATGCCAGAACCCGCAGGGTGATGCCACCCAGCAACGTCACGTTCACATGTGGCGCCTGGGTGTCCTCGGTCACGCACGACGAGGCCGGGTTCGCGGTGGACAGGTCCGCCGCGCTCGGACCGACCACGGTGTGCTGACGTAACGGCCCCCCGGCGAACGCGGTGCCGTCGAGCGTGACGACACCCACCGGTACCACGGTGGCCAACAGGGTTGGAACCACCAACCATCGCCGTACAGACACAGACCACCTCTGACCACAGAAACGGGATACCAACCTGGCTGCGGCGGTCCGGGTCAGTCGGTTCTCCGACACCCGAGGCTCAGCTACGCAACCATGTCAAGCTACACATACGGGGACCGTCGGGGCATATCCATTTACTGGTCATGCACGCGAGGATGACCCGGCTTTGGGGCGAGGCAGGGTTGAGGGCACGATCGGAACCATCATGAACCTCACCGACCGACTGCCGGCTGACCCGCAGCCCGACGCGCTGTTCGACACCTTCTCGGCCTGGGCCGAGGGCCGGGGGCTGGCGCTCTACCCGGCCCAGCAGGACGCGCTGATCGAGGTGGTGAGCGGGTCCAACCTGATCCTGGCCACCCCGACCGGTTCGGGTAAGAGCCTGGTGGCCACCGGCGCCCACTTCACCGCCCTGGCCCGCCACCAGCGCACCTTCTACACCGCCCCGATCAAGGCGCTGGTGTCGGAGAAGTTCTTCGCCCTGTGCGAGACGTTCGGCGCGGACAACGTGGGCATGACCACCGGCGACTCCAGCGTGAACGCCGACGCGCCGATCATCTGCTGCACCGCCGAGATCCTGGCCAACATCGCGCTGCGCGAGGGTGCCGCCGCCGACGTCGGCCAGGTGGTGATGGACGAGTTCCACTTCTACGCCGACCCGGACCGGGGTTGGGCCTGGCAGGTTCCACTGCTGGAACTGCCCCGCGCGCAGTTCGTACTGATGTCGGCGACGCTCGGCGACGTGACCCGGTTCGAACAGGACCTGACCCGCCGCACCGGTCGGCCCACCGCCGTGGTGAGTTCGACCGAACGCCCTGTGCCGCTGATCTACTCCTACGCCACCACCCCGCTGCACGAGACCCTGGAGGACCTGCTCGCCGGCGGTCAGGCCCCGATCTACGTGGTGCACTTCACCCAGGCCTCGGCGCTGGAACGGGCCCAGGCACTGATGAGCATCAACGTGTGCAGCCGCGCGGAGAAGGACGCCATCGCCGCTATGGTCGGCGGTTTCCGGTTCACCGCCGGGTTCGGCAAGACGCTGTCCCGGCTGGTCCGGCACGGCATCGGGGTGCACCACGCCGGCATGCTGCCGAAGTACCGTCGACTGGTCGAGACCCTGGCCCAGGCCGGTCTGCTCAAGGTGATCTGCGGCACCGACACCCTGGGCGTGGGCATCAACGTGCCGATCCGCACCGTGCTGTTCACCGCACTGTCCAAGTACGACGGTGTGAGGACCCGGCACCTCAAGGCCCGTGAGTTCCACCAGATCGCCGGCCGGTCCGGACGGGCCGGCTACGACACGGTCGGTGGCGTGGTGGTACAGGCCCCCGAACACGCGATCGAAAACGAACGGGCCCTG
>DATCWR010000311.1:0-21245 GCA_036566245.1 Mycobacteriales bacterium | reverse complement strand
CACCTGGCCTTCCTCGCCGTGCACCGGCGTTCTGGTTCCGCAGCCAACCAAAGCCCGGAGGGGGTGCCAACCCCTGCGCCCGCGGTTACACACGATCGGGGGAGGTAGTTCGCTCCACCGGCGCAACCCGTCGGCTGGTTCACCCGTCGGATCTCCAAACTCGTTCCCCTAATCGGGGGGCTTCGCCTGCCATTCGGCTACCCACCGTGGTCGGAGTGACGCCGTCCCGGTCCACCTCCGCGCCTCCACCGGTCGACATTCACACCACACCAGACACTAGGTCTGATACTCATAGACTCCGAGCAAATACTTGTTGACGGAGTTCACAAGTCGCGTAGGCTGTGCCTCGGTTCCAAGCGAGGAGAGGTCATCGTGCAGCCGAATCCGTCAGACCAGCCCGGTCCGTCAGGTCCACAGTTCGCCCAGTACCCACCGGTAGCGGCGCCGGCACCCCGGCCGAAGCGCCGTGGCCGGAAGATCCTGATCGCGGTGGTCGCGGTCTTCGCCCTGATCGCCATTGGCTCCGCCCTCGGTGGCGGCGACGACAGTGGCGGTAGCAACACCGGCACCAACGCCAACGCCGGTGCGGACACGGTCGCCACCAAGGCCGCTGACAAGCCCAAGGCTGCCGGAATCGGCACCGAGGTGCGGGACGGGAAGTTCGCCTTCACCGTCACCAGGGTGGACCCCGGCGTGGACCACGTCGGCGAGGGATTCGCCGCGCAGAAGCCGCAGGGCGAGTTCGTCCTGGTGCACGTCACGGTGAAGAACATCGGCGACGAGGCGCAACTCTTCGATGACACCAGTCAGAAGCTGGTCGACAGCCAGGGCCGTCAGTACGACACCGACTCGGGTGCCGCCATCGTGCTGGACGACTCGAACTCGTTCCTGAACAACATCAACCCGGGTAACTCAGTCAAGGGCGTCCTGGTCTTCGACGTGCCAAAGGGGCTCACCCTGAGCAGAATCGAGCTACACGACTCCATGTTCTCCGGCGGCGTCACCGTCACGCTGTCACAGTGAGACACGGTCGGGCACCGCGTTCCCGGGGGGTAACACGGTGCCCGACCGCCACGCAGGAGGCTCTGGTAGGTCAGAAGCTGCCGGGGAGGCCGATGACGCCGCCCAGGTAGTTGCTGTCGATGTTGATGGTCACCCCGTTGTGGGTCTCGTTGTGTCCACCCAGGTACTGCTTGATCCGGCGCGACGGCCACAGCGAGTTGGACACGTACGGCTCGGAGTTGAGGTCCACCAGTTCGTTCCAACGGGCGAAGAACAACGCGTCGGGCCGGGTGTAGTCGGTCGCGGAGTAGACCGTGGCCAGGTCGTGGGCGGTCGACGCGGCGCTGCCGTACACGCCGGAACCGTATCCGTACTGGTGCAGACGCCGGGTCCAGCCCTCCACGTAGTCCAACACCGCCGAGGTGCACGAGGCGTCACCGGTGTAACCCTCGACGTCCAGGTACACAAGGTTGCCGACCCCGAAACCGAGCATCTGCATGTCCTGCACCGCCTGGTCGGCGTGCGCACTGCCCTGCGCGGCGGCCTGGGCTGGATCGATCTTCGTCCAGTTCCGCGTGGTGCAGGGAGCCTGGTAGCCAACCCAGACCGGAATGAACGAGTAGCCGTAGCGGTGCACCGCCTGCACCCAGGACCGGGAAAGGTTCCCGTAGTCACAGGTGCGCAGTGGACCTCCGACGTAGATGCCCACGCTGTCGAACGCGTCCTTCCACGCGGACATGGCGGTCAACGATGGGGCGGCACAGGTGTCGAAACCCTTCGTGCCGCTGGTGAACAACGTGCTGGGCACGGTGAACTGGTCCGCACTGCTGGTCGCGGGCGCCGGACCCGGCGTTATCTGCATGTTGTCGTCGAGCGGGCTCGGCGTCGGCGTGGTCGTTTCGATCGCCAGAGGGCTGAGCGAGCCCGAGGTGGATGTGGAGGTACCCGTGGGTTCCGGAGTCGCGCTGTCGGTCGGGGTGGCCTCGCCGGAGGCAGTCGGGTCTGGGTCCGGCGTTGACGTGGTGGTGTCCGACGGCGTTGCCGACGGCGTCTCCTCGGCAGGCACCGGCTGGTCGCTCGGTGTCGCCGTGGCGGTTGGTGTGTCCGAACCGGACGGTGTGGCGGTGGTGGACTCTGATGCGGTCGCCGTGGCCGAGGCGTTCGGCGTTTCCACCGGGGTCTCGGTCGCGGTACCCGTGGGTGCGGCAGGACCGGTGGCGGTCGCCGTCGCCGACGATGCCGGCTCGCTCGACGTCGCCGTGGCGGTGGGCGTGCCCGGCGGGGTACCGGTGGATGTGGCGGTCGGCGGCGCGGTGGTGGGCGGTGTGTCCGCGACCTCCACCAGGGAGGTGGCCAGGGTCTTGTCCTCGGAGTAGGACGCGGTCACCGACACCTGCGCCTTGGGCAGGTCCTTGCTCAACTCGCCGGCCGAGGACTTCGGGTCGGTTTCGGGTGCCGTGGAGCCCGACCGGAGCGGCTGGACCAGCAGCGCCTCGGTACGCCCGACCAGGTGCGCGGGGCAGCGCTGGTCGGCGCCCGGGGTACCCAGGTACACCGCGTGCTGGTCGAACCGCACGCAGCGGGTCGGGTCCTTGCTCAGGTCGTAGACCGGCCAGGATGCGGGCACCTGGGCCTGGTAGCCGTGGTAACTGACGAGTTGGGTGGGTTCCGCCTTCGCTCTCTGGTGCTCCGAACCCTGGTCCGGACCCAGGGCCGCGGTAACGGCGACCGCGGCAACCAGTCCCACCCCCGTGGCGAGGCTCGTCGCCACGTACATCCGTTTCCTCACATGCCCTCTCTCTGTCGTGCCCACGATCCAGGGCCTCGGTCAAACCCGACGTACGTTACCGAAGAAACGGACGAAAGACCGCCAACGATCCTGTCTTGTCGCAGAACCGCACCCGTCCTGGCGAGAGCCGGTCTGTCAACGGGCCACCCACAGGGAACCCGCACAGGTCCTGTGCGGCATCAGTGGCTTCCGGGCAACGCGATGGGTCCGTGCAGATAGTTTCTGTCGATGTTGATGGTCACTCCGCCGTGGGTCTCCTGGTGCCCGCCCGTGTACTGCTTGATCCGGGAGGACGGCCACATCCAGTCCGGTACGTACGGCTTGGCGTCGAGGTTGACCAGCCCGTTCCAGCGGGCGAACCACAACGCGTCGGGAAGTGCGTAGGTGCTGGTGCTGAAGTCGAGGTGGGCGATGTCGTTCGCGGTGGAGGTCGCGGTGGCGTACACGCCCGAGGCGTAGCCCTTGGCGTGTAGTTGCTTGGTCCAACCGGAGAGGAACCTCAGCACGGCCGGACCGCAGGTGGCATCGCTGACGTAGTACTCGATGTCGAGGTACACCGGGTTTCCTCTGCCCAGTCCGAACCTCGTCATCTGGTTCACCGCGTCGCTGGCCGCACTGGCACCCTGGGCTTCGGCCTGGGCAGGATCGATCCTGGCCAGGTTGGTCCGGTCGACACAGGGCGCCTGACGGCCGACGTAGATGGGGATGAAGGTGTAGCCGTAACCACGAACCCTGCTCACCCAGGTGGCGGACAGGTTGCCGTCCGGGCAGGACCGGTTCACCCCACCGATGTAGATGCCCACGGCGTTGAGCGCGGTCGGCGCCCAGGCGGACATCGCCGTCAGGGAGGGCGCCGCGCAGGTGTCGAACCCGTAACCGGCGGTGATCAACGCCCTGGACACGGTAATCCTCGACACACTGGGCTTGGTCTCGGTCGAGGTGATGGTCATGTGGTCGTCCAGCGGGGCATCGGTCGAGGTCGACGTTACGGTGTCCGATGTGGACTGCTCGACCACTGCCGGGTCGAGGGCCGGTTCCGGCGCCGGGGTGGTCGGGCTGGACGGCGACCCCGAGGGGACACTGCTCGACGTGGTACCTGACGGGGTACTCGACGCCGTGGTTACCGTCGTGGGGGTGCCGCTCCCGGACGGCATCGGGCTGGCCTGGTCCGCCGGGTCGCTCTGCTCCGAATCTGGCGGATCGATCGGATCGGTCTGGTCGACCACGGTCGGGTCGGTGTCCGAGGCTGATGTGGTCGGGGACGGGGTCCCGCTGTCCGACGGATCCGGTGTGGTGGTGCCTGACACGGTCATCGACGGGGTCGACCCGTCTGATCCGCCCATTGACGGGCTGGCCGAGGGTGGGGGTGTGCCCGTGCCGGTGGTGTCCCCACCGGCGTCGGGCGAGGTGCCTGGTAACACCGTGAACGAGGCGGTGGGAGTTGGCGTGAGTGTTGGGGCCACGGTGCTTCCATCCACAAGGGACGATGCCAGTTGCCTGTCGTCCAGGTAGGACGCGGTGACCGCGACACCCGCGTCGGACAACGTCGCCTGTAGCGTCGAATCCGCGTCCGAGACTGTGTCGGTGGGGGCCGCCAGTGGTTCGACCAGCAGCGCCTCGGTGCGGCCCACGATGTGGGCGGGACAGTCCTGGTCCGGGCCGGGGGTGCCGAGATAGACCGCATGCTGGTCGAAGCGCACGCAGCGGGACGGATCCTTGCTCAGGTCGTACACCGGCCAGGAGGCGGGCACCTGGGCCTGGTAGCCGTGATAGCTCACCAGGTGGGTCGGCTCGGATCTGGCAGTCGGGCGGTGGTCCGTACCGGGAATGACACCCACCCCGAAGCCGGCGACGAGACCGACACCGGCGACCGCGCCGACCAGCACCCGAAACCGCTTCCTCACGGTCCATCCCCCTGCGTCATTGGTTTTCCCCCGATTGCAGAAAATCAGCGCGCGACGGAAGATTACAACAGCAAACAGGACACAGAGGTGGCGACCCGGTTCCGGCTCGTCACCGGCGCAGGCACCGGCACCGGCACCGGCTGGGCATGCTTCGACCAGGCCACGACATTCCCGCCGTCGCGTCGGTTGACGGCCCTGGTGGGCGCCTGTCCTAGTCGGTCCCGTGGCCGACGGGCCAGTCGGCCTGGACCATCGCGGCCGAGTGGATGATCTGCATCGCGTGTGACCACAGCAACGGGGTGGCCACCGTCCCGCGGCGCCGAACCCAGTCCGGCACCAGGTCGGGGAACTGCGGCCGCCGGGTCACCTGTTCGGGCAGGCCATCCGCTGTGGACTGTTCGCGCACCCAGTGGTCACAGTGTTCGGCCAGCTCGCGGTCGTCGTCGAGTACGGCCTGCCAGCCGAGCCAACTGGTGGCCAACAGCCACTCCCCACCGCCGTAGTAACGGTCACCGAGGTAGCGACGCACGCCACCACCGGGGAGCAGCAGTTCCGACCGGATCGCCTCCACCGTGGCGGGCCGCAGGTCGGTGTCGGTGATACCGGGTAGTTCGAGGGGAGCACCGGCCCACAACAGGCTGGCATCCACCCGACGGTCGGTACGCGACTTGGTCAACCGATCACGTGTGGTGTGTCGGTCGACCAGTTCCGCCCGGATCTGGTCGGTCACCCGCTCGGCCTCGGCCGCGCCGCCGGTTCCGAGAAGGTGGGCGGCTGCGGACAGTCCCGAGGCGATCGCCAACAGGGTGGACGTGTGATGACCGTCGCCGGGTTCCTCCCAGCAGTCATGGCAGGGCACCTGCCACAGGGCGGACAGGTAGCGGCCGACCAACCCGGCCGCCGTCCTCAGGTTCTCCGGCGGGTCCGAACGTCCCACATGTCGGGCCAGCGCGTACAACCAGGTGCCGTATCCGTCCAACTGGAAGGTAGGCCAGGGACGGTCAGACTCCGGCTCCAGCTCACCGGAGAGGGTGTAACGGGTCGGCAGATGCGGAGGATTCAACTGTCCTTCCCGGACCGCTCCGATCGCGGTGTCAACCAGCCTCCGGTGGGACAGGATCGTCTCGGCCACCCAGTGGTGGAAGGCCCGAGCTTCGGCCACGCGGCCCACGACGTCCAGGGCGAGCGCGCAGAACGCGCCGTCGCGCAGCCAGCCGAACCGGTAGGTCGGGAACGTCGGGGCGGCAACCAGAGCGCCGGTGGGTGCCTGGCCGGCGACCAACACCCGCAGTCCGGTGCGGGCCAGCGGATCGCGGGCGAGCGCCTCACGTCCGGCCTGGACGGTGGGCAGGTCGCTCATCCGGACACGGCCGGGTGAGGGGTTTCCGGGGCCGGGTACACGGCGAGCCGTGCGCGGCGGCCTGACCACAGCAGACACACAGCCACGATTATCACCGTGGCTGGCCCGCATGCATCCAGACCGGACGGCCTGGTGGGCGTTTCTCGGTGAAACGCCCACCCGAACACGTGCGGACAGGTCAGGGCATCCGGTCGTAGGCCGGGAGGGTGAGGAAGTCGGTGAAGTCGTCAGCCAACGCCACCTCGGTGAACAGCGACCGCGCCGCCGCGTAACGGTCACCGTCCCCGAGCCTGGCCAGTTCCTCGACCACGACGCGCTCGACCAGTTCCCGGGTCACCGGCTGACCGTCGGCCAGGGTGATGTCGTTGTGCAGCCACTGCCAGATCTGCGAACGGGCGATCTCGGCGGTGGCCGCGTCCTCCATCAGGTTGAAGATGCCGACCGCGCCGCTGCCGGCCAGCCAGGACGCCAGGTACTGCAACCCGACGCTGACGTTGTTGCGCAGTCCGGCCTCGGTGATCTCCCCGGGGGTTGCCTTCACGTCGAGCAGTTCGGCCGCGGTGACCGACACGTCATCACGGGTTCGTTCGATCTGGTTCGGGCGATCACCGAGCACCCTGTCGAACACCTCCCGACACACCGGCACCAGGTCGGGGTGAGCCACCCACGACCCGTCGAACCCGTCACCGGCCTCCCGTTCCTTGTCCTGACGCACCTTGGCCAACGCCTGTTCGTTCACCTGCGGGTCACGCCGGCTGGGGATGAACGCGGCCATCCCGCCGATGGCGTGCGCGCCCCGCCGGTGGCAGGTGCGCACCAGCAGTTCGGTGTAGGCGCGCATGAACGGCGCGGTCATGGTCACCGCGTTGCGGTCGGGCAGCAGGAAGTCGGTGCCCCGGGTGCGGAACTTCTTGATCAGGCTGAACATGTAGTCCCATCGACCGGCGTTCAGCCCGGCCGAGTGCTCACGCAGTTCGTAGAGAATCTCCTCCATCTCGAACGCGGCCGGGAACGTCTCGATCAGCACCGTGGCCCGAACCGTTCCGCGCGGCAGGCCGACCGCCTCCTGAGCCGCGACGAACACGTCGTTCCACAGCCGTGCCTCCAGATAACTCTCCAACTTGGGCAGGTAGTAGTACGGGCCTCCGCCGGCGTCCAACTGCAACCGTCCACAGTTGACCAGGTAGAGCGCGAAGTCGAACATGGCCCCGGAGACCGGTTCGCCGTCCACCAGCACGTGCTTCTCGGGCAGGTGCCAGCCGCGCGGGCGGACCACGATGGTGGCCAGGTCACTGCCCAGCGCGTAGGTCTTTCCCTCGTCGCTGGTGAAGTCGATCTGCCGGCGCACCGCGTCGAGCAGGTTCAACTGGCCCTCGACCATGTTCTCCCACAACGGGGTGTTGGCGTCCTCGAAGTCGGCCAGCCACACCTTCGCGCCCGAGTTCAGCGCGTTGATGGTCATCTTGCGGTCGGTCGGTCCGGTGATCTCCACCCGTCGGTCCACCAGTCCCGGGGCTGGTGGGGCGACCTGCCAGGACAGGTCGGCCCGGATGTCCTCGGTCTCGGGCAGGAACTCCAGCGTGCCGCCGGCGCTCAACCGTTCCTGCACCCGTACCCGGTTGGCCAACAGCTCCTCCCGACGGGCGCCGAACCTGCGGTGCAGGTCGGCGACCACGCGCAGCGCCTGCTCGGTGAGTACCTCGCCGTACCGGTCACCAACCGGTCCGGTCACCTGCACGCCCTCGGGCAACGTGAGCTGGTTCATGGGGATGGCCTCCGTTCGTCGGTACCGCGCCCGTCCCCCCGTGACCTGCCGGCCGCTCCTCGTCCCGCCGCACCGGCCAGCCAGCCTGGCGGACCGGTCCGGACTTTCTGTCTGGCGGACTTTTTGTTTCACGATCCGGAAGGACAGGCTAGTCCGGAACCCCGCGTACCGCAGCAGAACCCTCAGGGCTTCAACCAGACCAGCTCCGGATGGCCGGCGACAAATGGTGCTATCCGGTCGGCGGCTATCGCTCCAAACAGATCGGTCGCACCTGGGTCAAGGTCGTAGGTCATGACCGGGCCCTGCGCGCTGTCGTGTACGGCGAGGTGGCAGGGGACGGTCAGGCCGACCAGCGAGCCGGTGCGCAGTCCCGGGTACTGCCGGCCCAACGCGACCAGGTCGAACCCGTCCGGTGAGACCGTGACCGCGTCACCAGCAGCGCGTAGCAGCGCCTCCAGCCGGGCCGGGTTGGCCAGCACACCCAGGCTGGTCGCCCGGTCCAGGAGCGCGGCCAACAGTTCCTGTTGGTGCCGTTGCCGGTCCAGGTCACCGTTGGCCAGGTCGTACCGTTGTCGCACATAGTCCAGCGCCTGGGTGCCGGTGAGATGCTGCCGCCCGGTCCGGAACACCCGGTGGGTGTCCCGCGACCGAACCTCTCGGTCGACGGTGAGGTCCACTCCCCCGACCGCGTCCACCAGAGCCACCAGCCCGCCGAACCGAACCGAGACCACCCCGTCGATCCGGACTCCGGTCAACCGCGACACCGCCTCGGCCTCGGCCTCGGGGCCACCCCGCAACAACGGGCAGAGCAACTCACCAGGCTGCCCCGGCCCGCAACTTCCCCCTGGTACCAGAGTGTCGCGGGGAAGCGAGACCAGGTACGCCCGTCGCCCACCCCGGTCCAGGTGGACCAGAATGATCGTGTCGGCCCGGCCGCTGCCCGGCAGGTCCGGTCGCTCGTCACTGCCCACCACCAGCAGGTTCCGCGCCGGGGTTGTCGCCGCAGGTACGGCCGACGGGCGACTGTCAGGGTTCCCGGTGACATGTCCGCGCCCACCGGTGAAGCCGGCCAGCACCGGCACCAGAGCCACCGCGGCCACCGTCAGCGCGGCGGCCGAGACCCGCGCGGCGACCCGGCGGGACCGTCGCCGCCGCACCGTACGGGCCACCCTGGGGGCGAGCTCCCGGGCGGAGGGTACGAGGGACTCGTGCCGCACGAACGCCGCGGCCAGTTCGTCTTCGATCACGATGCACTCCGGGCACGGGTGGGGTCGTTGGCGGTGACGGTGTTCCGCAGGGTGGCCAGCGCCCGGGATACGTAGCCGCGGACGGTGCCGACCTTGCAGCCGAGCACGTCGGCGATCTCCTGGTCGGTCAGGGACTCGTAGAAGCGGAGCACCAGGGCCGCACGTTGCTGGCGGGGTAGTTCGGCGAGTAACGCCCACACCTCGTCGTGGCGGACGGCGTCCTCGGCGTGGTCGGGTACCGTGGTCGGTCTGTCCTGCCAGTCGGTCACCGGTTCGCCGCGCAGCACGATTCTCCGGAACCACGAGCCTCGGCGCCAGTTCAGGTACTCGTTGGTGAGCATCCGTTTGACGTACAACTCGGGTCGGTCGGTCTGGCTGATCCGACGCCACCGCAGTGCGGCCCTGGCCAGTGCCTCCTGGCTGACGTCCAGGGCCAGGTCGCGACTGCCGGTGAGCATCACCGCGTACCGCAGCAGGGCCTGGCCGCGCGCGGCCATGAACTCCTCGAAGGTCACCGGATTCCTCTCGTCCGTCTCACCTCACTACAGACGGGTGGACCGGGCCCGATCATTGCGTTGCCGCGCGAGAAGCGTGCTGTGGCAGAACGCGCGTCCCGCATTCGAGTAGGGCGACGGTCGGAAGAACGGTCGGCGGATCAGGTGACCGGGCGTCCGCGACGAGGGTCGCGGGAGCATGGGAGCAGGCTGCCCGGCGATCCGGGTCCGGACACGGATTGACCCTGCCCCTGGGGGAGGCCGCAGGATCTCGGGTTGTTGGGCGACCAGCCCGACATGGGGAGGACGGGCAATGGCGTGGTTGACGATCGGGGCCTTCGCGCGGGCGGCCCGCCTGTCGCCGAAGGCACTGCGTCTCTACGACCAACTGGGCCTGTTGTTGCCGGTGCATGTCGACCCGGTGTCCGGCTACCGGTTCTACGACCCGGCGCAACTGGAGCGGGCCCGACTGGTCGCATGGTTACGCCGGATCGGCATGCCGCTGGCCCGCATCCGGGTGGTCTGCGACCTGGATCCGGTCGCCGCCGCCGAGGAGGTCGCCGCGTACTGGGCCCGGGTCGAGGCCGACACCGCCACCAGGCGTGACCTGGCCACCTTCCTCATCGGTTATCTGTCTGGGAAGGACACTGTCATGTCCGGTGCGCGAAGGACGCTGGGATTCCGTTACGCCGCACGCTCGGACACCGGCCTGGTGCGAGACAGCAACCAGGACGCGGTGTACGCCGGTGCGCGGCTGCTCGCCGCGGCCGACGGGTTGGGCCATCCCGGCGGCGAACTGGCCAGTGCGGCCGTGATCGAGGCGCTGCGGCCGCTGGACGCCGACGCCTCGACGGGGGACCTGCTGAACAGCCTCGAGGATGCCGTGCAGCACGCCAACGAAACCCTGCACACCATTGTCGAATCCGACCCGACGTTGGACGGGATGGGTACCACGCTCACCGCGATGCTGTGGTCCGGTGCCCAGCTGGCACTGGTGCACATCGGTGACACGCGGGCCTACCTGTTGCGCGACGGCGAACTGTTCCAGACCACCCACGACCACACGTTCGTGCAGTCGCTGGTTGACGAGGGCCAGATCACCGCCGACGAGGCGGCCTCACACCCCAGGCGGTCGCTGCTGCTGCGGGCCCTGGACGGTAGGAACACGCCCGCCCCGGACCTGTCCCTGCACGACGCCGAGGTGGGTGACCGCTACCTGCTGTGCTCCGATGGTCTGTCCACAGTGGTCGATGCCGAGCAGGTGCAGCACGCGCTGGGTACGATCGCCGAGCCCGAACACCTGGTTCGACGGTTGGTCGACCTGGCAAACCAGCGGGGCGGTCCGGACAACATCGCCTGCGTCGTCGCCGACGTCATCCCACTGTGAATGGTCCACAGTGGCAGTGGATTGCCCAGTTGAGTTTTGGGCTGGCGGTCGTTGGATTCCCGCCCCGGTCGCTCTGACGTGGGTGTCCCTCGGCGCGCCTGGGGCAGGAACCGATCGGCTACTCCAGCCCTGTGGTACCAGGTCTAGGTGTGCTTCTTGGAACTGGGCCAGATCTCGTGTTCTGGATCCCACCACAACGCGTAGAAGTGAGTCCCCTGCCTGAATCCGTACAGCCGTAGCTTGCCGGCGATACGGAGCCGACTGATCTTGTCCTCGTCGTCAAGCTCCAGTTCGGCAAGTCGATCAAGGGCATACCGGGTGGGAAGGCGTACCACGTCGTAGTCGGTTCCGAGACCATCGGTTTGGAAGAAGACCTCATTGACGGTCATCTTCTCCAGTTCACGTACCTTGCTCAGCAGGGTCAGATGGTCTTCTGGCGAAATTTTTGTCAGGCACCACCGACTACCCAGGTCGATCCGGTTGAAACGGATCACCAGGTTACCGTCCCGCTCGACGACAAGCTTCGACGCGAAGACCTTCTTACCGGTAGCCGCGACGGCTAAGTCGGATTTGGGCCTCTTCGGCCCCCTCTTCGCCATAAGAAGTCAGTCCTGACTGACCATGCCATCGTAGTACTCATGCATCGCATCGTGGGTGATCTCGGTATTGCCTCGCTCACCGGGATCCAGTCCGACACGGGCGTCCCGCCATGGCGGTTCCCGATGCGTCAGCTCGCTCAACCAGTGGGCTGGCTTGTCACCGTAGTACTCCAGGACGGCATCCAGAGAGGAGCGTTCGCCCTCGGTCAGTGCTGCCATGTCTCCGTCGATGTCACCCGGAATGAGAGTGAATCGCCCCCGGTGTATCTGGTACAGGGACGGCACCACAGGGCCATTCGCCCACGCCTCGACGCGGTCGGTGAACAACGGTTCCTCGTCCCAGACCAGATGCCATGCCTGCCCGTAGTAACAGAGCTTCTGCAACTTCATCGCGGTCATCGGACCTGCTCTGTCCAAGATGTAGGCCGCGACATCCTGGATCCGAGCCACGCTGGTCACCCTCTTCCAGGACGGTCTTGGGGCGGACATCGGCATAGTCCCTGCCTGGATATCTCACCGCAGGGCTCATCGAACGCATCACGAGCCCGTGGCGACGTTCCGTGAGTATAGAACTCCAGACGGTGAACACAAGAACCGATGCGCAACCGGGTCCACAGACAATGGCTGCGGACAGTATCTTCCGGGGAAAACGGGCATGGTGTCGCTGGGCGCACATCAGACAAAGGCATCAGACACGCCAGTACCCGGCGTGGGGCGGTTCGAGAGTTCCCAGGACCGGTGCGAGGTCAGTCCAGGGGGCGGGCGTAGTCGGCGGTACCGGCCCAGTCGAGGGCCACACACGGCTTGTCACCGACCACCCAGGCGTCGTGACCCGGGGCGACCTTGAAGGCGGTGCCGGGGCCGAGAACGGTCTCGGCACCGTCGTCCATCCGGATGCCAAGTTGTCCGGAGATTATGTAGCCCTCGTGGTGTGCCTGACACGACGCGGTGTTGGCGATCGGCCGCACGTCGTCCGACCATCGCCAGCCGGGTTCGAACACGGCCCGCCCCACCTGCATACCGTCAACGTTGACCACGGCCATCTCACCGTGGCCGAACCTGCGGATCTCGTCTGGCGTGCCGAGGTTCTTGGCACCAAATGTCATGCTCTTCATGGTTCACTTACCCCCCGCGCGGTGGGCCGGTGTGATCCTGCGTGCTCGATCGGACACCAGGGCATCCGGTTGGCCTCCTCGCTACCGCGAGCCGTCACCACGGCGTGCCATCCGTGTGCTGAGCCGTCTACCCCCACCGGTCAATCGGAAACCGCCGGTCCGCGCGGTCACCGGGTGTCACCCTTCCACCGTCAGGGCTCGGGCGCCGCCGGGGTGCCGTCGGCAGTGGATGCAGCAGCGGCCTGGAGCATCTCCCGAACGGCAGCGGCCGCGCCGTCGTGCGCTGCCTGCCGGATGACCGCGGCCAGGGCCTCGGTGTCCACCACCGTGCCGCCGGCCGAGGCCAGATGCGCGACAGCCGCGGCCAACGCCTCGACCCGTCCGGACAGGGTGGCCAGTTGCGTTGCCAGTTGCGTGGCCAGTTGGGCATCGGTCTGAGCCTTCAACCGCTCGGCCAAGCCCGCCAACTGGGTGTCCACCGGCAGGTCCGCGCTCTCACCGGTGAGCCAGCCTCGGGTGATCTTGTTGCCGTGCCCGGCCAGCCCGGTGGCGACCACCCGGAGCATCACGTCGGCGAGGGTGCGTACCGCCGCGTCGCCGTGCGCGTCGGGCGCGGTCTCCCGGCCGAGCAGGATTCCCCGTAACCACTTCC
Organism: Mycobacteriales bacterium; assembly: GCA_036566245.1. Taxonomy (GTDB): domain Bacteria; phylum Actinomycetota; class Actinomycetes; order Mycobacteriales; family DASULA01; genus DASULA01. Next base: position 7,931 of record DATCWR010000311.1, on the reverse strand, counting down.
TGTCCTCGGCGCTGAGCGCCATGTCGTCCTCCTGGACCAACCAGTCTGTGATGACGCGGGAGTAGTCACATCCGCCGGTGATACCGGGCACCGTCGCGGCGTTGGTGTACTGGCGGGCCGCCACCTGTGCACGAACCCAGCCGGTCGGAAGCCGCATCGTTCCGTCGCTGGCGGTTCCGTAGTCCGACAACCACAACCGCCGCCAACCTGGTGGCAGGTCGGCCGGGATGATTCCGGCCGGGTCGGCGTACCAGCGGCCGGTGTACAGCAGGCCGGACGGGTGCCCCCGGGCCACCATGCGGGCACAGAACTCGGCAGCGAACCGGTCCGCCCGGGCCAGTGTCGCCGGCTCGGTGTTGTCCTCGAGGTCAAGCACCAGCCAGTCTCCCGCCGACATCCCGCCGGCGGAGTCCACCGTGGCCAGTAGCCGATCCGCCTGCGCCGCACCTGAGGTGGCCGTGTGCCCGAAGTGGTACGCACCACGCCGCAACCCCGCCCGGCCGGCCGACGGCCACCGGGTGGCGAACACCGGGTCGGTGAACCCGGCCCCCTCGGTCGCCTTGAGCGCCACCCGGGTGTGCCCCGCCCGCGCGTATGCGGTCAGGTCCACGCCCGCATTGTGGTGGGACAGGTCAGCGAACCGCTCGGCCATCGCACCATCCCTCACACAGGTACGACATATCAGAGAACCCCGCCGCCCCGGCGGATCGTTTGCCGGACCCGACACCAGACGGGTGAGGGGCGCCCCGGTGACCCGACAGCCCCCGAAGACGCCCCTCACTCAGGCAACGATCAGCCGACGAACACGTAGAGAACGCTGTGTGCGATCTCCTGGCCGTTGGCGCTCAGCCGCAGCATGGCCGAGTGGTCCCCGGCCGGTGCGCCCTTCGCCGCGCTCGCCGACACCGGCAGCGCCACCGAGGCACCCGCCGGGATGGTCACCGCGGCACCGGCGCCGAACGTCACGCCGCTACCCCGGACGGTGTCCACCGACGCGGTCACCGTGATGGCAGCGTCACCCAGGTTCGTGACCGTGATGGTGTCGGTGCGGGCCTGTCCCGAACCGCTGGGCACGGTGCCGAACGACGTGCTCACCGGGCCCAGCGCGACCTTCGCGTCAACCGCGTTGGCCAGGTTCGCCAGTCCGGCGCCGGTCACGTTCACGTCCGTCTCGACGGTCGACGGCGCGCTGGCCCGGGTGAGCAGGCCCTCGCTGGCGGTGTTCACGATCGCCGAACGGACCTGCTCGGCGGTCCAGTCGGGGTGCGAACCGATGACCACGGCGGCCATACCGGCCAGGTGCGGGGTGGCCATCGAGGTTCCCTGGAAGAACGCCCAGCAGGTGCTGGCCGACTCACCGCAGAACCGCAGCGGAATGCTGGACAGCACGTTCACACCCGGTGCCACCACGTCGGGCTTGACCCGGCGGAACGAGGCGTCGGTCGGTCCCTGGCTGGAGAAACCGGCCATGATGTTGTCGTTGTGGGTCTGCAGGTACGCCTGGCTGGCGCCGATCGTGGCGTCCTGACCGTCGGCGGCGACCAGCCCGGCGGCCGAGGACAGCGGCACCATGTACGCCGGCAGCGTGGGCTGGTCCGGCGTGCCGTCGGTGCCCATGGCGATCGGGTCACCGCCGACGTTGTTCACCACCACGATCGCGGCGGCACCGGCGTCCTGGGCGGTGCGGATCTTGACGGTGAACGCGCAGGTGCCACGGGACACCACCGCGATGGCGCCGCTCAGGCTGCCCGACGGCAGCGGCGAGCACGCCTCACCCAGGCCGTTGGTACCACCGGCCACCACGGCCAGCGGCGCGGTCAGGTCGGCCGACACGGTCGGGAAGTCACCGGTCGCACCGGGGTGCACCGTGCCGGCGGCCGTGATCGGCGCGCCGATGAAGTGACCGACGGTCGAGGCACCCGCCGACAGCGCGCGCTCGGCCATGCCCGGCGACTCCACCGTGAAGTGGCCCGGGCCGGAGTTACCGGCGGCAACCGCCACCACCATGCCGGCCTGGTCGAGGTTGTCCACCGCGACGGTGGTGAGATCCTGGGCGCCGCTCGAACTGCCGCCCAGCGACATGTTGATCACGTCCATGCCGTCGGCGTAGGCCGCCTCCATGGCGTTGACGATGTCCTCACTGCGGGCGTTGAGCACGTCGGCCGGGAACACGTTGTAGTTGCCCAGTTGGGCGGCCGGTGCGACACCGGACACCCGGTAGGAGATCTCCGCGCCGTTGACGACCGCCGGGGTGTCCAGGTCACAGGCGACCGTGCCGGCGACGTGGGTGCCGTGTTCCTGCAGGGCCTCGGGGGTGTATCCGTTCACACCGGCCTTGTTGTTGAACACCCTGGCCGCGATGACCTTGTTGTTGGTGAACCGGTGGTCACCGAGCTGCTGGGTCTGCGGGAACCCGGTGTCGTCGAAGCAGGGGTGGGTGATGTCGATACCGGTGTCGACGATGCCAACCCTGACCCCCGCACCGGCGTTGGCCGCACCGCCGACCTGGGTGCTCTGCCACGCGGTGATCGCGTTGATGAGGTTCAGGTCCGGGTCGGTGTCGTCCAGCGGGTGGTACAGCGACTCGTACTGTGCGTCGACCACCTGCGGGGCCTGACGCAGGGTGTCCAGGCTGGTGCCGTTGAGTTGCACGGCGACGGCGTTCAGGGCGATGTCGAACTCGCCGTTGACCGTGGCGCTGGGCGCGTTGTCGTGCAGCCATGCCTTGAAGTCGTTGCGCTGGGCCGACAGCAGGGCCCGGCGGGACTTCACCGCACTGCTGGAGAAGTCGATCTTCTGCCCTTGTGCTGGGTGGGTCCTGGGGGATGTCGACAGCGGGTCGCCGGCCAGGACGACCATCGCACTGCCGGTGTCGACGGTGGCGCTGCTACTCGCCCCGTCGTTGTGTGGGTTGGCCGCCGCGATGGCTCCGGTCGGAGCCGCCGCAAGTGTGGCCGCGACAACCGCCGCGGTGGCGGCGATCGTCAGGCCGGTACGGGCACGGGCGGATGTGGACACGTACACACCTCCGTGGAACGGGCGAATGGTAGGGGTTCACGCCACCGAGATGTGCGGAGGCTAACGCGTGGACACCGCCGCATGGGATAGAAACGGCATAGTGCAGCTAAACTGGCTATAGGAGTTTGCGAACCACTGGTTACCAACCTTGGGTGAACGTCGCCATGCTGTGGTGATGTGGACAGTTCTGTCGTGGTCGGGGACCTCAGAAACCCGACACCGGACCAGCGCATTGACGGAGCCTGTCAGTCGACGGGGTCGGTCACCCGACCAGATGGGTCTCGGCGTGCCAGGCGTCGGAGACGATCTGATCCACTGAGGACCGTCGTGGCTCCCAGCCAAGTTCGGTGCGGATGCGGGTACTGTCGCCCATGACGACCGCCGGCTCGGGCCTGGGTGAAAGGTGGCGGACCGGCACGGCTCGCCCGGTCACCCGCTCGACGGATTCGACCACTGCCGAGACGCTCAGGCCGAGGTTGCCCACGTTGTATACCTGGTGCGTCCCTGGCTGGCACGCATCCAGGGCCAGCACGAATGCGTCGGCCAGGTCGTCGACGTGCACGAAGTCCCGAATCGCGCTGCCGTCACCGTTGATCTCCAGGACGGGCTGGCGGCCCGCGGCCACGGCGACAGCACTCGGAACGATCCGGGTGAGGTCGTCGTCGCCGAGGCCGGCGGAGGCACCCGCGGCGTTGAACGCGCGCAACGTCACCGCGCCCAGGCGGCCGGTGGCGGTCAGAGCCTGGACCGCCAGTTCGGCGGCGTACTTCGACGCGGCGTACGGCGTGGTCGGCGCCGCGGGTTGGTGTTCGCTGGTCGGCTGGACCTCGGCAGCGCCGTAGACCGCGCCGGTCGAGGCGAACACCAGCCGTGCCAGCTCGCGTTGGCGGGCGAGCGCATCGAGCACGGCCAGCGTGCCGCCGACGTTGACCCGGAAGAACCGCACCGGGTCGGCGAACGACTCCCGTACCCGGGTCAGCGCGGCCAGGTGACACACCGCGTGAACGTCCCGCACCGCCGCATCCACCGCTGCCTGCTCGGTGAGATCGGCTCGGCGAACCTCGACACCGGCCGGAAACGCGCGTTCCATGTGATGCAGCAGCGCCACCGTCGTGTGTCCGGCCGCCACCATCCGCGCGACCACGGCCCGGCCCACGAACCCGCCCGCACCGGTCACCAACACCCGCACGTGTGTCCCCGTTCGCTGTTGATCAGTTCCCCGGCGACATCATCCTGCGTGTTGTCGGGTGTCCCAGGCAGCTCCGCGGGATGGCGGCAGCGTAGGTGGTGGCCGAAGTGTCGGTGGTGCGGTGCACGATCGGGCACATGACCTACGGATCTCCCGACACGTTCCGGGATCTGGCCCTGGAGTACCTACCCGCTGATGTCGCGGAGAAGTGGCTCAGCCTGCTCCGTCCGACTGTCGCGCTGGAGGCGGCCACGGGCACCGACGTGGTGGTCGGCCAGCTCGGCGGGCTGCCACGTTTGCCCGCAGATGTGGAGTGGCCGACGTGGGAGGGACGGGGGGCGCTGTCGCACATCGCCTCCGTCGACTGCGCCGCGCTGCCCACCGGCGCGTTGGACATCGACCTGCCCACCGACGGAACTCTGCTCTTCTTCTACTTCGACGGTCAGGTGGATGACGGTCCCTTCGTAACAGGCTCTGACCGGGAGAGTTGGGCCGGAGCTCGCGTGCTCCACGTGCCTGCCGACTCAGCATGCGCGGAGCGGGAGGTACCCGCAGGCCTGCGGGCCTATCCCCGGGTACCGCTGACCGCGCAGGTGAAGATGACCGCGGCCGAACCCTGGCATCCGCGGATTAAGAACGCGTTCCGGTCGGATTGGCCTTCGGGGCGGATGTCAGATCATCCGGTGTACGCGCCGGAGTTCTCCGAAGCTCTGTGGGAGCACGACGACTGGTCGGGCCACCGGATCGGCGGTTACGCCGACCCCGCCCAGGACGCGGTGGAAGCTGAGGTGGCCAAGGGCGTGCTCGGCCCGGAGGTGCCCTGGACCGACCCGAGGGTTGACCAGGAGGCGGCTGAATGGGTACTGCTCGCCCAGTTCGACAGCGACGACGCCGCGGACATGATGTGGGGTGACTGTGGGGCGTTGTACTGGTTGATCCGCCCGAAGGATCTCGCTGAACGCCGCTTCGACCGGGCGGGATTCACCTGGCAGTGCACCTGACGACCGCCGGTTCAGCTCCTGTGACCGGGGCTCCACTCGTAGACCATCGGAGCGATTTCGACGACTTCACTCGGCCAGACCTGCCGCAGCAGCGCGAGTCGGCGTCGGTGATCCTCGATCCAGTCCGAGGGAGGCCGGACCCACAGCAACGTGCTCAGTCGGTCCGGATCGTCAACGGCGACGGACACCAGGCCGTCATCGTGCGGACGGAGGCCAAGGCTGAGGCCGCGATCGCCTCCGATCGACGCGTCGTCGCCTGCTGCCAACCTGGCGAGTTGTTGTTCCCATGCGTCCAGGTCGCTCTGGAACAGACAGAGCTCAAGTCTCGCGTCAAGGAAGCTGGCGGACACCAGGACATCCGCGCGCAGGATGTCGTGGCCGGTGAGGACACCCGGCTGAAAACGGCCGGTCACGCGGACGGTACAGCGGTCGCCCTCCGCGTCCACGAGGTGAATCAGATCGACCGGCTCCGACTCTCCTCCCACACTTCCCTCCTCTAAAACTGGTATCCACCTGCTCGTCAACACCATACGAATGGTCTCGCCCTGAACGGCCGCCGGCTCAGACAACCCCTCCACCATTGTCCTGCCGAGCCTGGGTCTTGGAGGGTTGGCAGCCTGCATCCAGGTGTACAGAATCACAATGGGGGCGGCGGTGTTCGTCGCGGTGCCACCGCCTCCCGCTTCACCCGCGCGCGTAGTCGGTGACCAACTCGGCGGTGCGTTGGTAGCGTTCGATGTCGGCGAGGGTGTCGGGGTCGTGTTCGACGTGCCGTTCGCGGGCACGTTCGCTGGTGGTCACAAGCCGGTGGACGATCGCGCGCGCGACGTATCGGACGGCGTCGCGCATACCGTGCGTTGCGGCCTGGTCGAGCAGGTCGGCTTCGGCGCCGTGCCAGATCAGGGCGTCGCCGAGCACGACAGCCTCACCGAAGCTGGGCGGACGCCAGTACGGCGAGAGGTCGATGATCGCGGGAGCCAGCCCCGGCGCGAACAACACGTTGCCCGTCAGGTCTCCATGGACCAGTTGGGGGCGGTCCGGTGGCGGTGGACCGAACAGCACGGACAGAACCTCATACGGACCCTGGAAGACCGGCAGCAGGTCCGGCTCCTGTTCCTGCCATGCGACCCGGTCCCCGGTCGCCCACCAGTTCGACCGTCGGTCCAGGAAACCCGGGCGCGACAACCTCTCCAACGAACGGTGGAATGCCCTGCCAGCGGCGACGATGTCCAACCACCGCAGCTCGGCGCGGTGGTCAGGTTCGACGCCCGCGACATGGCGGCTGGCCGTCCAACCGCCGAAACTCCATGCGCCGCTGACCGTCCGGAGCGGTCGAGCGACCCGAAACCCATCCTCACCGACCGCCGCCATCGTCTCGGCCAACCACGCGGTGCTCTCCGGATCCGGGTCAGCCGGTTTGAAGACCACGTCGCCCACCTGCACGCTCCGACCCTCACCGCCGGGAAGGACGACAGGCACTCCGGCGACTCTGAAGGCGTCAAGGACATCCTGGCTGGGGAGATTCACTTCACGCCCTTCGTGCTGTCTGCTGAACCGCTCCACTTCATCTACTCCTCGTACCGATGCGGGTGGGCGGCTGTGACCTCCATGGAAGTCGAGCTGTCGCGGCGCTGCCCGGTGACCAGGTCCGCCGACGGCTTCAGCGCCTCCGGTTCCACCAGCGGCCTGTCGCCGCACCCAACCACATACGTGCCCCAGAACCCCTGACTCCTCTTCCAATCTCGGCCGCTGATCAATACCGAGCCAAGATCACATGAATCACCGGACTGACCGCAACGGTTCACGGCCGGCCGGTAGGTGGCGAGCAAACCGGACCTACCTCCGAACCTTATGAAACGCCTAGAATGTGCCCGGTGTTCAAGAAGCGAACTCCTTCGAGGTCGAACGAGCCGCCGCCAGGCTCACACCCGTCCCCCGCCGCAGGGAACCCACCGCGTTTCACCGTGGCCCTGCGGGGCTACGACCAGAGACAGGTCGCCCGATTCGTTGCCCGGGTGGTCGCCGGGGAGAGGGTTCCGGTGACAGAGGCGAACTTCGACATCGTGCTGCGTGGCTACGACCGCTCCCAGGTGGACGAATGGATACGAGCCGCTGCCGAGTCAGGTGGCGGCCGGCACGACGGCGGAACCTGACCGGGCACGCAGGACGGCTCCGCCATGGCACGGTAGAGCCTCGGGTCTGCGTCGTGCACCGGATCGCAGCAATCCTCACACGAGACGGAAGCCCGGGTCGGATGTGATCCCTCGGGCGGCTCCTGGCGGCAGGTTGCTCGGCCGTGTACCGAGCGCACTCATGGACAGACTCATTGACAGGGGCACTCCGGAGACCCGGTCTGCGAGGGTAAAACCGCAGGTCAGGAGGGGAGCCGGCGGGGGGAATCGAACCCCTAACCCCTCACGGCCAAGACGACCGCCCGAGCGGTCAAGGCCGGCAACCGCTGCCGGCTCGCTGGCTGGCACACCGGCCTGGGGTTGCGGCCAGCGGGTCGGCCGCGGCGATGCGCTGGGCGTGGTCCTGTTCGGTCGGGTCGTGCCCGGATCACCCGGGCGAAGACGGCCTGCTCCGTTCCTCGTGGATGCCGGCGGCGTAGCTGGATGGCGGCGGGTCGGGCATCGGCTTATCGTGGGCTGGTCGCGGCAACGGTCGCCAGGCCCAACGTCGGCGGCCACCGCCCTGGCGACGGGCGGGCCGTGGTACGCCGG
>DATCWR010000293.1:0-3036 GCA_036566245.1 Mycobacteriales bacterium | reverse complement strand
GGCCATCCCGGGTCGCGGTGCGGGACGCGGACCACGAGCTGACGTTCGCCCAACTCGCCGCAGCCGCCGCCGAGCAGGCGCGCCGGCTGCGGGCAGCCGGCGTCACCGCCGGGGACCGGGTGCTCGTCGCGGTCGAGCGGTCCGTCGCCGAGGTCGTCGCGGTACTCGGCACGGTGTGGGCCGGAGCGGCGTACGTCGGTGTCGACCCGAGCCAGCCACCCACCTACCGCGCGATGATCACGGCGAAATCCGCGCCGGCCGCGATGGTGACCCGGCCCGCTGACGCGGCACACCCGCAGGCGCACGGCATCCCGACCGTTCACCCGTGGACGCCGGACTGGCCCGCCGGCACAGTGGACACACCGGCGGTGGCCCCCGACCCGGGCCGGCTGGCGTACGTGGCCTTCACCTCGGGATCCACCGGCGAGCCCAAGGGCGTGGCCGTGCCACACCGTGCGGTCATCCGTCTGGTCCACGAGGCACCATACGTACGGCTGGGGCCGGGGGAGCGGGTGCTGCGGCTGTCCCCGCTGGCCTTCGACGCGTCCACGCTGGAACTGTGGGGTGCGCTGCTCACCGGCGCCACCCTGGAGGTCGGCCCGCCGGGACTGCTGTCACCCAGCGAACTCGGGGCCTTCCTGACCGAACGCGAGATCACCGTGGCCTGGCTGACCGCCGGGCTGTTCCGGTTGGTCGAGGAGTTCAGTCCCGACTCGCTGGGCGGCCTGCGCCAACTCCTCACCGGCGGTGACGTCCTGCCGCACGAGCACGTTGCCCGGGCGCTGCGGCGCCATCCCGGCCTGGTCATCACCAACGGCTACGGTCCGACCGAGAACACCACGTTCACCACCACCCACTCGGTGACCCATCCGGAGGACGTCGACGGGCCGCTACCCATCGGCACACCGGTACCCGGCACGCGCGTGTACGTGCTTGACCAGCACGCGCGGCTGCTGCCACCCGGTGCGGTGGGGGAACTTCACGTCGGCGGCGAGGGACTCGCCGACGGCTACCTTGGTGACGAGGCGGAGACGGCGCGGCGGTTCGGGTGCTTCTCACCCGACGTGCCCGAACGGCTGTACCGCACCGGCGACGTGGTGCGCATCGACACCGGCGGCCGTCTGCGTTTTCTGGGACGCACCGACGACCAGGTCAAGATCCGCGGCTACCGCATCGAACTGAGCGCGATCAGCGACGCGCTCACCACGGTCCCCGGGGTGCGCGACGCCGTCGTGACAGCCACCGAGGGCGACAGCGCCAACAAACGGCTACTGGCCGCCGTCATCCCCGCCGCGGGGGCCGACATCGTACCGGCCGACCTACGGGACCACCTGTCCGAACGGCTGCCGTCGTACATGGTGCCCGCGCTGTGGGCGGTCGTGGACCGGGTTCCGGTCACCGCCAACGGCAAGGTGGACCGGCGTGCGCTCGCGGCCCTGGCGGCACCCGCCTCGGCATCGTCCCACCGAACCCGGCCGACCCGGGACCGGGCACTGGCCCGGGTTCTGCCGCTGTTCGCCGAGGCCATCGAGGTCACCGGATCGGCCCGGGCGGAGTTGACCGACGACACCGACTTCTTCGTCGCGGGCGGCAGTTCGCTGGCCGCGGTGCGGCTGGTGGGCCTGGTGTCCGACCGCCTGGGTGTGACACTGCGGCTGCGTGACTTCCTACTGTCCCCGACCCCTGCGGGACTGAGCCGGCTGATCGAGAAGGCCGGCTCCGGCGCGGAGGCGGGGGCCAGGTGACCGGTACGGAGGACGCGATCGCCGTCGTCGGGATGGCGTGCCGGCTGCCGGGCGCCGCGGACACCCGCCAGTTCTGGTCCCTGCTGCGGTCGGGGACCGAGGCGATCAGCCGCTTCGACCCCGACCGCCTCCTCGCCGAGGGAGCCGACCCACACCAGGTGCGGCACCCGGACTTCGTGCCGGCCCGTGGCGTGCTGGCGGACCCGCACGTCTTCGACTGGCAGTTCTTCGGTTACAGCCGGGCCGAGGCCGCGGCGATCGACCCGCAGCAGCGGATCTTCCTCGAGGCCGCCGTGGCGGCCGTCGACGACGCCGGCCTGGACCCGAGACGGTTCCCCGGCCGGATCGGGGTGTTCGCCGGTGCGGACAAGGTGACCGTGAGGCCCGGCGGGGAGCTGAGTGAGCTGGCCCGCGCGATCGGTGAGGAGAAGGACTTCCTGGCCACCCGGGTGAGCTACAAACTCGGGCTGCGCGGGCCCGCTCTGACCGTGCAGACGGCCTGCTCGACCTCGCTGACCTGCGTCCACCTGGCCGCGCAGAGCCTGCGTTGCCACGACTGCGACGCGGCGCTGGCCGGCGGCGTCACGGTGCTGCCGCGCGACGACCACGGCTACCGCTACGAACGCGGCGGGATCCTCTCCCGCGACGGGCACTGCCGGCCGTTCGACCAGCACGCGGACGGCACCGTGCCGAGCGAGGGCGTCGGCGTGGTCGTGCTCCGGCGCATGGCCGACGCGCTGCGCGACGGCGACCGGATCGTCGCGGTCATCCTGGGCTCGGCGATCAACAACGACGGCAGCGAGAAGATCGGGTACACCGCGCCGTCGATCGTCGGCCAGTACGAGGCGATCCGGTTCGCACAGCAGACCGCCGACGTCGATCCCGCCGACATCAGCTACGTCGAGGCACACGGCACCGCGACCCGGCTCGGCGACCCGATCGAGGTCCAGGCGCTGACCGAGGCGTTCGGATCGTCCGGCCGTGCCACCGGGCCGTGCCTGCTCGGCGCGGTGAAGAGCAACATCGGGCACACCGGCGCGGCGGCCGGGGTGACCGGCCTGATCAAGACGGCGCTGATGTACGAACACCGGGAACTGGTTCCCACCCTGCACTACACGGCGCCGAACCCGCTGCTGGAACTGGACCAGACGCCGTTCGAGGTCTGTACCCGAACGCAGCCCTGGCCCGACCGTCCAGACGGCGCCGCCCCGCTGGCCGCGGTCAGCTCCTTCGGGCTGGGTGGCAGCAACGCACACGTCGTGCTCGCCGGACCACCGCGGCGGGCGCGGCC
>DATCWR010000200.1:0-4108 GCA_036566245.1 Mycobacteriales bacterium | reverse complement strand
CCGGCCAACCGGTGCACGTCGGCGTAGGTGCTCCGGGACTGGGCGGCCACGGTGGCCAACGCCAGCGGTACCCCGGGCCCGTCGGCCAGCCGACGCAGCGCCTCTGTCGCCGTCATCGCCCGGTCCCGCCACTGTGCCGCGCGGCTACCCGGCGCCGGTTCGGGCAGCACCGGTTCACCCGGCGCCTCCACGGCGCGGGGCCGTACCAGCACCCCGGTGAGCACCTTCACCCCGTACACGGCCACGGCCACGCCCAGGCCCAGGGGCAACGCGGCCGCGGTCAGCGACGCGGTGAGCGCCCAGGCCAGGCCGCCGGCGACCCCGGCGATCACACCGCCCCACGGGTCGATCAGGTCGTCACGTGACACATCGCGAAGTATGCCGGTCTCACCTCCTCGCCTGGACGGCGCACCGGATCAGTCAGAAGTTGGACAGCACGGCGGTGAGTACCTTCCCGATGCTGGCCGGGTCGCTGGCGTCGTAGGCGGTCGCCCGCGACGCCTGACCGATCTGTTCGAGTTGGGAGAAGCTGGCCTGCCCGCCGTAGGCGATCGGGAAGACCCGCACCGAATGTTCGGTGTCCTCCTGGGACAGATCAGCCAACAGGCTGTCGAGGTTGTTGTCCGGCGGGTACTCGTTCTTTCCGTCGGTGAGCAGCACCACCGCGTTGATCTTGTCCGAGTCGAAGCTGGCCCGCATCGACTCGACCGCCGCCCGGGTGGTCGCGTACAGTGCGGTCCCGCCCTCGGGCACCAGATCGTTGACCTTGGCCTTGAACGGGTTCAGCGCCTGATTGACGTTGGTGGGTTCGATGAGTTTGCGCCACGGGTCCGGGCCGGTGGTCGGGGTGCTGAACGTCCACAGGCCGAGTTGGTCGTCGGGCGCGAGTTGGTCGACCGCGCCGATCGCGGCCTGCTTGGCCAGGTCCAGCCTGGTCTTACCGGCTCCCTCCACCGGCGTGGTCATCGACCCGGAGACGTCGATCACCACCAGCACTCGGGCCCGTTTGCGCAGCGAGTCCCACGACGAGGCGACCTCGGCCAGCACGGTCGGCCCGGGCGGGTCGATGACGGTGAACCTCGCGTCGGGCAGCAGGCCGTTCCTGGTGGTGATCTGCGGGCCGGGTTTCCCGTCGTGGGTCCGGAAGGCAGCGTCGGTGAACCGCTTCTGTTCCTTGTCACCCAACACGAACTTCAGGAAGTCGGCCGCGGCGGCGCGTTTGGCGTCGTTCACCCACTCGGCGTTCAGCACGATGTAGGGGTTGTCCGAGACGAGGGTGCCTTCCTTGGGGTAGATCGCGACCAGTGGAACCCGCGGGGGGCCCTGCTTGCCCAGGGTCGCCGGGTCACCGCTGGGGTTGCCCTTGTTGTAGTCCCAGACCGACTTCTCCTCGACGGTCACCGCGCTGATGTAGTTCAGCCCGTGTCCCTGCTCGCCGGCCCGGTACAGGTTCTCCAGGAACGTCAGTGTGGTGTCGCCGTAGTGCACCACCGACTGTTCGACGCCTCGGACGTACGCGGTCACCTTGGGGTTGCGCACGTCAGCGACGGTCAGGTCCGAGGACCGTCCGGTGGCGGCGAAGTAGGTGGCGATGGTGGCGTTCAGCCCGGAGGTGGAGAAGTTCGGGTTGGTCTTGCCGAGCTTGAACGCCCCCCACTCGGCGTGGCCTTTCGAACCCCATCCGTCGGGGTCCTTGGCCAGCGTCAGGATGTCGCCCCAGCCGAGTTGCTTGTCCGGCCAGCCCAGCGCCTCGGCCATCGGTTTGGGCATCGCCACCACCAGCGGCGTCTGGGCGATCGAGGGCATCTGGTCGGGGATGATGTTGCCCTTGTCCTGCGCGGTGGTGTGTTGCCGCACGATCACCGGCCACGAACTCGACGCGGGTGTCCACACGTCCGGGCGGGGTCCGTCGACCCGTTCGTCCCAGCCCCGGGCCAGGGCGGCCGCGGCGTCTCCGGACGCCTTGGAGGCCACCTTCACCTCGACGCAGACCCCGTCCACCGAGTGGTTGGCGGTGTTGTAGTCCTTGGCAACCTGGGAGAGCAGAGCTGCCTTCTCCGAGGACGCGGCCACGTTCAGTACGGTGCAGCCCTCGCGGTGGGTGCTGGCCTGTGAACCGCCGTCGTCGCTGTCGTCGCCGCCACCGACGACCACCCGCACCACCCCGATCAGGACCAGCCCGGCAACGATGGCCACGAACAGCGGCAGGCGCCGTCGTTTCTGGGTCGACGGCTGCTGGTAGACCACGAGTGCTCCCCCCACCGGGACGCCTGTCTGGCGCTGTTTGCGGTGGATTCTCGCAGTCACCCCTGACTTCAGGGCATCAGCCCGGTCAATCCTTATCGCTCTGATACCGGGCGTTCTACTCCGTAGAGTTGCTCCAGGCCGGCGAGCAGGACTTCGCCGTGGCGTTCGCGGGCTGCCGTGACCAGGTCGGGGGCGAATCCGGTGGTGCTGAACACGCCGAGCACCGCATCGGTGGCGTCGTGCCCAGCGGCGGTGAGCAGGGCCCGGATGTGTTCGAGCCGGCGCAGTTGCGCGAGTCCGGGCACGTGGTCGCGGGCCTTGGCCTCACCGAGGAACGCCACACCCGACCCGGCGGGGGACGGGCGCCACGTCGCAGCGCCAGTACGTCGATCTCGTGGCTGGTCCGGTGTTCCCGGCAGGACACCGTGGCCTGGCCGGTCACCCCGGCCTCGATGCCGGCCTCGTCGGTGGCGTGACGGGCCACCCATTCGGTGGCCAGCGCCTCGAAATGCGGGCCGAAAATCTTCGACTCCACCGTGTGCTCGACCTGGTCCCACACCTGGCGGGCACGGCCCGCCTCCAGATCGGCCAGGTGCGGTTCGATGACCAGGTGGTGCAGTCGAACCACCGGATCGGCGACCGTGATCACCGGTCGTCGGTGCAGCAGCATGTCCTGGTGGCGTTCCACGAACCCGGCCGAGTCCAGCATGCCAAGTTGGTGGCTCAGCGAAGTGGACTGCCGACCCACCAGGCCGCCGATCTTCGCCGGAGAACTCTCGCCCGCCGCGATCGCCGCCATCAGCGACCCGTAGACAGCGGTGTCGTGAATGTGGGGGTCCTCGTGGATGAGCCGGTACGCCTCGTCGAACAGCGGCGCGGTCGGGCGCAACATGGTGCGGATCACCCAGTCCCCGAACCGAGCCGGGTCGTCTGGCACCGACTGGTCGGTGACCATGTCGCGGTATCCGGGCGTGCCGCCGATCATGGCGTGATGTAGGAACGCGGTCTGGACGTTGTCGATCTGCCAGAAGGTGCGGGTGCCCCGGAAGTCAAACGGCCTGACGCGCAGTTCGAGAAGAGCGCGCCCACGCAACGCCCTGGTCCCGGACAGTAGATCCGACATGACCGATATCGCCGAGCCGCACAGGACGAGCCGGAACGGTACCCGGGTCGAGGTGGAACCAGGCCCGAGCTCCTCGTAGAGCGCCTGCACGATGGAGGGCAACCCTGGCGTCTCCCGGACCAGGTAGGGGAACTCGTCCAGGATCAGCAACGGAGGTCGGGCACCGCCTGCCCGGCTGTCGCCTGTCATCAGGCGCGCGGCGGTGGCCAGCGCGTGCTCCCAGTTGTCGAACGACAGCGCGCCGGTCGGTAGGCCGTGCCAGGCGGCGACAGAGTCGGCGAAGCGGCGGATCGAGACCGCCTCGACCTGTTCGGTGGCCAGGTGGTACAGGCCGCCGTTCGCCTCGGCCAGCCTGCGCAGCAGATACGACTTGCCCTGACGGCGATGGCCGTACACGACCGCGATACGTAGGCCGGGCAACTTCGGGCCGGCGAACTCGGCCAGGTCCTCCCACTCGGTGTCCCGGTCGAACATGTCCGCCGGCTTCGACAGCGTCCTCAACCTCCAACAGCCAGCGTTAACCCAGTTAAGGTAACTGGGTTAACGCTAGATCTCCGGTCACTGATTACCACTGGTTTGTCATGTCAGGCACCGGATGAACCGCCGGTCTGGCGGGCGGCGGTGTCCCGGATCGCGGCTCGCAGGATGCGGCGGGTGTGGCAGTCGCCGGACCGGTCGCGGCCCCGCCACTGACCGACTGACTGACGGCGTGCGGCCAGCCGGACGGTGGGCCAGCGG
>DATCWR010000185.1:0-3970 GCA_036566245.1 Mycobacteriales bacterium | reverse complement strand
TGATGCCGTACTCCTTGGCCTCCGGCGCGGTCAGGATCTTGTCACGCTCGATGTCCTTCCGGATCTCCTCGACGGACTTGTGGGTGTGCCTGGCCAGGATGGTCTCCAGCAGCCCGCGCATCCGCTGGATCTCGGTGGCGTGGATCTCCAGGTCGCTGACCTGGCCCTCGCTGCCACCGGAGGGCTGGGGGATGAGCATCCGGGAGTTCTCCAGCGCGAACCGCTTGCCGGGCGTACCGGCGGCCAGCAGTACCGCCGCGGCCGACGCGGCCTGGCCCATGCAGACGGTCTGGATGTCCGGCCGGACAAACATCATCGTGTCGTAGATGGCGGTCAGCGCGGTGAACGAGCCGCCTGGCGAGTTGATGTACATCACGATGTCGCGGTCGGGGTCGGCAGACTCAAGGCACAGCAGCTGGGCCATCACGTCATTGGCCGACGCGTCGTCGATCTGCACGCCGAGGAAGATGATCCGTTCCTCGAAGAGCTTGTTGTACGGGTTTGACTCCTTGACGCCGTAGCTGGTGCGCTCGACGAACGACGGCAGCACGTAACGGCTGGAAGGGGCATAAAGCTCGCTCACTGGACTCCTCCGGGTTCTGGAGCGGTCAACACGGTGGCCGTGGATCAGGCCGGGCTGACGCCTCCACCGTTGGGAAGCTGTCCGGCGCGCTGGAGTACCCGGTCCACGAAGCCGTACTCCAGCGCCTGCTGGGCGGTGAACCACCGGTCACGGTCGGAGTCCCGGGTGATCTGCTCGACCGACTGACCGGTGTGGTGGGCGGTCAGTTCGGCCATCTCCCGCTTGGTCAGCTTGAACTGTTCGGCCTGGATGGAGATGTCCGAGGCCGTACCCCCGACCCCGGCGGACGGCTGGTGCATCAGAATCCGGGCGTGCGGCAGGGCGTACCGCTTGCCGTGTGTGCCGGCCGACAGCAGGAACTGCCCCATGGAGGCGGCCAGGCCCATGGCATAGGTGGCCACGTCACACTCGACGAACTCCATCGTGTCGTAGATCGCCATGCCCGCGGTCACCGACCCGCCGGGCGAGTTGATGTACAGGTTCACGTCACGACGCGGGTCCTCCGCGGCGAGCAGCAGCAACTGCGCGCAGATGGTGTTGGCGATCGCGTCATCCACCGGTTGGCCGAGGAAGATGATCCGCTCCCGCAGCAACCGGTCGTAGACCGAGTCGTTGAGTGACATCCCCGCGCCCGCGCTGCGCATGAACGGGACCGAACGGGTCGTCGTCACAGGTTCAATCTGGCTCACGTACGGTGCCTGCCTTCGCGAACATCGGACTGGATCGGGTGCCGGTTGCGGGGCTGGTAGGCCCCGCCGGTTCGTCTTCGTCGACCCTAACGCGGAGCGTCGCGGGGAGACTCCCAGGTGGAGCGGGTGTTCGCTCTGGGCGCAGGACTCACTCCGGACGGTCGGCGTCGGCGTCCGCGTCGGTGTCCACGTCGGCGTCACGCCCGGTGACCGTCTCGGCAGTGGTGTCGGCGGCCTCGGCCTCGGTCGGCTCGTCCGGCTCGGGGCCGACGACCTGCCGACGGATCGCGGCCACGTCAACCGTACGGCCGGAGGCGTCGGTGATGGTCGCGGCGTCCACCACGGCCAGTAGCGCCTTGTTCCGGCGGACGTCGGCGACCAGGGTCGGCAGGTTGCCGGCCTGGGACATCTGCTGGGCGAACTGCTGGGGAGCCATGCCGTACCGCTGCGCCTGCATGATGATGTGCTCGGTCAGTTCCGCGTCGGACACCCCGACCTGTTCCGACTCGGCCACCGCGTCGAGCACGATCTGGGTCTTGACCGCCTGTTCGGCACTGTGCCGCAGTTCGGCGTCGTGTTCCTCCGGGGTCTGACCCTCGTGTTGGAGGTAGTCCTCCAAGGAGGTACCGATCTCCTCAAGCTGCCGGGCGATGGCCTGCTGGCGCCACTCCAGCTCGCCAGACACCACCGACTCGGGCAGCGGAACCTCGGTCGCGGCGAGCAGGGCCTCCAGCACGTTGTCCCGTGCCTCTGCGACCTGGCTCATCAGCCGGACCCGGGTCAGCCGCTCGGTGATGTCCGAACGCAGCTCCTCAAGGGTGTCGAACTCACTGGCGCTCTGCGCGAACTCGTCGTCCAGGTCGGGCAGTTCCTTCTCCTTGACCGAGCGCACGGTCACGGTCACCTCGGCGGCCTGGCCGGCCCGGTCGCCTCCGACCAGTTCGGTGGAGAACGTCTTGGCGGCACCGGACTCCATACCGGCCAGCGCCTCGTCCAGGCCGGGGACCAGGTCACCACTTCCGACCTGGTAGGACAGACCGGTGGTGCTGCCGCCCTCGACCTCCTCGCCGTCGACGGTGGCGATCAGGTCGATGGACACGTAGTCACCCTCGGCGACCGGACGCTCGACACCCCGGAGGATGGCGAACCGGTCCCGCAAGGACTCCACCTGGGCCTCGACGTCGCTCTGCGCGACCTCAACATCCTGCACCGTCGCCGTCAGTGCCGACATGTCGGGCAAAGTCACCTCGGGCCGTACGTCCACCTCCGCGGTGAACTCGACCGTCTGACCGTCGTCGAGTTTGGTCAGTTCGATCTCTGGCTGCCCAAGCGCGCGCAGGTTGTTCGCACTCACCGCCTGGGCGTAGGCGCGCGGAATGGCGTCCTGCACCGCCTCCTGGAGGACCGCGGCCCGTCCGACCCGCTGGTCGATGATCCGGGCCGGGGCCTTGCCGGGTCGGAAGCCGGGCACCCTCACCTGGCCGGCGATCGACTTGTACGCCCGGGCGAGACTCTCTGTGAGCTCGTCGAAGGGCACCTCTACGGCGAGCCGTACCCGCGTGGGGCTCAGGGTCTCGACGGTGCTCTTCACGTACGCGTCTCCTCAGTTGGTGGTTGGCATGGGAAACCAGACCGGCACGGTCGTCAGGTCGTCGCCGGTGCGCCTACGGCGTCGCCGAGTGTAGGCGACGCGCCGCCGCGCGCGGGTCCCGGTCCGCCCAGTCGGTCGAGTCGGGCCGACAGCCTCAGGAAACACCCACACCAGGCTCAATCGCCACCAGTGGGCTCACCACCGGCCGGGTGTCAACGATGACCATCGGATTCGCGTCACCCAGACGGCACCACCGGCCGGTACGGCCACCACCGCACTGTCGGGACGCCCGGATTTGAACCGAGGACCTTCCGCTCCCAAAGCGGACGCGCTACCAAACTGCGCCACATCCCGTTGGTCGCTCGTAGCGTACATGGCGGCGAGGGTGTCCCGCCCGACGCCAGCCCGCCAGGACGATCGTCACACCCACCTCCGGCCGCGGTGTCCAGAAGTCGTTCCTGCCCCGACCGGAAGAGCGGCTAGGCTGTACCACGCGTCGCGCGCCACCGTTGGCGTCGCGCATGCGGGCGTAGCTCAATGGCAGAGCCCCAGCCTTCCAAGCTGGCCATGCGGGTTCGATTCCCGTCGCCCGCTCCGCAGGTCAGCGGGGGTGTTTGGCCTTCTGACCACTCCCCCGGCAAGCCGCCGTGCCACATACGTGCCACACGGCCAGTCAGGCACCCGCCGGGACGCGTACCTCTGATGTGCCCGGATCCACCGGTCGATGAGCCGAGCTGATCGGATCCCCCGAAACCGGGGGATCCGCGTGGAGCGGGTGACGGGAATCGAACCCGCATGACCAGCTTGGAAGGCTGGGGCTCTGCCATTGAGCTACACCCGCGGACGGGGGGCAGCCTAGCGACCCGGCGCGACGGCCAGCGACCCGGAGCGACGCCGTACGACGTGGCGTGCATGCCACCCCGGGGGAGCCTCTAGACTGCGCGAGGCGCTGCGGGGCGTAGCGTAGTGGCTAGCGCGCCTGCTTTGGGTGCAGGAGATCGGGAGTTCGAGTCTCCCCGCCCCGACCACGACTGCCTCGGGCTGCGTCATCCGCCCGAGGCCGCGTTGTGACCCGTACGCCGGACCGAGCACCCGATCCCCGAGGAG
>DATCWR010000175.1:0-4897 GCA_036566245.1 Mycobacteriales bacterium | reverse complement strand
CCCGGTCCCATTCCGAACCCGGAAGCTAAGCCCTTCAGCGCCGATGGTACTGCGCGGGTGACCGCGTGGGAGAGTAGGACACCGCCGGACATTCTTTCGATGGGGGTCACTCACCAGAGTGACCCCCATCGCCATGTCTGGAGCTGGACGGCGGGATGACTGATTCCCCGCCGAGCACTGAACTGACCGCTGAGCTGATCACTACTGCTCACTGCCGATTCCCGGCCCATCCGTGAACCGGCTGTATCGGGACACTCAGGAGAGCAGGGTGTCCAGGGTGATGGGCAGGTCCCGTATCCGAACACCGGTGGCGTGGTACACCGCGTTGGCGATCGCCGCCGACGTACCGACGATGCCGATCTCACCGATGCCCTTGGTACCCATCGGGTTCACGTAGGGGTCCTCCTCATCGAGGACGTGCACCTCGATCGAGCCGACGTCGGCGTTGGTACTGATGTGGTACATGGCCAGGTCGTGGTTGACCACCTGTCCGAGCCGGGGATCGAAGGCGCCGCGCTCGTGCAGCGCCATGGACAGACCCATGGTCATCGCGCCGAGCAACTGCGAGCGGGCGGTTCTGGGGTTGACGATCCGGCCGACGGCGAACACGCCCACCATCCGGGGTACCCGTACCTCGCCGGTGTCCTGGTCCACCCGCACCTCGGCGAAGTGCGCACCGAAACTGTGCATCGCGAAGTCCTGTCGGTGCGGGTTGTCGGGCATCTCCGCGGACACCTCCAGCCCTTCTGCCGGGACCGTGCCGCCGTGTTCGGTGTCCAGTAGCGTGCGTAGCCTGTCGGCCGCCTCGACGATGGTCGAGCCCCAACTGGCGATGCCCGACGAGCCGCCGGCCTCGGTGGCCATCGGGTAGGCGGTGTCGCCGATCCGCACGTCGACGTCGTCGACGTCGACACCCAGCGCGTCGGCCGCGACCTGGGTCAGCGCGGTCCAGGTACCGGTGCCCAGATCGGCCGCGCCGATCTCGACGGCGTGACGGCCGCGCCGGTCGACCCGGATCGTGGCGACCGAACCGGGGAACCGGAGGGCCGGGTAGGTTGCGGCGGCCATCCCCGTCCCGACCAGCCAGCGACCTTCCTGTCGGGCCCGTGGCGTCGGATCACGCCCGGCCCACCCGAACTGGTCGGCGCCGGTACGCAGACAGCGCACCAGGTTGCGGCTGGAGAACGGCTGCCCGGTGGTCGGGTGGGTCCCCGGTTCGTTGCGGATCCGGAGCTCCACCGGGTCCAGGCCGCAGGCCAGTGCCATCTCGTCCATCGCCGACTCCATCGCGAACATGCCGGGCGCCTCACCCGGCGCGCGCATGATCGATGGCGTGGAGATGTCCAGCGCGGCCAGTCGTTGGGTGGTCGAACGGTTGTCCGCGGCATACAACCCCGAGGTCGCCCTGGTCGCGTGTTCGGCGAACTCCATCACCCTGGAGGTCGCCTCGACCGAGTCGTGTCCGATCGCGACCAGCCGCCCGTTGGCGTCCGCGCCGAGCCGGACGTGTTGGATGGTCGGTGGCCGGTACCCGGTCAGGGCGAACGCCTGCTGTCGGGTGAGTGCGAACCGCACCGGCCGGTCGGGGACCTGTTGGGCGGCCATGGCGGCCAGCACCACGTCGGCACGCGGCATCACCTTCGACCCGAACGCGCCCCCCACGTGCGGGCAGATCACCCGCACCCGGTGGTGATCCAGGCCGAACAGGTCCGCCACCGCGTCCCGGACCAGGTGTGCGGCCTGGGTGGACAGCCACAGGGTGAGCCCCTCGGCGGTCCACCGGGCGATGGTGGTGTGTGGCTCCAACGAGTTGTGGTGGTACCTGGGAGTCGTGTAGGTGGCGTCCAGGCGCACCGTTGCCGACGCCAGTGCGGCGTCGAGGTCCCCACGTCCGGTTTCCATGGGGAACTCGGGGAGCCGGTCGTGGGGTCGGCGCAGGTCCGGCCGGTCCACCCGCAGTGTCACGTCGTGTGGCCGTGCCTGGAAGTCCACCCGCACCAGGCCGGCGGCGTGCCGGGCGATCTCGGAGGTCTCGGCGACCACCCCGCCGACGATCTGACCGCGAAAGGCGATCTGGTCGCACTGGAGGATGGCCAGTTCACCGTTGTCGGTGGCGGCGAGTCGGGGAGCGTTGTCGTGGGTGAGTACGGCCACCACGCCGGGTTCGGCGCTCGCCGCGGTGGTGTCGATGGCGGTGATCCGTCCGGTGGCCACGGTGGACTGCACCGGGTACAGGTAGACCGGGCGTTCCACCGGATGTTCGAACGCGTATCTGGCCTCGCCCCGCACCTTGTCCGGACCATCGAGGCGCTCCATCGGCGTGCCCATGGCTCGCGGCGTGATCGTCATCGGGTTGCCTCCGCCAGGTCGAGCAGGGTGCGCACGACAACGTTGCGGGCCAGCGGCACCTTGAACGCGTTGCCGGTCAGCGGCCGCGCTTCGGCGAGTTCGGTGTCGACCGCGGCGCGGAAGCGCTCGGCGGTGGCGGGTTCACCCCGGAGGAACTGCTCGGCCCGGCCGGCCCGCCACGGCCGGTGTGCCACCCCGCCCAGGGCGATCCGCACGTCCCGTACCACCCCGTCGGCCAGGTCGAGTGCGACGGCCACCGAGACCAGCGCGAAGGCGTAGGACGCGCGGTCACGTACCTTCCGGTATCGCGAGGTGGCCGCGAACGCCAGCGGTGGAAGGTCCACCGAGGTGATCAGTTCTCCTCGCCGCAGCACGGTGTCCCGCTCGGGTTCGGTGCCGGGGAGTCGGTGCAGGTCGGTCAGCGGGATGGTCCGTTCCCCCTCGGGTGCCCGGGTGCGTACCACCGCGTCGAGCGCGGCCAGGGCCACCGCCAGGTCTGACGGGTGGGTGGCGACGCAGTCGGGCGAGGCGCCGAGGATGGCCAGTTCGCGGTGGTAACCCTCGCGTGCCGAGCAGCCCGTTCCCGGTTGTCGCTTGTTGCACGGCGTGGTGATGTTCTGGAAGTAGGCGCAGCGGGTGCGCTGCAACAGGTTGCCGGCGGTGGTGGCGACGTTGCGCAACTGGCCGGACGCGCCGGACAACAGTGCCTGGGAGAGCACCGGAAAGCGTTGTCGGATCATCGGGTCGGCGGCCAGGTCACTGTTGGGGACGGCCGCGCCGATCCGTACCGTGCCGTCGGACAGTTCCTCGACGCGTCGGGAGGTCAGCCGCCGCACGTCGACGAGCAGGTCCGGTGTGGCCACCTCCAGTTTCATCAGGTCGACCAGGTTCGTGCCGCCGGCGAGAAAGGTCGCGTTGGGTGCCTCGGCGACCATTGTCACCGCGGCGGACACGTCGTCGGCCCGCTCGTAGCGGAATGGTTTCATCGTGACGCCACCGAACCGATCGCCGCGACGATGTTCACGTAGGCCGCGCACCGGCACAGGTTTCCGCTCATCCGTTCCCGGATCTCGTCGGCGTCCAACCGTCCGTCCGGACCGAACGGGCCGTCCGGATTGTTCAGGTCGTCGCGCAGCACGCTCGGCCACCCCGCGTCGACCTCGCGCAGCATGCCCACCGCCGAGACGACCTGGCCCGGCGTGCAGTAGCCGCACTGGAAGGCGTCGTACTCGACGAAGGCGCGCTGCACCGGGTGCAGGCCGCCGTCGGCCTCGTTGCCGGCGGCCAGCCCGGAGGCGGTCACAATCTGCGCACCGTCGTGTGCCACGGCCAGGGCCAGGCAACTGATCGCCCGCCGGCCGTCGAGCAGCACGGTGCAGGCGCCGCACTGCCCGTGGTCACATCCCTTCTTCGGGCTGGTGTTGCCGAGCCGTTCGCGTAGTGCGTCCAGCACGGTGGTGCGGACGTCCACGGTGAGTCGGTGGTCCGTGCCGTCCACCCGGAGTGTGATCTCGGTGTCGATGACTGTCCCTCCTGACGTGCCGGCACCGTTGTGGACCGGTTGGCGGTGAGGGATGGCCGCGGGGTGGATCTCCCACCCGGCGGGCACGGTAACCCGACCCCGCCGCCGGCCGCGGACGGCGCGCCCGAGCGCGACAACGCGAGGTGCTGGTCGCCGGGTCGGTCGCGGACCGTGCCGGGATCAGGTGCTGGAGTCGTGGGCGGTCGCGCCGTACCAGCCGAGTGCCGCCCGCAGTTCACGGACCTCCCGGTCGCGGGTGCGCCGGCGACGCTCGTGGCACACCGGGAACACCCGGAATCCACCGTGGTCGTCCCGGTAGCCGGCGTTCCGGCAGTCCTGGGCGGCCTGTGCGCTGTTCGGCCAGACCACCAGCCACGGCCGGCGCCGGTCGTCCACCACCCGCACCCGGCCGACCCGGTCCCAGTCGAGACGGAACCGGCGTGACCCCCTGACCACGGTGAGCCCGGCGGCGGAGACCTCGACCCGGCGCGGGCGCACCAGTCGTCGCAGCAACCGGCCGGCGGCGACTCCGGCCAGAACGAATCCGACGAAGAGTAGGAATGCCGCGCCGGGGTTACCGACCCTCGACGCACTCCCACTGGCCGACAGGCAGACCAACGCCCCAAACGCGGTCGGCAGGCCCCAGGCCGCGGCGGTCGCCCGCGAGGTCCCGAAGACCGCACGGCTTCCGGCCGGTCCACCCGGTCCACCAGGTCCGACGGGTCCACCCGGTCCACCGGGCCAGACGTACCCGGCCGGCCCGACAGATCCCCCCGGTGCGACGGGTGCGACCGGGCCTGGTGCGGCGGTCGGTATCGGTCCCGGTGTGGCTACGGCGGTGTACTGGCGGGTCGGCGGGAGTAGCGCCGAGGTCACCTGGATCACCTGCGTCCGGTGGCCCTCGACCACCGCGCGCACCGGAGGGGGCAACCACTCGGCCCGGTCGGGATGACCCACCTCGGCCAGTACGTCGGCCGGGGCCGGGCGACGTTCGGGCCGGGCGTCCAGGCATCGGGCGGCCAGCGC
>DATCWR010000153.1:0-19143 GCA_036566245.1 Mycobacteriales bacterium | reverse complement strand
GCGAGCTGCCCGGCTGGTCCGGACCGCCCGGCAGACCCGCCAGACCCGGCAGAGTCGCCGGCGGGCTCGGGCTCGGGGCCGCGGGGGGTGTGCCGGGCCATGACCTGCTCACCCCGTTCGGCCAGCGTCTCGTACACCGACCGGGCCTGGGCCAGGTACGTGCCCATGTTCGCCCGAACGCTGGCCGGGTCCATCTCGCGAACCCTGCCGCGCAGTTCGGTCGCCCGGTCCGACAGTCGCCGGAGTTGGTCCTGGGTCCCGGTGGGCAGTTCCCGCAGTTGCTCGCGGAGTTGGGTCACCGCCAGCTCCCCGGCGCCCACCACGGCCAGCAGCGGGCGGCGGGCCTCCTGAACCACGGCCCGACCCTGCTCGAACAGGGCCTCGCCTGCGGCCCGCAGGTCGTCATTCCTCGTTGGCATCCGCACTACCTCCCGTCGGTTCGGTTCGCGTCGGCGCGGGCGATCCGGCGGCCGGGGTGGCCGCCGGGCTGGTCTCCGGCGGAGTCGGGTGGGTGGCGTTCTCGGTCAGGAACGACCGATAGATGTCCACCAGCACCCGCTTCTGCCGCTCGTCGAGTACGCGGTCCGCATTGATCGCCTCCACCACGTCACCGCCCTCGCGCTCGTCGAGGATGCCGGCCTGCACGTACAGCGTCTCGGCCGAGATCCGCAGCGCCCGGGCGATCTGTTGCAGGATCTCGGCGCTGGGTCGGCGCAGTCCGCGCTCGATCTGGGACAGGTACGGGTTACTCACCCCGGCCAGTTTGGCCAACTGACGCAGCGACACCTGGGCGGTGTGACGCTGCTCGCGGATGTAGTCACCCAGTTCGCGTACCGACAGTCCGGCCACCTCGTGCACCTCCGGACCGACGGTAACCCCAGAGTGCTAACAATTGCAAGCACAGGGCGGGCGGCTCAGCCCTCCAGTGCGCCGGGCAACAGTCGGGTCGTGCCAACCGGGTGGCCACCCCCGAGCACCGGAGCCTCGGCCAGCGCGTCCAGCACCGATGCCCGCACACCCAACCGGTGCAGCGCGCCGACCAGCACCGGCATCCGGGCCCGGGCCGCGCCGTCGTCGATCTTCACCGCCACGGCGGCCCCGGACGGCAGTACGGCGACGTGCACGCCCTCGGCCCCGCCCTTGACCAGCAGCCCCGGCACGCCGCCCATCAGCAGGGTGTCGTCCCGGTCGGTGCCGGCCACCAGATGCGGGTGGGCCCGCATCGCGTCGGCGACCCGACGCTCGGGAGTGCCCGGCGCGGCGGTCACCAGTCGGGCGAACGCCCGGGTCAGCCCGCGCAGCGACAGCGCGAACAGCGGCGCCCCACACCCGTCCACCCCGACCGGGCTGGCCGGCTCACCGGTCAGGTCCCGCACCGCCGTGGCCAGCGCGACCTGGAGCGGATGGGCCGGGTCCAGGTACTCCCCGGTCGGCCACCCGGCCGCCACACAGGTGGCCAACATGCCGGCGTGCTTGCCCGAGCAGTTCATGTAGACCCGGGCGGCCTTGCCTCCGGCCGCCAGCAGGTCCCGGGCCGCCGCGGAGTTGAGCGGCAGGTCGGGGGGACAACCCAGATCGGCCTCGGACAACCCGACGCCGGCCAGCAGCGCCCGGACCTGATCCACGTGCGCCGGTTCCCCCGAGTGCGACGCCGCGGCGATGGCCAGCGCCGAACCACGCAGGTCAGCCCCGGCCCGCAGCATGCCGACCGCCTGCATGGGTTTGTTGGACGAACGGGGGAACACCGGCGTGTCCACCGCTCCCAGGGCGAGCACGGTGTCACCGCCCGGCCCGGTCACCAACACCGAACCGCGGTGCAGGCTCTCCCGGAAACCCGAACGCACAACCTCGACCAGTTCGACTCCAGCCGACCCGTTCAGTGGTCCTCCTCCAACAGTCGCGTGATGTCGGCCTCGCCGTCCCGGTACCGGCGGGCCACCTCGCTGGACAGCGCGTCCACCACGGCCTGCACCCGGCGGCGCAGGTCGGACACCGACCTCTCCTCGGCCGAGTAGGCCGACAGGGCCTCGGCCAGTTTCGCGTCGCTGGCGTTGACCACGTCGGACAGGTCCACGTCGGCGACCAGCGCCTCCACGTACCGGCGGTGTCGGTCAGGGTCGGTGGGTTCCCGGGTGTTCAACCGACCCAGTCCGTGCGCTGGTCGGCGCTCGTCGCCGCCGAGAATCTGCGGCAACTGGGCCACGATCGACCCGTTGTCCCCGGCCGCCCGACGACGCTGTTCGGCCCGCACGATGTCGATCCGGCCGTGCAGCATGCGGCGCAGGTAGGACAGGTCGACCTCCTCCTGCTCGGCCTCCTCCCGCAGCCCGCGCAGTTCCGCCAGAGACCGACCGGTCAACCCGGCCAGATAGTCGGCGGCCAGCACCCGGTCGATGCGCCGGGCGCCGCCCGGCCGGACGTCGACCATCCGGTCACCGGCCTCCGCGTCCACCGGCGGCACCGAGCCGGGTGACGGTGGCATCGGCACCAGAACCGGTGTCGGGGGCGACCTGCCGCCCTGTCGGCCGCCGGTCGGTGACGCCCAGCATGGCCCGGGCGTCGCCGACCGGCATGGGCGGACGCTGGGCGATCCTGGCCAGTCCGGCGGCCCGCGCCACCAACTGGGCGTTGTCGCGCACCGGTTCACCCGGCGCGTAGCTGAGGGTGTCCTCCATGCCGACCCGCAGATGGCCGCCGGCCGACAGCGCGGCCAGCAGCACCGGCAGGGTGCTGCGCCCCACCCCGGTGGCCGAGAAGGTGGCCCCCTCCGGCAGTGCCTGCACCGCGGCGACCAACGCCTGGGGCGTGCCAGGCATCCCACCGGGGACGCCCATCACCAGGTCACAGTGCACGTGTCCACCGTGGGGTAGACCGTGTCGGTCCAGTAGTCGGGCCAGGCTGGTCAACTGCCCCAGGTCGAAGATCTCGTACTCGGGCACGATCTGGCGGTCCCGCATCCGGGTGTGCAGCTCGACGATGAAGTCCCACCGGTTGTAGAAGACGTCCGAACCAAAGTTGACCGTGCCCATGGAGCAACTCGCCCCGTCCGGGTCGGCATCCAGGACGCGCAGCCGGTCGGCCTCCGGATCGGTGACCGCACCGCCGGTGGACAGTTGGATGATCAGGTCGGTGGACTCCCGCAGTGCGGTCACCGTGTCAACCAGCCGGGCCGGATCGAGGGTGGGTTGTGCCTCGGCGTCACGGATGTGCACATGTATCACCGCCGCACCCAGTGCCTCGCACTCCCGGGCGGTGCGGACCAACTCGTCGAGCGTCACCGGCAGGGCGGGTACGTCGGCCTTCGCGGACTCGGCACCGGTCGGGGCGACGGTGAGCAGGGTGGAGGTCATGGCCAGATGGTGTCACTCCTCACCGGTGTCGATGGAGGCAGGCACGCCTCCGGCCGACAGTACGGCCTCGTCCGGGGTGTTGCGTTTGACCAGGGCCAGCGCGACCGGTCCGAGTTCGTGGTGGCGCACGGCGGTGCCGACAAACCCCACCTGCCGCCCGTCCAGGGTGACCGGGTCACCGTGCCCGGGCAGTGTGTTCTCCGAACCGTCAAGGTGCAGCAGGACCATCCGGCGCGGTGGGCGGCCCAGGTTCTGCACCCGGGCGACTGTCTCCTGACCCCGGTAGCAACCCTTGTTCAGGTGCACCGCGACGCCGATCCACCCCACCTCGTGCGGAATGGTGCGGTGGTCGGTCTCCAGGCCCAGTCGGGGCCGGCGGGACTGCACCCGTAGCGCCTCGAACGCCCACGTGCCCGCCGGGGACGCGCCGGCCGCGCAAAGCCGTTCGGCCACCTGCGGCAGCAGACCACGGGGAACCATCAGGTCCGCGGCGTCATCACCCGGCCAGGACATCCGGCGAACCCACCCTCCGCCGGCCAACGAGGCCACCGCGTTCGGCCCGGTTGACCCGGTCGACCCGATCGGCTCGGTGACTCCCAGGGCGGACAGCGTCTGTCCGGTGCCCGGACCGACCAGCGACACCACCGTCCACTCCGCGCTGGCGTCACGCGGGGTGACCCGCAGCAGGAACCGCATCGACTCCAGGTACGCCAGCAGGCCCACCCCGGTGCCCGGTTCCAGGTCCAACCAGGTCGAACCGCCCAGTTCGGCGATCTGAAGGTGATGTTCCACGTGCCCGTGCGGGGAGAGCACCAGCGCCTCGGTGCCCTGCCCGTCGGCCAACCCGGACAGGTGCTGGGAGGTGATGTCGTGCAACCAGGACAGCCGGTCCGCACCACCCACCTCGACTACCGGACGGTGGCTGCGGTCGACGAACCCCACCCCGTTGGTCAGGGCGCGTTGTTCGGCGACCGGATCACCGTAGTGTGACGCCACGCCGGTGTCCGGCCCGTCGGCGGGTACCGCGCCGGGCAGGGACAGCAGTGGCGACCCGGCGGGTCGGTCGGTGCCGTCCGAACCCGGCACCGGGGCTGTCTGCTCACTCATACCGGCAGTATCGCCGTACCCGCGCCGATCATTCCCGGCCGGTGCCCGGCGCTCCGGC
This sequence comes from Mycobacteriales bacterium, assembly GCA_036566245.1. Classification (GTDB taxonomy): domain Bacteria; phylum Actinomycetota; class Actinomycetes; order Mycobacteriales; family DASULA01; genus DASULA01. Next base: position 14,628 of record DATCWR010000153.1, on the reverse strand, counting down.
GGCCCCGGGCGATCCGGAATCCGACCCGTCCACCCGGTCGTCGGTGACCGAGCACGCCGAACAGGTACCGAACAGGGTGATGTGGCTGGCGTCCACGGTGAAGCCCCGTTCGCTCGCCATCCGGGCGACCACGTCGGCGACCATCTCGACCGGCGCGTCGGACACGGTGTTGCACACCCGGCACACCACGTGCACGTGTTCGTTGTCGGCCGGATGGTAGGCCGGCGCGCCATGGTCGAGGTGGGCGTGGGTGACCAGGCCGAGTTCCTCGAGGAGTTCCAGAGTGCGGTAGACAGTGGTGATGTTCACCCCGGGTGCTGTCCGCCGTACCTCGGCGGCGATCGCCTCGGGGGTGGCGTGGCGAAGGTCACGCACCGCCTGTAGGACCAACTGCCGCTGCGGGGTCAGCCGGTACCCCCGGGCACGCAGTTCACGGTGCAGGTCCGAGGCGGGCATGACCTGATGATAGGTCGCGGCCGGGTTCGCCTCGTTCCTGTAGTGCGATCTCCTCGGACGCCGGGCCCTCGACCGTGAGCAGGTCGACCAGCAGGGTCAGGGGCAGGTGGGCCCGCAGCGCTGCCATGACCCAGCACCCGGATTCCTCGATCGGAGTCACATAACCCCCAAGCCTCACAGTCTTCTCATTCATGTATCGGCCGGTCATGGCCGTAGGTTGACCCCCGGGTCCGGTGCGGTTCGCCCTACTCTCGTGCCATGGACGGTCGCGTGCTGGGCGTGTTGGGTGTCGGTCTGGTCGATCCGGACACCCCACTGTTACGGGTCGACGACCTGGGCGTGCTTCGCGGAGACGGCTGCTTCGAGACACTGCGGGTGCGCGACGGCGTGGTGGCCGGGTTCGACCTGCACCTGGCCCGGCTCGGACACTCCGCGGCCCGACTGGACCTGCCCGCGCCGGATGTGGCCGCCTGGCAGGCCCTGGTGGGCCAGATGGTCGCCGCCTGGACCGGGCCGGGTGAGGCCTCGCTGAGACTGACCCTCACCCGGGGGGTGGAGGGCACCGGCGTGCCGACCGCGTTCGCGTTGATGACTCCCGTGTCGGACACCGTCCTGGCGCAGCGACGCGACGGCATCTCGGTGGTCACCCTGAACCGGGGTATGCCTGCCGACGTGCACGAGGACACGCCGTGGTTGCTCGGCGGGGTGAAGACGATCTCCTACGCCGTCAACATGGCCGCCCTGCGCCACGCCCACCAGGTCGGTGCCGACGACGTCATCTTCGTCAGCACCGACGGCCAGGTCACCGAGGGCCCGACCTCGACGGTGGTGTGGGCGCAGGCGGACCATCTGTGCACCACGCCGACCACCCTGGGCATCCTGGACGGCACCACCCTGCGGACCCTGTTCGAACGCGCCCCGGCCCACGGGTTCACCACCGAGGTGAGACGGGCCACCGTGGCCGACCTGCACGCCGCCGACGCGGTGTGGCTGCTGTCCAGCGTGCGGGTGGTGGCACGGGTCAACGTGCTGGACGGACGGGAACGCGGCGACGCCGGCCTGACCGCGCGGGTTCGGGCCGCACTCGGGCTCTGACCAGCGCGGGGCTGTTCCCTCCCGGACGTTACCGATACCGGTTCATCCGTCGCAGTTGCCACATGCGGGCGGCGGCGGCCAGTGCGACCAGCAGCGCCCCGCCCAGGGCGGACAGCAACATCGCCACTCCCAGTGGCATGCGGGCGTGCAGGCTGACGAAGTTCACCCGGATCTGGTCGGTGTTCTGTACCAGGAAGATGACCAGGGGCACCAGGACGAGCAGGAACAACACCGCCACCGTCCACAGGCGGCTGGTGCGGGTGCTCTCGACGTGCCGCGCGTGTCTGGGGGGCTCGGTTCCTTGGTGGCGCTGCGCCGGGTCCGGCGGCGGGTCAACACTCATGGGGACTCCTCGACCGTCGCCCGCGACGTTACGTCCGACGGGTCAGGTCGGCCCGTCCAGCCGACACGCACGGTGACGAACCGCGTTGTTAACCCTGTGTGGTAGGTCGGATACGTCAAGAAACACCGTTGCACCTCGCCCGGGTGACACGTAGCGTTCCTGGTACACGAGAAGGGAGGTGGTCCAGACTTGAATAGTTCTCGGACTCGTGAGGTGGCTGTCCGCTAGCCGCCGCTGTACGGACCTCGGTTTCCACCGTCCGCGCGCGAGCCGGCCGGCGAGAACCAGACAGTCACCCGACCCCCGGGCCGTCGACCCAGTCCAGTCGACCCGCGAGCGCGTTCGCCGCGGCAAGGCCCGGGGGTTGTCCGTGTCTCGGCCCCCAGATCCTCAGAAGCCTCAGGCCGGTCGGGTCGGGTCGCCCGCGCCTTCGAGCGGTGGACCGGGGGCGGTCGGCGGTCCGTCCGGAACGGGGCCGCGGCGCCGGCGACGGAACAGCCAGGCTGCCAGCAACCCGCCCACGAACCCGGCCAGGTGACCCTGCCAGGACACGAACTCGGCACCGGGCAGTGCCTGCGGCAGCAGTGAGCCGTAGGCGATCGCCACCCCGACGGTGATCACCAGGTCAACCGGGCGGCGGTCCACCAGACCCCGCAGCAGTAGGTATCCCAGGTAGCCGAAGACAACCCCGCTCGCGCCCACCGTCACCGAGTGGGCCGGAGCGAACAACCAGACGCCCAGACCGCTGGTGACGATCACACACAGCGTCACCGCGAGCAACCGCCGGATGCCGGTCAGCGCGGCGATCAGGCCGATCGCGAACAGTGCCGACGAGTTCCCGGCGACGTGCTGCCGGTTCGCGTGCAGGAAGGGCGCGGTGAAGATCTCCGGTAACCGACCCGGGTCGCGGGGCACGATGCCGTACCTGAGCGCCAGCCGGTGGTGGTCCAGTGCGTCCACGCCCTCGATGACCCACAGCACGACGATGAAGGCCACCATCGCCACCGCCGCACGGCCCAGCGGGGTGTTCAGCCCGCCGGTGTCCTCGACGCGGGGGCCGTCCGGCGTCGACGGTAAGGGTAAGGACGCACCCACGGAGCCTCCCTGGCCGCTGGGCGTCCAGGGTACGTCGGCGACCGGCGCACCGGTGTGGTGTTGCGGACTGTCAGCCGCCGACCCGGGCCAGCCGGGCGGACAGGTGCGGCCGCATGGGCTGGCCGACCGCGGCCATGTCCACCGCGTAGAGCAGCATCCCCTCGACGATCCCGTACAGCCGGTGGTTGGCGGTGACCTGCTTGGCCGTGGTGGTGCGGGCCACCACGTCGGTGGCCATCTCCCAACTGGTGGTGGTCTTGGCCTGACCCAGGTAGATCTCGGTGATGCCGGTCGGGTGGGTGAGCAGGACCTCGAAGTTGTCCCCGTCACCGGGGCGCCACCACCCCACCTCGCGGGCGGCCGGCCGGACGAACTCGCCGTCCGGACCGATGATCCAGGCTCGCGACTCGTAGTACAGGAACGGCCGGCCATCGTGGGAGAACCGGACCTCCTGGCCGTAGTCGAAGTCCTCGATGGTGGGATAACCCCCTCTGCCGCTGCCCCGCCAGACTCCGACCAACGGCAGGAACGGCAACAGCGCCGGGTGTAGGTCCGGACCGGACCGCAGGTCGGTGGTCTCCAGGTTCACGGGTGCTTCGGGTACCGGCGGCAGGCCGGTGGGTTCGGTCATCGAGGCCCGATCGTCGTGGCTGTCCGGCCGGCGCCTCAGCGCTGGCCCTGGTAGATGCGGTACACGGCGTAGAGCGCGAGCCAGGCCAGCACCCCGAACGCCGCGACCAGCACGCAGGAGTACACCGTGTCGAGCACCCGCCGAGGATAGCGAGCGCCACGGCCGGGCCGATGGACCGCTGGTGAACCGCTCCTCTGAAGCGTGCACCGGTCCGACCGGTCCTTTGTTCTGCCCTGACAGGCAGATGGTTGACCCTAAAGTGGGGATCCGCTCTGGTGCGCGAACTCAGTGGTGATTGATCCCGTCTTCTACGGATACCACCCACTCCTGGAGAGGGCGATGGTCATGTTCTCGCATCGGAAGGCCCTGGCGGCGCTGTCGGCCGTGCTCGCCTGCGCCAGCGTTCCGCTGGGCACCGGCACCGCCCAGGCGGCCGCGACCTCACCCAGCCCGCCCACCATGCTCGGGTTCAGCTTCGGCACCGGGCCTGACGTCTGCGTCGCCGGACCGGACCGACCGTTCATCGCCACGACCATGCCGGTACTCCGGGCCACGGTCACCGACCCGACCACGGCCAGCCTCACCTTCCGGTGGTCACTGCTCGACGGCACGGTCGTGGGCGAGGTGACCACGACAACGCTGGTCGTGGGCGGCGCGTCACAGGCGACCATTCCGGCCGGGGACCTCTCCGACGGGGGCACGTACTCCTGGCAGGTGCGCGGCAACGGTGCCGACGGGCCGGGGCCGTTCTCACCGTCCTGCGAGTTCGGCGTGGACACCACCCCGCCGGACGTGGCGCCAACAGTCACCTCCACCGACTTCCCGAAGAACAGCTTCCTCGACGTGCTGGGCCGGTCCGGTCAGTTCACCTTCGACCCGAACGGGGTGGCCGACGTGGTCGCCTTCCGGTACACGCTGACCGGCGACGCACCGGTCACCGTCGACACCACCGCCGGAGCACCCCGGACCGTGCGGCTCACGCCACTGCGGAGCGGACCACTCACCCTGACTGTGGCCAGCCTGGACCGGGCCGGCAACCGCAGCCCCTCGACGACCTACAGTTTCTTCGTCTCCAGAGCCGGGGGCCCGGCCGGGTTCTGGCGGTTCGACGAGGGCAGCGGCCCGACCGTCGCGGACGCGACCGGGCACGGGAACACCGGCACGTTCGTCGGCAGCGCCTCGTGGACCCGTGGGCGCACCGGCAGCGCGCTGCTCGTGCACGGCGAGCCCGCCTCGGTGACCACGGCAACTCCGGTGGTCCACACCGACCGCAACCTGGCGGTCACCGCCTGGGTGCGCCTCAAGGACCGCACCCACACCGCCGTCGCGGTCAGCCAGAACGGTGTACGCCGCAGTGGGCTCACCCTCGGCTACTCGGCCGAGGTTGACCGGTGGACCTTCGCCATGCCCCGGTCCGACACCGACCTCTCCATGGTGGACACGGTGACCTCGGCCGCACCGCCCGAGGTCGGGGTGTGGACACTGCTGCTCGGCACGTTCGACCTCAGTTCCGGACGGATCGCGCTGTACGTGAACGGGGATCTGGCCGGCACCGCGGCGCACCCGGCGGTGACCGACACGCAGGGGCCGGTACGGATCGGCCAGGGTGAGGCAGGCGGCGAACCCACGTACACCTGGCGTGGGCTGCTGGACGACGTGCGGATCTACGACCGCATCGTGGTGAACTCCCCCGGCGCCGAGGGCGTCGCCGACCTGGTCAACCACCCGGCCGAGCTGACCGGTTCGTGGCGGTTCGAAGCTGATGACGACCACGAACCCGACCTCTCGGGTAACCACCACGATGGTCTTCTGCGCGGTGGCGCGAGCCGGATTCCCGGCCTGACCGGCAACGCGATCTCGCTGGACGGCGTCACCGGGTTCATGGCCACCGACGGGCCGGCCGTGCACACCGACCAGAGCTTCTCGGTGAGCGCCTGGGTGCGGCTGGACCGGGCCGACCGGTCGGCCACCGTGATCAGCCAGGACGGCACGAACGTCAGCGGGTTCCGGCTGGAGTACCGGGCCGATCTCGGAAGCTGGGCCCTGCGGGTGCCCGTCGCGGACCTGGCCGGGGCGCCCGACGACCTCGCGGTGGGCTTCAGCCCGGCCGAACCCGGGGTGTGGACCCACCTGGCCGCGGTCTACGACCGGCCGGCCGAACTGATCTCGGTGTACGTCAACGGGCTTCTGGAGGGCCAGACCTCACACATCACCCCGTGGCGGGCGGACGGCGACCTGGCGGTCGGCCGCGGACTGGACGCCGGACAACCCGCCGAGTTCCTGGCCGGTGACGTGGACGAGGTGACCGTCTACCAGGGTGCGCTCACCCAGGCCGAGATCGGCCAGCTCGCCAACCCACCCTCGGCCCTGGTGACCTCGTCGTGAGTCAGGGCACCTGTCCACACCACGGAGGGTGAGTATCTCGACCGGGGTGGTCAACCACCGGCCACCCCGGTCGGTCGTCCCGGGCGGCATACCTAGAGTGGTGCCATGGACGGTTCTCTGGTGATCAAGGTGACCGCCGGCACGGACGCGCCGGAACGTTGTGCCCAGGCGTTCACCGTGGCCTCGGTCGGGGTGGCCTCCGGGGTGCCCACCTCGCTGTGGCTGACCGGCGAGGCCGCCTGGTTCGCGCTGCCCGGTCGGGCCGAACAGTTCGAACTGGCCAAGTCGCCACCGCTGGGTGACCTGCTCGGCGCGGTGCTGGCCGGTGGCACGGTGACCGTGTGCACCCAGTGTGCGGCCCGGCGCGGCATCGAACCGGGGGACGTGATCGAGGGGATCCGGGTCGGCGGCGCCCAGTCGTTCCTGGCCGAGGTGATGGCCGACGGCGCGAAGGCGTTGGTGTACTAGAACCCACGGTCGCCCGGGCGCGGGCGGGACGCGGCGACCGCGAGCACACGGACGTGCCCCGGCTCGCGCCGGGACGTGACCCCGGATCGGTGCCCGTCCTCCCCCGTTCACGGTCGCCGCGCGCCCGTGGGGCGATGCCCCACGAAGACATCGTCCCCGCCCCGACGGGCCTTGAACCCGATGCCGCAGAACCACCCGAAGGCATGATCACGACGGCACGATCGTCCACAGTAGATTTTCGACGACCGGGCCGTCGGGACGGTGAAGGGCCCGCGGGTACCGGTCAGATGCGATCCGGTCACGCGGGCCCTCGTCCACGCCACGGCCACAACGGCGACACGTGGCACCAACCGTCTAGCCGGCAGCGACCACCTCCAGGCGCGCCTCGGTCAGGCCGACCTCGGCCGCAACCTCGCTCTGCCCGTTACCCACCCGCGACAGCGCGCGGAGCGTCCAGGTACCGGGCGCGGCAAAGAACCGGAACTCACCCGTGGCGCTGGTGAGTACCTCGGCGGTGAACTCACCGGAGGAGTCCAGTAGCCGGACGAACGCCGCCGGCACCGGCTGACCGGCACAGACCACCTGGCCGTAGATGACGGTTTCGCGCTTCAGGTCAACCCCCGCCATGTCCTGCCCCTGTACGGGCGCCCCGCACATGGTCAGACTGCCTTCTCGACGGGTACGCCGACCAGCGAGCCGTACTCGGTCCACGAACCGTCGTAGTTCTTCACGTTCTGGTGCCCGAGCAGTTCGCTGAGCACGAACCAGGTGTGCGACGAACGCTCACCGATCCGGCAGTAGGCGATGGTGTCCTTGCTGTCGTCCAGCCCGGCGGCCTGGTACAGCTCGCGCAGTTCCTCGTCTGACCGGAAGGTGCCGTCCTCCCGGGCCGCCTTGGACCACGGGACGTTGATCGCGGTGGGGATGTGACCGGCCACCTGCGACTGCTCCTGCGGCACGTGCGCCGGGGCGAGCAGCTTGCCGGAGAACTCGTCCGGGGAGCGGACGTCGACCAGGTTCTGGGTGCCGATCGCGGCCAGCACCTCGTCCCGGAACGCCCGGATCGAGTTGTCCGGGTCGCTGGCCACGTACTGGGTGCGGGGCCGGTTCGGCAGGTCCTCGGTCAGCGGCCGGGAGTCCAGCTCCCAACGCTTGCGACCGCCGTCGAGCAGGCGCACGTCGCGGTGACCGTAGATCTTGAAGTACCAGTACGCGTAGGCGGCGAACCAGTTGTTGTTGCCGCCGTAGAGCACGACAGTGTCGTCGTTGGACACGCCGCGGGCGGACAGCAGTTCGGCGAACTGCTCCTTGTCGACGAAGTCACGCCGCTGGGCGTCCTGTAGGTCGGCCTTCCAGTCGAGCTTGACAGCGCCGGCGAGGTGACCCTTGTCGTAGGCGGACACGTCCTCGTCGACCTCGACGAAGACCACGCCCGGGGTGTTCAGGTGCTGCTCCGCCCAGTCGGCGGAAACCAGCACGTCAGAGCGACTCATGCGGTGACTCCCTTGTTGGTGGCAGGTGAACTGTTGCGTGTGGACAGACGGCGGAACAACAGGTACGACTCACAGCCCAGGCACAGGCCGAACGCGGCGTTGAGGAACGCCGCCGCCAGCGCGAGCGAGGTGGCTACCACGCCCAGAGCGGCGAGGCCGGTCAGGTAGCCGACCGTGCCCACCGCGGCAAAGACAAAACCAACGAGTTGCGCGAACCGTGGCGGCGCGGCCGGTTCCAACTCACCGGGCGGGCCGAGCCGGGGCCGGATGACGTACCGAAAGAACGCCCCGTAGGGGGCGAACCGCAGGCCGGCGAAGGCACCCAGTGCGAACACCACGGTCTGCGCCAGCAGTAGCCATCCGCTGCCGGTGAGCAACACGACAGCCAACACCACGGTGGTGATCCACGCGGCTATGCGCAAACCTCTGGGATCGACGGACACGATGGCCTCCCCATGATCGCGGACTTTCGGGTACGCGTCAGGGCGGCCTGGAACTCAGGCGCGAGGGGCACGAAAGAATGGCCGCCCGGTCAGTACGGGCGACACTGGCAGCTGCCCACACGGCACAGGTCGACCGCGCGGCGAGAGGTGAGCAGAGTGCTCATGTCACAACGGTACCATCAGCGTGCCGGGTGAGGACATGGTCATCCCCGCTCACCATCGGTGAGCAGTGGCGCCACCGCCGCGATCACGTCGGCCTTTCGTGGCTGTCCGCTGGCCCGACGGACCAGTCGCCCCCGCCGGTCCAGTACCAGCACGGTCGGGGTGCGCAACACGCCCAGCGCCCGGACCGCGTCCAGGTGTGACTCGGCGTCGACCTCCACGTGGTGGACCTCCGGCAACATCTCGGTCACCTGGTCGAGCACCCGGCGGGTGGCCCGGCACGGCTGGCAGAAGGCACTGGAGAACTGCACCAGGGTCACCGGCGCGATGGCCGGAGTCACCCCGAGCGAGGCGAGCAGGTCCGGATCGAGCACGCCGTCAGCGCCGTCAGCGCGGCCGGAACCCTCGATGTGGTGGGCTCCGTCGGCGTGGTCACCGCCCCGGGTACCGGCCACCTCGCGCATCCGTCCGTTCTGTCGCCGCCACACCAGGCCCAGGCAGGTGGTGGCCAGCAGCACGCCCAACAGCACCATGATGGTCATCGGACCGGCCAACCCCGCATGGTCAGAACCTATTCCCGACCGCCGGCGACCCGCGGCGACCCCCGGACCGGCGGACGTTCATCCGACCGGGTGCGCCGACCCGTTCAGCACCACGTCGCGGCCCTGGGCGGACACCGCCAGGCCGTGCTCGCCGATCCGCACACCGGTCACCCGCAGGTGGAACGGCAGGTCGTCGAGCGGCACCGGAAAGCTGAGTTGTCCGGCCAGCGTGGCGACACCGGGGGTGTCGGCTGGCAGGTTGTCGACGGTGACCTGGTCCGCGGTGACCACCACCTCCCCCTGCTCGACCCGCACCGAGGCCCGGGCGGTGGCGCCGACCTGCTGGCCGGCGATGGTCGCGGTGGCCCTCACCTGTAGCCGGTCGCCGTCCGGGCTGATCGAGTCGATCCGCACCCCGCGGGCCGAACCCACGGCACGGGCCAGTTCGGAGTAGGCCGCGGTGGCCGTGCCGGTGACCCGGTCAACCAGGATCTGACCGACGTTCCGACGGATCACGTCGGCCAGCGGCAGGTGCAGGGCGTGTAGGGGCGCGTCGACGGGCACGCCGTGCACCCGGCCGGCCGTGACGCCCTCGGCGGTGACCCGCACGTCGTGGTACCGGCCGGCGGCGGCCTGGGTCAGGAACGGAAACCCGCCGAAGGTGACCTGCGGGTCGCTGTCCAACGATGCCCCGGTGCGAATCTGGTCGGCGAGCACCCGGGCGGCCACCGCCGACCCGACCCGGTCGGCGACCACCAGCAGCACGGCCAGGGTGAGCACCGCGGCCAGGAGCCTGCGCACATCCTCAGCCTCCCACCGCGCTGCCCAGGACAAACGCGACAGGTGCCGTCAGCGCGAACGGGAGCGCGGCCCGCAGGTAGGGCAGGGTGAGTCCGCCGAACGGGGCCCGCCGGGGCGAGGCCGACTCACACACGTAGGCCACCCCGATACCGACCAGGGCGGCCAGCAGACCCAGCCCGCCACCGAACACCGCTCCGACGACCGGGTCGGTGGACAACCCCGCCTGGCCGATCCGCAGCCAGCCGACCCCGGCACCGACCGCCGTGGCGGCGAGCACGCCGAGCAGGCCATGGTCCACACCGGTGTCGAAACGCGGCACCGGCAGCACCGTGTCCACCAGCAGCCCGGCGACCACGGCCAACCCGGTGGCGCTGACCGCGGCCGACAGCAGGGTGGCGCCGACCGCGTTCTGCACGGCCAGGTAACCGGTGAGGGCAACCGCCCCGGCCGACAGCAGGCACACGTGGGCCACCGACTCGGTGACCCTGACCCGCACCACGCCCCGGCTGAGCTGGTGCACGATCGCCAACACGAACGTGCCCGCGTAGGCGTACATGATCGGCCCGAGCCCCTCGTGCGGGAACCGGTACACCAGCGCGTCACAGGCCAGCGCGGTGCCGATACCCAGCAGCAGCGCGCCGATCCGGCCCGGCATGGCCGTGCCCACCACCCAGGCGTAGACGAGCAACACCTGCACCACGGCCAGGGCGGCCACGACACCGATCCGCCCGGCCTGCGGTGGCAACACCAGCGCCACGGTCAGCGCGGCGGCCACCACGGCGGCACCGAGGTTGGACGACCGGGCCTCGGCCTGGTCGGACTGGGGTGCGGCATGTCGGCTCACGACAAAATCGTGCCAGATCTGGCCGGTCGGGTGCGGGCCGCCAGCCAACCGCCGATCCGGTCCACCAGATCCGGGGTGGCGGCACTCTCGGCGTGCCCGTATCCGGCCTCGATCCACAGTTCGGCGCCGGCACCCGCCGCGGCGGCCAACGCGCGCGGGTGTTCCAGGGTGAAGTAGGCGTCCCGGTCGCCGTGTACCAGCAGCAACGGGGTGGGCGCGATCCGTCCCACCAGTTCGATCGGGGAGGCCGGCGGCTGCGGCCAGGACCCGGCCAGCCGGGTGCCCAGCAGCCTGGCGGTGGTCCGGCCCAGTGTGGTCTCGCACAGCCAGTGCACCCGCCGCATCGGCGGGGTGTCCAGGATGTACCAGCGGCTGGGCGCGCTGATGCTGGCCACCGCGTCCACCCGGTCACCGTCCCGGTACAGCGCGGCGTGCCGAAGCACCACCGAACCGCCCATGGAGAACCCCACGGTGGCCACCCGCGGGTAGCGCCGGCGGGCCCAGCGCACCGCGGCGCGTACGTCGAGTACCTCGTCGGCGCCGACGGTGGACCGACCACCAGAGTCACCGTGACCGCGGAAGTCGACAGCCACCACGCTGCCGAACCCCGACAGTCGCCCGCATATCGCCTGGAACACCGGGCGTCGGATCGAGCAGGTGAACCCGTGGGCGACCACGAAGGCCAGGTCGGGGTCGGCCCCCGTCAGGTCGGGGCGAGCCGACAGGTGCACCCCGGACAGCCGCACCCCGTCCTCGGTGACCAGCCGCAGCCGATCGACGCCCGTTCCGGGCTCGTTGGTGTCACGCACGTGGCTCATCCTCGCCCACCACACCGGGTCACGTCCCCGAGGCGGACCGATGACCGTTACCGCTCGGTCAGGGCGCCGGGATCCACCAGCACCGGGAACGGTGCGGTGAGTTCGGTGGTCACACCGGCCCGGGCGGTGACCCGCTCCACGTAGCCACCGTCCTTCAGATCGGCGACGACCAGGTACGGGGTCGGTGCCAGTTCGAGCCGCCAGTACCCCTCGATGCCGGCCTCGGCGTACAGCATCGGCTTCATCCGCAGGTCCATGTGTCTGGTTCCTGGCGAGACGATCTCCACCACCAGCGACACCGCCTCGGCGTCCAGTACGACCGGGTCACCCTGGGTGGCCGCCCGGTCGACCACCGCGATGTCGGGGATGAACAGGCCCGAAGGCACGGTGACGTTGACCGCCTCCAGGACCTCCACCGGGGCCCCGACGGCGCGGGCGGCCTGGTCCAGCACGTTGGCCAGTCGCCGTGACGCCCGCTGGTGGCGGATGCCGGGGGCGGGAGACATCATCAGTGTGCCGTCCAGTAGCTCGTGGCGGTGTTGCCGATCCTCACCGAGGGTGAGGACGTCCTGGACCGTCCACGGCCCGGAGTGCTCGTAGGCCACGCTCACGTACGTCCACCTCCTCGCCAGCACCGCCATTGTGCCTCAGGAACGCGCCGGAGGTTCGCGCCGCGACGGGGATTCGACGTCACCCGCCGGGCAGCACCCGATGTGGAGAATCACCCGATCTGTTCGGTTCTGTGACGGTCGACGAACCGGACCACCGTGTTCCATCTCATACCGGTCGGAGGGGTCGGACCGGAACGCTCGGCAGGTGCGGGCCGGGCCGCGGCGTTACCCTGATCTGGACGGGACCCAGGCGCCGATGCTCTCCGCCGGGGTCCCGTTATCCATTCTTCGGGGTGGTTTCGACTGATCAGCCCGTAGCACGGTGGGGGGAGGCACGAACATGGACCTGGTGCTGATGACCTCGGCCCAGCAGCCCACCACCGAGGTACTGCCCGCCCTGGGCCTGCTCCCCCACCGGGTACGGATCGTCGCTCCGGACATCTCAACCCTGATCGAGGGCGGGTCCACCGACGTGCTGTTGGTGGACGGCCGGCACGACCTGGTCGCGGCCCGTTCGCTGACCCGCCTGCTGCACACCACCGGCACCACCGCTCCGGTACTGGCCGTGCTCACCGAGGGTGGGCTGGCCGCGTTGCAGGCCGACTGGGCCGTTGACGACGTGTTGCTGCACACCGCCGGGCCAGCCGAGGTGGAGGCACGCCTGCGGCTGGCCGTCTCCCGGCGCACCGCCGCGCTGGCCGCCACCGGTGACGTGGTCCGGGTCGGAGAGCTGGCCATCGACGAGGCCACCTACACCGCGCGGCTGCGCGGACGGGTCCTGGACCTGACCTACAAGGAGTTCGAGCTGCTCAAGTTCCTGGCCCAGCACAGCGGCCGGGTGTTCTCCCGGGCCCAGTTGCTCCAGGAGGTCTGGGGCTACGACTACTTCGGCGGCACCCGCACGGTTGACGTGCACGTCCGTCGGTTGCGGGCCAAGCTTGGCGTCGACCACGAGGGCATGATCGGCACCGTGCGCAACGTCGGTTACAAGTTCGTCCGGCAGGCGTCGACCGCCGCGACCGAAGATCGGCGATCGACTACCGTCAAACCGTGACGATCCCGATCATCAGCCGCACCGAACCCGTTCAGCAGGAGATCGACCCGGTACTCGCGTTGGTCGACGCGGCCGCCGAGGTGGACGGCGTGGCCCCGGTGTCCGAACACGTCCTGTTGCACCTGCGTCACGGCGGTGACCAACGGGGACACAACCTGCTCGCCCACTCCGGCACCGGCACCGACGTACTGGTCGGTTACGCCCATCTGGATCCCGCCGAGCCGGACGCCGAACCCGGTGCGGAACTGGTCGTCCACCCGGCACACCGCCGCCGGGGGGTGGCCGGCGCCCTGCTCACCGAACTGGAACGGATCAGTGACCAGACCGGCGCCGGTGGCCGACTGCTGGTGTGGGCACACGGCCGGCACCCGGGTGCCGCGGCGCTGGCCCGGCGGCGTGGGTACGTCGAGCAGCGGGTGCTGTGGAAGATGCGCAGGTCGCTGCTGACCCCACTGCCGGACCTGGCCGTGCCGGCGGACATCCGGATCCGACCGTTCCGGGTCGGGCAGGACGAGCAGGTCTGGACCGAGGTGAACAACCGCGCCTTCGCCACCCACCCGGACCAGGGCGGCTGGACCGTCGAGGACGTGCGGGTCCGGGAGGCCGAACCGTGGTTCGACCCGCGGGGCTTCCTGCTGGCCGAGCAGGTCGACGACGGGACCGTGGTGGGGTTCCACTGGACCAAGGTGCACGGTGGTGGGCAGGGCACCGCCGGGGCCGACGACACCGCCGACGAGCCGGTCGGCGAGGTGTACGTGGTCGGCGTCGACCCGGCGGCACAGCGGCGCGGGCTCGGGCAGGCGCTCACCCTGGCCGGACTGCACCACCTGCGGTCGGTGGGGTTGTCGACCGTCATCCTCTACGTGGACGAGTCCAACACCGCTGCGATCGGGGTCTACACCAGGCTGGGGTTCACCCGCTGGGACACCGACGTGCAGTACCGCCGGGTGGTGGACCCGGCAACCGGGTCGACCGGCACTCCTCCACACTGACCCGATGACGGCCGGGACGCTTCAGGTACGGAACCTGAGCGCCTACCACCGTGACCGGCCGGCGGTACGGGACGTGTCGCTGACCATCAGACCGCGGGCCGTCACCGCGCTCGTCGGCCCGTCCGGGTGCGGCAAGTCGACCCTGTTGCGCACCCTGAACCGCATGCACGAGACGGTGCCCGATGCTCGGGTGACCGGCACCGTGCTGCTCGACGATCTGGACATCTACGGTTCGGACATCGACCCGGTCCGGCTCCGACGGGTGGTCGGCATGGTGTTCGCCCGGCCGAACCCGTTTCCGACCATGTCGGTGATCGACAACGTGGCCGTGGGACTGCGGTTCGGCGACCGGCCGAGGTCCGCCCGGCGCCGGGGGCCGGGCGGCCACCGAGCAG
>DATCWR010000144.1:0-4970 GCA_036566245.1 Mycobacteriales bacterium | reverse complement strand
CAGGCCGGCTGGCCGTACTGACCAGGACCAGGCTGACCAGGACCGGGGTACGGGGGCTGGGCGGGTGGTGGTGGTCCCGACGGTGCCACCGGCGGGTGCCAGGACCGGTCGTCGAGGAACGTCTGGAACTCCGCGGCGTCGAACACCGGGGCAGCCCCGACCGGTACGGCCGCACGCCGCCGGCGCACCAACGCGGTGACCAGCACAGCGACCAGAACAGCCGCCAGTCCGCCGCCACCGACCAACAGCCACCTCGCCATGGCCGGCGCGGTGTCGGACAGGCGGGCGACCACGCTGATCTGGGTCGGTCGGTCCGGGGACACCACCCAACTGACCGTGCGGTCGTGTCGATCTCCGTTGGTGGACACGATGTCGCCGGGAAACGTCAGCGCGATGCGCACGTCGAAGTTCTGCTCGTTGCCGGTCGAGGCGAACAGCGGAAAGCTGGTCACCCCGCCGACCCGGAGCAGGTCCCCGTCCCTGGTGAACGTGATGGTGGACTGGTTGCGCTGTCCGGAGTCGCCGGGCGAACCGGTCCCGTCGGTGGCCCGGACCGTGGCCGTACCGGTGGGGGCCACGGTGGGTGAGGCCGGGGCGGTGGGGGTCGCCGAACCGGTCGGGGTGCGGGACCGCGTCCGGTTGGCCTGGTCGATCAGCGGACCCACCTGGTCGAAGAGCCGACCGGCCTGCTCGAAGGTGAGCCGGTCCAGGCTCAGCCGCTCGCCCAGGTATCCGTCCTGTTCGTAGGGCTGGACCGACACCCGGTCGGTCAGGTCGGAGGGAATCTCGGTGTTGGCCCGGACCACGTTCGAGCCGCTGGTCCGGACCGCGAAGACGACCGTGCCGGAGACCCGCTGGTCGGTCGAGACGCTCAGGTCGACCTGGTAACGCAGGCACCCGCCGAGAACCATGGCGAGAGCACCTACCACACATATCCTCGCCAAGCTGCGAACCATTGGCCCATCGTGACATGTCTGCTTAAGGCGGTAGACGAACACCCGGGCACCGCCCAGGCCGGAAGACCACAGTCCGGCCCCGGGCACACTGGAGGAATGGCCACCGAACTGGACCGCTTCACCCCGGCCACCCGGGCGTGGTTCGGTGGTGCCTTCGCAGCGCCGACACCGGCCCAACTCGGCGCCTGGGAGGCCATCAGCCGCGGCGAACACAGCCTGGTGGTGGCGCCGACCGGTTCGGGTAAGACGCTGGCGGCGTTCCTGTGGTCGCTCGACCGGCTGGCCGCCAGTACACCGCCGGCCGATCCGAGCCGACGCTGCCGGGTGCTGTACGTCAGCCCGCTCAAGGCACTCGCCGTCGACGTGGAACGGAACCTGCGGGCACCGCTGGCGGGCATGGGTCAGGCTGCCACCCGCCTCGGTCTGCCCGTTCCCGACATCACGGTCGCCATGCGTACCGGTGACACCCCTGCCGAGCAACGGCGGGCCTTCGCCCGGCGCCCGGCCGACGTGCTGATCACCACCCCCGAGTCGTTGTTCCTGCTGTTGACCAGTGCCGCCCGGGACACCCTGCGCGCGGTGGCGACCGTGATCGTGGACGAGGTGCACGCGGTCTGCGGTACCAAGCGCGGCGCCCACCTTGCGTTGTCGTTGGAACGACTCGACGCGCTGGCCGACCGGCCGGCACAGCGGATCGGCCTGTCCGCGACCGTCCGTCCGGTCGAGGAGGTGGCCCGGTTCCTGGGCGGCGGCCGGGAGGTCACCGTGGTGCAGCCACCGGCGGACAAGGCCGTGCGGCTACGGGTGGTGGCGCCGGTCGAGGACATGGCCGCGCTCGGACGGGCGGTCGACCCGCCGACCGGGCCGACAGACCCGCGGACCGACCGGGCCACCGACGGAGCGGCTGAGGATCCGGGCGGCCCACCCGGGCTGAACCCGTCCCGGGAGGCGCAACGACGCGCCTCGATCTGGCCGGCGGTGGAGGAGCGGGTGCTCGACCTGATCGAGGCACACCGCAGCACCATCGTGTTCGTCAACTCCCGCCGGGTGGCCGAACGGCTCACCTCCCGGCTGAACGAACTGGCCCACGAACGTCAGGTCGGCCCACCACCGGCCCCGCCGGCACCCACCGACCCGTACGGCCTACCCACCCCGGTCGGCCGGCCCCCGGCCGACCTGATGGGGCAGGCCGGGGTCGGTGTGGGTGGCCAGCCGGTGGTCGCCCGGGCGCACCACGGTTCGGTGTCCCGGGAGCAGCGCGCCGTGGTCGAGGAATCGCTGAAGGCGGGCACCCTGTCCGCGGTGGTGGCCACCTCGAGCCTGGAACTGGGCATCGACATGGGCGCGGTGGACCTGGTGGTGCAGGTCGCCGCGCCGCCGTCGGTGGCCGCCGGCCTGCAGCGGGTGGGTCGGGGCGGACACCAGGTCGGCGCGGTCAGCCAGGGGGTGATCTTCCCGAAACACCGCGGGGACCTGGTGGAGTGTGCGGTGGTGGCCGAGCGGATGCGGGCCGGACAGATCGAGGCCCTGCGGTACCCACGGAACCCGCTGGACGTGCTGGCCCAGCAGGTGGTCGCGATGGTGTCCATGGACCAGTGGACGGTCGACGACCTGGCCGCGACGGTGCGCCGGGCCGCGCCGTTCGCCTCGCTGCCGGCCTCGGCACTGGAGGCGGTGCTGGACATGTTGTCCGGCCGGTACCCCTCCGACGCGTTCGCCGAGTTGCGGCCACGGCTGAACTGGGACCGGGTCACCGGCTCGCTGACCGCCCGCCCGGGCGCACAGCGGCTGGCGGTGACCAGCGGCGGCACCATCCCCGACCGTGGCCTGTTCGGCGTGTACCTGGTGGGCGAGGCAAGCACCCCGGGCCGACGGGTGGGAGAGCTGGACGAGGAGATGGTCTACGAGTCGCGGGTGGGGGACGTGTTCCTGCTCGGCTCGTCGTCCTGGCGGGTGCAGGACATCACCCACGACCGGGTGCTGGTCACTCCGGCGCCGGGTGAGCCGGGCCGGATGCCGTTCTGGCACGGTGACGCTCCGGGTCGGCCGGTGGAACTCGGCCGGGCGTTGGGCTGCTTCCTGCGGGAACTGTCCGCCGCGGGCGACCGGTCGGCCCGGGACCGGTTGCGGACCGCCGGTCTGGACGAGTGGGGTGCGGACAACCTGCTCGACTATCTGGCCGAACAACGCCGGGCAACCGGCCACCTTCCCACCGACCGAACCGTGGTGGTGGAGCGGTTCCGGGACGAGCTGGGGGACTGGCGGGTGTGTGTGCACTCCCCGTTCGGTGCCCGGGTCAACGCGCCCTGGGCACTGGCCATCGCCGGTCGACTGCGCGAGCGGTACGGTCTGGACGCCCAGGCGATGCACTCCGACGACGGCATCGTGCTGCGGCTGCCCGAGACCGAGTCGGATCCGCCGCCGGCCGAGTTGGTGATCTTCGACGCGGACCAGATCGAGGCGCTGGTCACCGCCGAGGTGGGCGGTTCGGCGTTGTTCGCGTCCCGGTTCCGGGAGTGTGCGGCGCGGGCTCTGCTGCTGCCCCGACGCGATCCACGTCGGCGCTCACCACTGTGGCAACAGCGGCAGCGGGCCGCGCAGTTGCTGGGGGTCGCCGGCGAGTACGGCAGCTTCCCGGTGGTACTGGAGACCATGCGTGAATGCCTCCAGGACGTCTTCGACGTACCCGGGCTGGTGGGTCTGATGCGTGATCTGGCCGCCCGTCGGGTGCGGCTGGTGGAGGCGGAGACGGCCGCTGCCTCGCCGTTCGCCCGGTCGTTGCTGTTCGGCTACGTGGGGATGTTCCTCTACGAGGGTGACGCTCCGCTGGCCGAGCGGCGGGCCCAGGCCCTGGCGTTGGACGCCACCCTGCTGGCCGAGTTGTTGGGCCAGGCGGAGTTGCGTGAACTACTCGACGCCGAGGCGGTGGCCGAGGTCGAACTGGAACTCCAGTGGCTGGCCGAGTCCCGGCGGGTCCACGACCCCGACTCGACCGCGGACCTGCTGCGGGTGGTCGGAGACCTCGGTACCGCCGAGGTGGTCGCCCGGGGCGGCCGGGAGTCCTGGTTGGTCGCCCTGCGGGACGCCCGCCGGGTGTTGCCGGTACGGATCGCCGGGCAGGAGCGTTGGATCGCGATCGAGGACGCGGGTCGGATGCGGGATGCGCTGGGCGTGGCGCTACCGGTCGGTGTACCCGAGGTGTTCACCGAACCGGTGCGGGATCCGCTCGGTGACCTGGTGGCGCGCTACGCCCGCACCCACGGGCCGTTCCAGGTGGCCGACTGTGCGGCCCGACTCGGCCTGGGCCCCGCGGTGGTGGCCGACACGCTCGGCCGGCTGGCCGGTTCCGGACGGGTCGTGGCCGGTGAGTTCCGCCCTGGTGGCGCCGGGCCGGAGTGGTGCGACGCCGAGGTCCTGCGAAGGCTGCGCCGTCGTTCGCTGGCCCGACTGCGCCACCAGGTCGAACCGGTACCCACGGTGGCGCTGGCTCGGTTCCTGCCCGGCTGGCAGCAGGTGGGGGCAGGCCGGACCCGTGGCCGCGAGGCGCTGGTCCGGGCGGTCGAGCAACTCTCCGGCGCGGTGGTGCCCGCATCGGCACTGGAGTCACTGGTCCTGCCGGCCCGGGTGGACGGGTACACCCCGGCGATGTTGGACGAACTGACCTCGGCCGGCGAGGTGCTGTGGGCTGGTGCCGGCGGACTGCCGGGCAACGACGGCTGGCTGTCGCTGGCTCCCGCCGACTCGGCCCACCTGCTGTTGCCACCGGTCGAACAGGTCGAGTTCACCGGTGTGCACCAGGCTCTGCTGACCGCGCTGGCCGGCGGTCAGGCGCTGTTCTTCCGAGCCCTGACCGAGCGGGTGCGCGCCGACGCCGACGGTCCGGTTGAGGACGCCGCACTGGCCGACGCGCTGTGGGACCTGGTCTGGGCGGGGTTGGTGACCAACGACACGGTCGCCCCGCTGCGGTCCCGGCTGGGTCGGGGTCGCTCCGGCAGCCGGCAGCGGTCGGCGTCC
>DATCWR010000140.1:0-4749 GCA_036566245.1 Mycobacteriales bacterium | reverse complement strand
CGGGACGAGGACGTCGACGACGATCTGGCCGACGAGACGATCTGACCGCGGGCTGGGGTGGCCGGGTGTCGTGGTATGCACGACACCCGGCCACCCCAGCCCGCGGTCAGATCGTCTCGTCGGCCAGATCGTCGTCGACGTCCTCGTCCCGGGCCAGCCAGGTGGCCAACCGGTCCACCGGAACCTCGAACTGCGGGTTCAGGTCGACGAAGACCCTCAGTCGGTCGGCCAGCCAGGACAGGGAGACCTTCTCCTCACCACGTCGGTCGGCGAGTTCCTCGATACCACGGTCGGTGAAGTACACGGTTCCTCACCCGGCGAACGCCGCTTCGGCGAGCATCTTCTGCTCGCTGTCGTGCAGCTTGCTCGACCCCCCGGCCGGGCTCGCCGAGGCCGGCCGGGAGCGCAACGAGAGCCGCAGGTCGCCGAGGTGGGCGGGCAGGTGCATGGCCATGTGCGTCCAGGCACCCATGTTCGCCGGCTCCTCCTGTACCCACCGCAGATCCCGCACGTTCCGGTATGGCGCCAGCGCCTGGGTGACCTGCGCACCGGGCAGCGGATACAGCTGCTCGATCCGCAGGATGGCCGTGTCGGTGATGCCGGCCCGCTCCCGGTGTGCGGCCAGGTCGTAGTACACCTTGCCGCTGCACAGCAGTACCCGGGTGATCGCCGAGGGGTCGGTGACCCGGGGATCGGCCAGTACCGGAGCGAAGGCGCCGGTGGTGAGGTCCTCCACCGACGAGGTTGCCGCGCGCAGCCGCAACAGTGACTTCGGGGTGAAGATCACCAGCGGACGTCGGCGCCGGGACAGTGCGTGCCGACGCAGCAGGTGGAAGTGGCTTGCCGGGGTGGAGGGCAGGCACACCGTCATGTTGTCCTCGGCGCACAACTGGAGGAACCGTTCGATCCGGGCGCTGGAGTGGTCCGGACCCTGTCCCTCGTAGCCGTGCGGGAGCAGCAGTACCACCCCGGACTGTTGCCCCCACTTGGCCTCACCGGAGGAGATGAACTCGTCGATGATCGACTGCGCGCCGTTGGCGAAGTCCCCGAACTGGGCCTCCCAGGTCACCAGGGCCTCCGGGTTGGCCACCGAGTAGCCGTACTCGAAACCCATGGCGGCGTACTCGGACAGCAGCGAGTCGTAGACCCAGAACGGCGCCTGCTGCGGGTCCAGGTACTTCAGTGGCGTGTACTCCTGACCGGTGTTTCGGTCCACCAACATCGCGTGCCGTTGGACGAACGTGCCACGCCGGCTGTCCTGGCCGGCCAACCGGACCGGTCGGCCCTGCAACACCAGGGAGCCGAAGGCCAGCAACTCACCGAAGCCCCAGTCGATGTTGCCCTCGCTGGCCATCGCGGCGCGCCGCTGGAGTTGCGGCTTGAGTCGCGGGTGGACCGTGAAGCCCTCGGGCAGGTTGACGTAGGCGTCGCCGATCCGCTTGACCACCTCGGCGCTGATCGCGGTGGCCACGTCGTCGACCGGGGTCGTCTGGCGCATCCGGGTCTCCGGTTGCGGTTCCCCACCGGCGTTGCGGGTCTCCAGGAACACCTTCTCCAACTGTCCCTGGTAGTCCCGCAGGGCGTCCTCGGCCTCGGACACCGTGATGTCCCCACGGCCGATGAGCGCCTCGGTGTAGAGCTTCCGGACTGACCGCTTGGCGTCGATGATGTCGTACATCTTCGGCTGGGTGAACGACGGGTTGTCGGTCTCGTTGTGGCCGCGCCGCCGGTAGCAGACCATGTCGACGACGACGTCCTTCCTGAACTGTCGCCGGTAGGCCATGGCCAGGCGGGCCACCCGCACACACGCCTCGGGATCGTCCCCGTTCACGTGGAAGATCGGTGCCTGGATCATCCTGGCCACGTCCGTGCAGTACAGGCTGGACCGGGCCTCGTCGGGACTGGTGGTGAATCCGACCTGGTTGTTGATGATCACGTGCACCGTGCCACCGGTGCGGTAGCCCCGAAGTTGCGAGAGGTTCAGCGTCTCGGCCACCACACCCTGGCCGGCGAACGCGGCGTCGCCGTGGATCAGTACGGGCAGCACGGTGAAGCCCGACTCACCCTTGTTGATCATGTCCTGCTTGGCCCGGACGATGCCCTCCAGGACCGGGTTCACCGCCTCCAGGTGGCTCGGGTTGGAGGTCAGCGAGACCGTGATGGTCCGCCCGTCCAGCGCACTGGTGAACGTACCGGTGGCGCCCAGGTGGTACTTCACGTCACCCGAGCCGTGCACGGTGCCCGGGTCGATGTATCCCTCGAACTCCCGGAAGATCTTCGCGTAGCTCTTGCCGACGATGTTGGCCAGCACGTTGAGTCGACCACGGTGCGCCATCCCGATGACGACCTCGTCCAACTCCTGGTCAGCCGCTTCGCGCACCACCTTGTCCAGCAGCGGGATGATGCTCTCCGCGCCCTCCAACGAGAACCGCCGTTGGCCGACGTACTTGGTCTGGAGGAACGTCTCGAACGCCTCGGCGGCGTTGAGCCGGCCGAGGATGTGCTTCTGTTCCTCGCCGCTGAGGTCCTTGTGCCCGATCTCCACCCGGGCCTGCAACCAGGCCCGTTCCTCCGGGTCGGTGATGTGCATGTACTCCACGCCCACCCGGCGGCAGTAGGCGTCCCGCAGCACACCCAGCACGTCACGCAGCTTCATCACCCGCTGCCCAGCGAACCCACCGACGGGGAACTCCCGGTCCAGGTCCCACAGGGTCAGTCCGTGCTTGGTGACGTCCAGGTCGTCGTGGTTGCGGAGCCGGAACTCCAGCGGGTCGGTGTCGGCCATCAGGTGGCCGTTGGTGCGGTAGGCGTTGATCAGCTCGACGACCCGGGCAGACTTGTCGATCTGACCCTCGTGCGAGGTCCGTTGGTCGCGCATCCACCGGACCGGCTGGTAGGGCACCCGCAACGACTGGAAGATCTCGTCGTAGAAGGAGTCGGCGAGCAGCAGTTCGTGCATCCGGCGCAGGAAGTCACCGGACACCGCGCCCTGGATGATCCGGTGGTCGTAGGTCGAGGTGAGGGTCATCACCCGACTGACCGCGGCCTGGGCCAGGTCCTCCTCGCTCATTCCCTGGAACTCGGCCGGGTACTCCATCGCGCCGACACCCACGATGCAGCCCTGGCCCTGCATCAGGCGCGGCACCGAGTGCACCGTGCCGATGGTGCCGGGGTTGGTGAGGCTGATGGTGGTACCGGCGAAGTCCTCGACGGTCAACTTGTTCGCCCGGGCCCGCCGAATGATGTCCTCGTATGCCTGGAGGAACTGGGAGAAGTCCATGGACTCGGCCGCCTTGATGGAGGCGACCACCAGTGAACGGCTGCCGTCGGCCTTCTTCAGGTCGATGGCCAGGCCGAGGTTGACGTGCTCGGGCACGACCAGCACGGGCTTGCCGTCGACCACGGCGAAGGAGTTGTTCATCTCCGGGTAGTCGGCCAGGGCCCGGACCACCGCGTAACCGATCAGGTGGGTGAACGACACCTTGCCACCGCGCGCACGGCGCAGGTGGTTGTTGATCACTATCCGGTTGTCCGCCACCAACTTGGCCGGCACCGCCCGAACGCTGGTCGCGGTGGGCACGGTCAGTGAGGTCTCCATGTTCGCCACGGTGCGGGCGGCGGCGCCACGCAGCGGACTGGGTCGGCCGGGCAACTGCGGACGCGGTTGCTGGGTCGTTCTGGCGGCCGGCTGCTCGGTCGGCCTGGCCGGTGTGGTGGGTCGGGTCGGTGCCGGTTCGGCCGGCCGGCCTGGTTCGGTCACCACCGGTGTCGGGGTGGCGGCCGGTGCCGGGGCCTGGGCTGGGGGAGCCTGGACCGGACGGGTCCTGGTCACCACCGTCCCAGCCTGTCCGTCCGTCCGGCCGGTGACCTGCGACTGCTCGCCTGGACGGTAGTCAGCGAAGAACTCATGCCATGCGGCGTCGACGCTGGATGGATCGGCGAGGTACTGCTCATACATTTCCTCAACCAACCATTCGTTTGGTCCGAATCCTCCCTGTCCGAAGTCAGCGGCGTTACCGGTGCTGTCGCTGCTCTGGCTACCTTGCGTCGACACGGATGGGGTCGCCTCTTCCCGCGTGAGTGCTGGCGGTCAACGACCCCCCAGGCTACGCGGTTGACCCCAGCATCCGCACCGCTACCCCCACAACCAAGGACCGGTGTGACGAGGATCTTCAATTACTGCGCGCAGCGTTTCCGACACATGGCGTAATCGAAGGAACTAACCTATTAGGCGAGAACCGCGATGAATTGCCTTAGTTGCCGGGGACGGGTCGGGTCGGGTCACCAAAGACCCGCAGACAGTCGGTCAGGCCGTACCGGGACAGCAGCGTGTCATCCACCCCGGCGGTGTCGGCCCGTGTCAGCGCGGTCAACTCGTCAGTCAACTCCGCGGTCAGCCCGTCCGTCGACCCCACCGTCCCGGCCGCCGTCGCCGCCCGGTGGATCCGGACGAGGACTGGCCTGGCCCTGGCCAGGTCCTCGGTGGCCGGACGTAGCCACCCGGCACGCAGGGCGGCCGCGTCCGGGCCGGGCAGGTCCATCTCGTTCAGGGCGATGAGCAGACGGTCCTTCTGGGCGAACAGGTCGATCGCGTACCCGGTGGCATGGGACGGGCTGTCCGGTGGGCGCAGGTGTGAGATCCGGGTCGCCGACTGTTGACAGGCCGTGTTCGCCTTGGTCACGAAACCGGCCCTGCTGGTACCGAGCCCGCAGCCGGTCAGCAGCGGCAGGATCAACAGGGCCAGCGCG
>DATCWR010000133.1:0-3604 GCA_036566245.1 Mycobacteriales bacterium | reverse complement strand
GGCCATGCCCTCGCCGGCCGCGGCGGGTAACGACCGCAGCCGCGCCGCCACGGCCAGGCGCAGGCTTGCGCTGGGCGTCTCGGTGCCGGTGAGTTCCTCGATCAACAGCGGGTTCCCGCCACTGTCGCGCACCACGGCCCGCAGCGCCTGCGGTGAGAGGTCCGCACGAATCCTGGTGGCCAACTCGGTCGCGTGCACGTCCGGCAGCGGGTTCACCTCGACGGTTTCGAAACCAGCCCGGCGTACGACATCCAGCGCCTCGCTGGCTGCCGGGTCGCCACGGCGCACGGCTGTCAGTAACCGGACCCTGCCGGCCAGCAGAGGTAACAGGGAGATGGTGGCCTGATCGGCCCAGTGCAGGTCGTCGACGACGAGTACACCGCCACCAACCAGGTCGCCGACCAGGGCGGCCAGGAAGGCCGGATCCCCGTCGATGTTCTCGGGCAGCCGCTCGCCGAACGCCCGGCGGATCGGTAGTAACGGCATCCAGGCCAGTGTGGACAGTCCTCCGCCCACGTATGGGGTGCGGGTGCTGTGCCGCACGGCGTGGTTCAGTAACGCCGTCTTACCAACACCGGCCTCGCCATACAGCACGACCGCGCACGGCTCACCCGCGGCCAGACGGGTGCCAAGGCACGCCGTCTCCACCTCCCGGCCGACCAGCATCTCGACTTCGCCCCCCGGCCTCGGCGCATCACGGACGCGTGACCACTCGCCGATGGTATGGCGCCGCGGCATGCCCGGAATCAGCCAGATGCGTATCCGGCCTCGTCTGGGGGAGTAGTGGCACCGAATCATCCGGTGTGCCTCCACCGTGCGCCGACCAGGTAACGGTCATGTAGGAGTCATCCAGCGATCATGTTTCGATCATCCAACGGTGACGCGGCTGTCGCCGAGCTGCCCCCGAGGCTGCGCCCGGAGCCCATCACCGGTTGGTTGGCGCAATTCCCGGATGTGGTGGCCGGTAGTCGCCTCCTACCTTCGGCCGGTCGATGGGTGCCCGGCCGACGGCGCACCCGGGTAGTGGAACGGAGTAACGATGAGATTCAGACGTGCCGCGCTGACTCTTGCGCTCGCGGTGGGCACCGCGGGGCTTGGTCTGGTCACGGCGAGCCCCGCGCAGGCCCTCTCGCCGTGCATGAACCCCGACCCGCCGGAGTGGTGCTTCGACGACGGGACCACCAACAATCCGACCGGCACGTTCACCAGCGTCACCCGCGTGCCCAGCGGCCTGACCGTGAAGGGATCGGCGACGGACCCCAACGGCGGGCCGGTCTCGGTCGACATCATGGTGGGCACGGTCCGCCTGGGCACGGTCGTGGCCAACCAGACCGGCAGCACCTTCAATGCCACCGTGCCGGTGACCGTGGAGGGCACCTCCGTGTGCGCCATCGCACGGAACATCAGCCTTGGGAGTGACACGACCCTGGGCTGCAAGGCCTTCTCCGTCAGGACCTCGCCGTACGGGGCGCTTGAGGTGGCGAGCATCGGCGGGGGTGCGTATCAGGTCACCGGCTGGGCGGTGGACCCCGATACCAGCAGTTCGATTTCGGTCAAGGTCATCGCCAATTTCGATACCTTCGGCCCGTATGTCGCCAACCTGTACCGCCCGGATCTGTCCCTCTCGGGCAGCCAGGGGTACGGCTACTACCACGGGTACAACCTGTCCGTTACCCCTAACATATGGACGACTGAGTTCAACAGCGTGTGCGTGGTGGCGGTCAACGTTGGCGCGGGCAGCGACACCCAACTGGGGTGTGCCAATTTCTGATTGAGTCTGTCGGGGGGCGGGGCGGAACCGGCGACCGGACGGATGCCGGTTCCGCCCCGGTGGCTCCTGGGATCCGGATCAGCCGGTGTCGCCGGTGATCGGCCATGCCCGCTGGACCGGCAGGTCATCAGGCGTTCCGACAGGTTTCCTCGAGGTTGTCAGGCCGGTTGTTCACCACCGGGCTCCCGGTTCGCCCCAGGACGCCGTTACTCAGGTAGATCCCACCGCCGCACAGCACGGACACGTTGTACGACACCAGGGTGTGGGGTGTTGTGTCTGACCGCACTGTCGGCCAGGTGGAGCGTCATGTTGGCGTCGGTACCCAGACCGCCGCCGTCGTTGTCCGAGACCGTGCTCGACCGCACGATGGTGGTCGCGGTCGGGCCGGGGGTGGAGCCACCTGTTGCGATCCCGCCGATCCCCAGGATCTCCTTGTTGTGGGTGACCTGGCTGTAAGGTCGGGTCCAACCTGCCGTTGCCCAGCGGTGCGGCGGACCGTCCGGCGAGAGAGCGGCTGCTGTCAGAAGGTCACCGAGCGCCACCACACAGGTGCTGGACGAACCATGCGGTCACCGCCCTGTCGACCACGATGGCCGTGGGAATCTGCGGAGCCGGGACCAGGCCTGGCCGTTCGGCCAACGGATGGGACAGGCCGACCACCGTGGAGAGCTTCACGTGCTCGGGTTCGGCGTAGTGTTCGCGCAGCGTGTCGACCAGTTCGGCGGCGTCGGTACGCAGTGCCGGGAAGTCTTGTTCGCCACTTACCAGCAGTAGCGGGGGTTGTGGTCTGCGGGCTGCGATGTCTGCGGCGTGAGCCACGAAGTCCAGGTCGTCGGCCGCCTTCGTGGAAGTGTTCGTCCACGGGTATGGCGTGCCGGTGACGGTTTCGACGAGCCCTACGACCGAGCGCGCCCGGACCGCTGGATTGACCAGTGCGGCAGCTGCGACCGGGATCGGTGACTCGGCCAGGACCCGTAGCGCGACGGCCCCGCCCAGCGAGCCACCGACCAGGCCGATCGGCCCGGTTTCCGTCGGCAGCCGTTCGCGCAGTTCCGCCAGCGCCGCCGGGAACTCCTCGACAGCCTGACGGACCACCGGGTCCAGATACGCCATGATCGTGTCGCGACGGGACAGTTTGACAACCGCGCCCATACCACCGTCGAGCATGCGCGCCCCGCACAATGGCATGCCCAGGTGCACCCGCCAGGCCGGCACCCGAGCCATGGGCAGCGCCGCGGCGAACGCGGCATCCGTGCACGGCGCGTCCATCATGTGCCAGGTGAGCACCAGCGGTGCCGGGCCCGCGACGGGTGTGGCCGGCGGCAGCGCCGTGAACGGCACTCCAGCGGCCGTGCCGGTGACCGGCTCCGGTTTGTCTTCCATCCACCACCCCCAACTTGGCCCCTGACAGCGCCGTGGCTCACCAACATAGTAGGGCGGTATACCGATGGAATTCGATTCCGCTACGGGCGGAATCCACAGAGGACTCCTCGTTGTGCTGAAACCAGCGAATCAGGTTGTCGCCTCGCCGAGTTTCACTCTTTCGAGTGATCAAATACCATAATGGTCGAGATAGAATAGGGGCATGGAAACCCTGGCCGATGCGATTCCTCGCGACGCCGATTGCGGTGTTGGTGGGGAGTTGGATGGCGGGTTTCCGATTACCGGATTCGATCCTGCTGCGGTCGCTGGGTTGCTTTCGGATTTTGACCCGTCGGGGTTGGACGCCGAGTCGTTGTTGGCCGTGCTCGGCGGTATGGAACGTGTGGTGGCTGCCGCGCATGCGGTGCAGGTCAGGGTGATGGCCGAGTTCACCCGAGTGCGGCCTGCCAC
>DATCWR010000124.1:0-24350 GCA_036566245.1 Mycobacteriales bacterium | reverse complement strand
GGTCATCGGGCGTGGCGCGCGGGCCCGCGGCGCCGGTCGGGACACCACGGTGCTGGCGGCACGGTCCTCCATCCGGCCCACCCGCATCCGGACCGCCATCAGGTAGCCGTAGGCCAACGAGAAGGCGACCAGCGCGGTGAGCAGGGTGAACAACATGATCGGCGCGATGGTGGGCGCACCGGGTCGAACCACGGTGGCCTCCTGGTGTAGCGAACGCCACCACACCACCGACATGTGCACGATCGGCACGTCGACGAACCCGACCACGCCGAGTACGGCCGACCAGCGGCCGCGTCGGGTCGGGCTGTCGGCGACCCGACGCAGGGTCAGGTAACCAACGTAGATGAGCAGGAGCACCGCGGTCGTGGTCAACCTCGGGTCCCAGGTCCACCAGGTGCCCCAGACCGGCCTGCCCCACAGCGAGCCGAGCACGATGGTCAGCACGCAGAACAGGACCCCGATCTCCGCGGAGGACACCGCGACCCGGTCCCACCGGGTACGCCCGGTGCGCAGGTAGGCGATGCTGGCGACGAACACCACACCGAACGACGCGAACGCGAGCCACGCCGCCGGCACATGCACGTACATGAGTCGTTGCACGTCGCCCTGGCTGGCATCCGGCGGGACGACGACCAGGGCGAGTACCCCGGTCACCGCCAGGCCAGCCACGGTCGCCCAGCCAAGTGCACGCTGGGCGCCGCGGCTACCGGCCTTGGCGAGGGCGGTCTGCAGGAGCTTCACAACCGACCTCCAGGTTCGGCAGGCACTACTTGTTACTCGGTACTGCGGGTACCACTTGGTGTTGCGGGTGTTTCTCGGTATCGCGGGTGCCACCGGTGGACCGATGGCACCCGCGACACCGGCGTCACAACGACAGCAGGTACTGGACCAGGTCGTTCTTCTCAGCCTGGGTCAGGTTGAGCTGGAACGTGTCGTTGTAGTGGTTGACCACCGCCATCAGGTCGGGGAACCGACCGTCGTGGTAGAAGCCACCCTTCTGGTGCGACCACAGACCGGCGAGCGGGGTGGTCCGGTACGCGTGGGTCGGCGAACGGTCCGCCTCCCAGTTGTCGATACCGATCTCCGCACCGGTGTGCAGGTTGTGCCCGGGTTCGGTGAACGTCGGCCCGACGTGGCAGGTCGAGCACTCGGCCTTCCCGTTGAACAGCTTCTTGCCGTCCTTGGCCGCGTCCGCGTCGAACGAGCCCTTGGGCGGCGTGGGCGCTGCCAGCGAAAGCTGGTAGGCCTGCAGCGCGGGTAGCTTCGAGGACACCAGGTCCTTGTCGGCCCTGATGTGCCCGAAGTTGTTCTCCGCGGCTATCGGGAACTGTTCGGCGTTGTCCAGTCGGGCGTCGGTGAACGACCCCTGTCCGTGCATCTCCAGGATCGCCACGAAGGCGTTCCAGTAGGGCACCGATCCCCATCCGGTGTAGGTGTGCAGGTTCACACCCGCCAGCCCGAAGGCGGCCGGGAGCAGGGTCGCCCCGGAGGTGCCGTCAGGCTGGAACGCCTTACCGTCGAGGAAGAGCTCGGCGTCGAACTTGCCCGGGCCCCAGGAGTTGAGCACCTTCTGCACGGTCGGCACGTCGACGTGCAGCAGGTCGGCGACCGGCTGCAGGTTCGGCGACAGGCCGATGACCGCGCCCACGTTCAGGTCACGGTTGGGCCAGCCGTCGAGCCGCTGACCGATCCCCGGTGCGAAGGAGTTGTCGACGGTCGAGTGGCACAGTGCGCACTCGATGCCCACGGCACTCAGGTTGCCGGCCGAGTCGAAGGTGCCCTTGACACCGACGACCGAGTTCAGCTTGAGCAGCGCGAGCGTGGTCTTCGGGTCGTTGAGGTCGACCTGACCAGCCTTGATCGCGTCCTGCACCGACGAGGGCAGCGCCTTGACATCCACCTTCAGGCCCACCGACAGGGCGGTGGCCGGGCTCACGCCCGGGCCGACCCCGCCGTTGTCGACGCCCAGGATGGCCTTGTCGACGTGGAGGGTGTTTGTCCAGAACGCCTCGTCACCGAAGGTGTCGAAGCGGAAGATCTGCTGGCCGTCCCGGACCAGGTCCTCCATGTGGTCTTCGTTGTCGCCGCTGCCGCCGTCGTCGCCGCCGTGCCGCAGCTGTACCGCCGTGGCGGCCGATGCCGAGGACTCGTCGCCGAACCCGTGGAACGCCACCGCCGCGACAGCGCCGACGGCCAGTACGCCGAGAGCTAAGACCAACCGACGCGCGCCCGCCCGTGGGCGTCTGGCGGGCGTCGGTGGGCCCTCCTCGACGGTCTGGTCGGTGCTGTCAGGTTCCGCCATGACCATCACCTCGATTCTATGACTAATGGGTTTTAGTCATACGGAGTTTCGACCCACCGAGATTGGCTGTCAAGTGGCCCTCGCCGTCGACCGTCGGTTCGTCGGGTCAGTCCTCCAGCAGGTGCGCGAAGACCAGGAAACCGGTGGCCAGGAAGGCCGCGTCGAAGGCGGCCAACAGGCCCAGCCACCCACCCACCTGTTCGGGACTGCCCGTGGTGAGCACCGTGGTGGCCCGGATGGCCGCGATGAGCACCGGAGAGACCAGCGGCAGGATCAGCAACGGCAGTGCCGCCTGGCGGCTGCGCGCGGCCACCCCCAACAGGCCCAGCAGACTGCCCAGCGCGGTCAGGCCCACGGTGCCCAGCAGTACGGTCAGCCCGAGCAGAGCTGGCGAGTCGCCCAGCGGCAGCCCGAACAGGATCATCACCAACACGGTGGTGGCGACGAACAGCACGAGCAACTGCACCGCCGCCGCGGCCGCCTTGCCCAGGTAGATGGCGCCCTTGTCGACCGGCGCGAGCAGCAGACCCTCCAACGCGCCGCCATCGGCCTCGGCCTGGTAGGACCGGTGGAACAGTTCCACCGCGGCGAACAGCGCGGCCAGCCAGAGCAGCCCCGGCGCGGTCTCGATCAGCAGGGTTCGCCCGGGCCCCAGGGCGAAGCCGAAGGCCAGCAGCATGGTGGCCGCGAACGGCAACACCGACACCAGCGCGTACCGCCCGCGCAGTTCCACCCGCAGGTCCTTGACCGCGATCGCCCATGCCACCCCGGCGATTCCGACCACCCGGGTGTTCCGCGCCGCCCTGGTGACGCTGGTCGCGGCTCGTGGCAGTGTCGAGGTCATCGCCGCACCTGCCCGCCGGTCGCGGTGAGCCGGCCACCGTCGATCGACACCGTGCGGTCGATCAGTTCCGGTGGTGGTTCCTCGTGGCTGGCCAACAGGATCGTCCGGCCGCGCGCCCGGGCCCCGGCGAGCAGGTCGTCGACCACCACCCGTGCGTCCACGTCCAGCCCGGCGTAGGGCTCGTCGAGCAGTAACAGGTCCGGATCACGCAGGCGGCACCGGGCCAGTGCCAGTCGCTGACGCATGCCCTGGGAGAACCCGCCGGTACGGATGTCGGCGACCTCGGCCATGCCGACGCTGTCCAACGCACCGTCGATGCCGGCCGGGTCCAGCCCGTGCAGCGAGCAGGTGAACCGCAGGTTCTCCGCGGCGGTGAGGTCCTCGTACAGCCGGAAGTGATGCCCGAGCAGGTCGGTGCGGGCCCGGATGGCGACCCTTCCGGAGCGCAGGTCGTGACCGAGGACGGTTCCGGTGCCGAAGGTGGGCGACAGCGCGGTGGCGATGATCCTGAGCAGCGTCGACTTGCCCGAACCGTTGGGCCCGCACAGCCAGATGGTCTCGCCCCGGTCCACGTCCAGGGTGACCCGCACCAGTCCCGGCAGCGCGCCGAACAGTCGGGTGACCGCGCGGAGCGCCACCGCCGATCCGGTCGCAGCCCGAGCCGGAGGGCTCGTCGTCGCCGGATCTCCGGCGGTATGTTCGGCCGTACCGCCGGCTGTCCCACCAGCCGTCTCGCCGGGCGTGGGACCGACCTTCGGCCGCGTCCCGACCATGGGTTCACCGAGGCTCATCCCGCCACCTTCGAGCCGTACTACTAAACGAAATTGGTGATACAGAACGGTAGGCCCACGGCCACTGTCGGTCAACGCCCACCATCCATTTCGGACACCTCAGGGCAGCATCCTGGGCGGCGAGGGCCTCCGTGGGGGTTCCCTGGACGGCTTCTAAGGTACATAATCACTGGTCATAGAAACCGAACGTCACCGGGAGGGGCCACCATGGCGGGCGGGGTCGGCTATGCGGTCGCCTTCGGCGGCGGGGTGGTGTCGTTCCTGTCCCCGTGTGTGCTGCCGTTGGTGCCGGTCTACCTGTCGGTGACCACCGGGATCGGAGTCACCGAGCTGGCCGCGGGGGGTCGGCGGAACCTGCGCGCGGTGGCCAGGGGCACCGGTCTGTTCGTGGCCGGCTTCTCCGCGGTGTTCATCCTGCTCGGCCTGTCGGTGACCGTGCTGGGTGCGACGTTACTGCGCAACCAGTTGGTCATCACCCGGATCTCCGGCGTCGTTGTCATGTCCATGGCTGCGCTGATCCTGGCCGGACTGGTGCTGCGCAGGAGCTGGCTCGTGCGGGAGGCCCGGTTCCATCCGAACCTGGCCCGGTACGGGCCGTGGGCCGCGCCGGTCGCCGGCGCCGCGTTCGCCTTCGGGTGGACCCCGTGCATCGGACCGGTACTCGGTTCGGTGCTGGCAGTCGCCGCCACGGAGGACGGGATAGCCCAGGGCGGCGCGCTGCTGGCCGTGTACTCGGCCGGGTTGGCCGTGCCGTTCCTGGTCACCGGGTTGGCCTTCCACCGCGTGGTGGGCGCGTTCGGCTGGACCAAACGGCACTCGGTGGCGATCCTGTCCGGCTCGGCCGTGCTCCTGGGCGGGTTCGGTCTGCTGCTCACGCTGAACGAGTTGACCTGGCTCACCCTGCAACTCCAGTCCGCGGCTCGCGCCCTGGGTGTCGGGGGGCTCGTCACGCTGGGCTGAGCCCGGCCCGAGCGATCCCCCCGCCGGTGAGGCCGTCCCCGTCCGTTCCGCCCAGGGCGGGGGCGGCCCGCGGGCTGCCCACGTTGCCCGACCCGGCGACCGGTCCACCACCGGGGATGTGTTTCGTGCCCCGGGTACTCGCTACTGCTGGATGGTTGGCACGCGCACACCCACCTCTGTCGCGATCCGGTCGGTCAGGGTGCCGAAGTCCGCCGCGGTGTCCATGATGGCCTCCCGGTGTCCGCCGAAGGCGCCGTCGGCGGGTTTGAGGGCGAAGATCGGTTTGCGGGCCTCGGAGAAAAGAGACAGGAGACTGCGGAGATTCCTGATCTGGGCCAGACAGTACGGGTCAGAGTTGATCGGAGGAGCGGGTTCGTGCAGGTCCAGGACCGCAGCGCGGTAGGCGTCCGGAATTCGGGCCAGCCAGTACTCGTACGCGGATATCGGCCTGTCGAGCCGAACGCCGTGCCTGAGCAGGACATACCCGATCGGCCTCATCGTGCCCGCCGGGAGTTCGAGGGTCGGATCCGGATTATTCGGAACGCGGGCGTTCCACTCTTCCCGCCAGGACCGAAGTCGTGGACCGACGATCTGTAGACCCCGCACGTCGAACAGGTCCGGGGACACAGGTATCACCACATGGTCTGCCGCGACGAGCACCGCTCGACTTGTCGCGCCGAGATTGGGACCCACGTCCACCAGTACGACATCGGCCTCCGCGCTTCTCGCCGCCCCGGCCAGCAGTCGCCAGAACGCGGAGATGACGCGGAATGCCCGTTCCTCGCCATCCAGACAGCCTGACCACTGTCTGGAAAACTCATCCTCGAACGTGGAAAGAGCCAGGTCGCCCGGGACAAGGCTCAGTCGGTCATCAACATCGACCAGTGGAGCCCGGTCAACATCACCACTGCCCTGTAGGAGCGGCGCCAGGCTGTCATACACTGTCCGGCCCGGCGGGGCCGGGGCGCCGCCTGTCGGCCACAGGCGTCCGAGAGTGTCCTCCTCCAGGAAGCTGGCCGTCAGGTCTGCCTGCGGATCAAGATCGGCTGCGACCACGCGCAAACCCCTGCGGGCCATCATCCAGGCCGCGTGATAAACGAGTGAGGTCGCGCCCGCGCCACTTTTGGCATTGAAGAACGCGACAACGGGCGCACTCATCGAGCCTCCCGAAGAGTAACCCCGACATAGGATGGATCGGGCGTGAATTCCGGCGGTGGGTTACCGTTGCTTTGCAGGCTCTGACGGGCGATCGGTAGTCCGGCCCCGAACTTCTGTACGTAGCCAAGACTACCCATTGCCTCGGCCAGAACCGGATTACGGTAGTCGGTCAGGCCTGGCCGGCCGAAGTTCTCGACGGTTACCACGCCATACGGGCCGCCCGGTGAATAGACCTCGACTCGGTCGTCGTACCAGTTCAGTCGCACCGGCGCCGAGGTACCCTCATAGCTACGGTGCAGTATCGCGTTGCGGACGATCTGCTGCAACGCCGCCATCGGGTAGTCTGGACGACGAGAGTCCCGAAAATCGTCAGCGATCCGGACCGAAGTTTTGATGTTCAGGCGAAGTATGTCATCGAGATCGTGAAGCAGAGTCGGTAGTGCCGACGACAGACGACGCGCATCGACTACCGGATCACTCAGGTTGATGCCATCAACCCGCACGACCTGTAGGTAGGCGCCCGGCAGAAAACTTGTTGGCTCACGGCCGAGGATCAGGATCCCAGCATTGGTCGGCGTACCCTCCGGCGACGTGAGTCGCAACGAGATGAGCCGCTGCTCCACGGTACGTCCGTTGGCCGCAAGGACCTCAGGTGTGAGGACACTCGGAAGGTACTCCCGCTCGAACCAGTCCAGGTCAAGGTCGCCGAGGGTGCTTCCGACGGCAGGACGTGCATCAAACGGTAGGTCCCTACTACGCCGGCGCTCTGCCAACCGGCGCTCCTCGTCGGCACTCGCGATCGCCCGTCGTGGACCAACCCGAATCCAGACCTGTCCATTGAACCTGACTGGTGGACTCGGGCTCGGTTCTACCTCAACGACAGCAACTGCGTCACCGCCGACATCAAGCTTACGTACGTTCATTATCGGCGGTGGAAGGATTCGGCCCTGGCTTCGTAGGTCTGCCAACTCGAGCAACAGGCGATCACCTATCGCAAGGCCGATCGTGTGGCCGTCGTCGGCCGCACCCACGAAAATCACTCCGGCCGTTCGGTAATCCGGCAGATCATTTGAAAAGGCACAAATGGCCTGACAAATTCGCTCCTTGACATCGCCGCTCTTCAACGACTCTTTGCGCTCGACCTGGTCGGTTTCCAGATCCGCAAGGAGTCGCCGCAGTTCCTCGGTCGTCCTGGCCACGTCGGAATCCTAAGCCCTGTGGATCAGTGCTTCGGTCCAGGAGGTTCCAGACAGCCAGCCGACGGGGCAGGACGGATCCTCTGGGGTTCGCCGGAAGGCGTCCGCGCACCCGCAGCGCCACGCCCTCGCGCTGCAAGGTCGTGTCGTCCGCCTAACTCGGGCTAGTCCGC
This sequence comes from Mycobacteriales bacterium, assembly GCA_036566245.1. Taxonomy (GTDB): domain Bacteria; phylum Actinomycetota; class Actinomycetes; order Mycobacteriales; family DASULA01; genus DASULA01. The sequence goes on along the minus strand of DATCWR010000124.1, from coordinate 16,926 downwards.
ATCCCGATACTGCGGCAGCGGCGAACCGGTCCGGCGGGAGCACGGTGTCACGCGGCGGACCATGCTGGTGTCGCGGCGCCAGCATGGTGGTGACGTGGCCGTCGCGCCCCGGCCGACCACCGCACGGGGGGCGGCCCGATGCCGGCGCGCTCGGGACCTGCCGACTCATGGCTGCGTGGTGTGTGACAGTCCGTTCCAGTGGTGGCGGACGAGGGTCCGCACTCCGGAACCGGTGGGCACGGGTGAGTGACCACACATGCGTGCCCCGCTGTAGATCGTCCCGAATTGTGCCTTATTTACGGCAAAACTGGGCCGTGCGAGCGGAACGGACCACTGTCCGACGGGTTAACCTTCTCGCATGCGTCGTGACGGCAACCCAGACTTCATCGAGGCCCTGGCCCGGGGCCTGGACGTGCTGCGGTGCTTCGGACCCGGGTCGGCGACGATGTCACTGTCGGATGTCGCCACCGCGGCCGGGTTGGCCCGGCCCACGGCACGCCGCATCCTGATCACCCTGGAACAGCTCGGCTACGTGCGGTCCGGCGACGAGGGTTTCACGCTCACCCCGCGGGTGCTCGAACTCGGGATGGCCTACATCGGTTCGATCGGCCTGTGGGAGGTGGCCCGCCCACACCTGCGGGGACTGGTGGAGCAGACCCACCAGTCCTGCTCGGTGGCACAGCTTGACGGGTCCGACATCGTCTACGTCGCCCGGGTCGCGATGCCCAAGCTGGTCACCCTGGCGGTGACCATCGGCACCCGTTTCCCGGCCGTGCAGACCTCTCTCGGCAAGGTGCTGCTGGCGGCGCTGCCCCCGGCAGAACTCGACCGGGTGCTGGCCGAGCCGAGCCGGTCGGGCATCGTTCCGCTGTGGCAGCCCGACCGTGCCCAGATCGACGCGGAACTGCGGGACGTGCGGGCCAGGGGTTGGGCCGTCACCGACCAACAGCTCGCCCCCGGTATCCGTTCCATCGCCGCGCCCATCCGCAACGGCGCCGGTCAGGTCGTGGCGGCGGTGAACGTCAACACCCACGCGGCCGAGACCTCGGTGGACGCCCTGGTGGACACCTACCTGCCGCTGCTGCTGCCGACAGCGAGTGCCATCGCCGTCGACTGGGACGCCTACCACGCCCGCCCGATCGAGGTCATGACCGCGCACCAGCGGTAGGACACGCGACGGCATCCGCCGACAGCTCCGGCCGGTGCACACGAATATTGCCGGCGGAGCGTTCCGTACCCCGGTGGCACAGAGCTGTCGGTGCAGGCGTCGCACGCGGCAATTATCTTCGAACGGACTAATTGCACGGACCTCCCCGTAGGGAACAAATGCGCGAGCCCGCGTACACCGTGTAACGGCGTCATTGTCGAATTAACTCGTTCGGGGGACGGCGGTCGGTATTCGTCAGGGTTAGCGTGGTGCGGCGCGTCTGGTTCACGATCCCCGTGTTACCGGGAGGTGATGTTTGGGTACGCCCTGCCCACGCCGTCGGGCATTCCGCTCTGCTCCGGTACTCGCGGTCGGTGCCGTGCTTGCCTCCGCGGTACTGCTGGGAACGCTCCTCGCGACCAGCGCGTCGGCGTTACCGGCACCGCCGTACCCAACGCCGTTACCGGCACAGACAGGCTCCACCGGCTTGCGGGTCGAGTTGAACATCGGACCGGTACACCTCTGTCTGCGTGTGGGTGGCACGCTCATCCGGCTGGGCCACTGCCGACGGCACTCACCACGGCCAACGCCACCGGTCGTTCCCACTCCCCCACCCACTGTCGCGCCCACGAGCGCACCGGTACCGCCCACGTCCCCGGAGCCCACACCCACCAGGCCGGCGCCGTCCACCAGCCCACCCCGCGCCCCGGTACCGGTACCAGCGTCACCACCTCCCGCGCCGAAACCGCCACCGGCAACGACACCGATGACCCCACCGCCGTCGCGACCTCCCGTCCACAGCACACCGGCGAGCCCGACGCCGATCACACTCGGCCCGGCCGCGCCCGCACACGTGCCGCAGCACCGCGACATCGCCCTGGTTGCCATTCCGATGTTCCTGGCCGCTCCGATCGCGGCCGGTGCGGCCATGGCCATGGCCCGTCGCCGTCGAGGTGGACGTCCGACCTGACCGGCCACACCGCAGACCCGTACCGGCCCCCACTCACAGAACGGCGGACGCTGTGATCATCTGGCTGCTCAACCACTTCTCCGTGTGGTCGTTGACACTGGGCACCGTGGGTGGATTCGCCATCCTCGCCGTACTGGGCTGTCTGGCGGTCCGGCGCAGGTTCCCCGGCGTGGTGGAAGGCGAACACAACGAACTGGTCGGTGTGCTGCTCGGCGTGTTCGCCGCCATCTACGGCGTGCTCCTCGCCTTCGTCATCTTCATCCTGTGGGACGACCGGGTCCAGGCACAGGACACCGTGTCAGCCGAGGCCACCGCGCTCAGTCAGATCGTGTTCGACTCACAGGCACTGCCCGCCGCCAACCGGGACGCGATCACGTCCGCTGTGGACAGATACGTACATGCGGTGTCGGTGGACGAGTGGTCCGCCATGCGTGTGGGGAATGGCCCGGCTCCGCAGGCCACCGCCGCGCTGGACCACCTGCGCGCCTCGATCGCCGGATACACCCCGAGGAACGAGACCGAGTCGGCGTTCTACGGCGATGCGGTCGCCAGCCTGACCCAGACGGCCACCCAACGTCGGGATCGGCTGGGTGTCGGCGGTGACGGACCGCTGACGTTGTTGGAGATCCTGTTGGTCGGCGGGGCGATCGTGTTCGTCCCGCTCACCTACCTGTTCGGTCACCGCAGCCGCCTGGCGCACTCGTCGTTCGTGGCGATCTCCACCGGCCTGATCGCGCTGGGTCTGCTGCTGACCGTCGTGCTCGGCCAGCCCTTCGCCGGGGACCTGGCGGTGGACCCCGGCCCGCTCCACCAGGGAGCCCTGGCCCAGTTCTGGCCTGGTCCCGGACCCGGCCACTAGGTGTACTGACCGGGTGTGAGCGTGCTTGCGTTCGAGCGCGCTCACACCCCTAGCGTCCACTGCATGGAACAGGATGAGGCGCTCAGGCAGGCGCTGCGCCTGGCGGTCGACCCGCCCGGTGGAGTCTCGATCGAGGCCCTACGCGAGCTCGCCCGTGACGACGACGCGACCGACTGGGACATCGCCACGACAGCGGCACACCTCGGGGTCAACCCCCACACCCTGCGCTACTACGAGCGCATCGGCCTCGTCCGTGTCGCACGAGACAGTGCTGGCCACCGCCGATACGACGCGCCGGCTGTCCGCCGACTCGTCTTCCTGACCCGGATGCGCACCTCAGGCATGTCCATCAGCGACCTACGCCGTTACGTCGACCTCATCGACGCTGGGCACGCCACCGTGCCCGAGCGCCTCGACATGCTCCTTGAGCACCGCGACACCCTGCGATCCCAGATCGCCCAGCTACTACTCGCCCTCGCCGCCACCGAGTACAAGATCGCCACCTACCAGGAAGCACGCCCGTCATGACGACCCCCACCGCCACCTCCGAGCAGCACGACATCAACAGCCCCGACAACCTCGCACGCCGCCACCACGGACTGGCGGTCCTGTCACAGATCGACGGGCACCAGGGTGAGGCCGTCATCGACTCCCTCGCCGACATCAACCCCGCGCTGGGCCACCACGTCGCCGCCTTCGCCTTCGGCGACATCTACGACCGCCCCGGCCTCACCCCCCGCAGCCGCCAGCTCGTGACCATCGGTGCCCTGACCGCCCTCGGCGGCTGCGAGCCCCAGCTCAAGGTCCACATCGGCGCCGCGCTCAACGTCGGCCTGACCCGTGAGGAGATCACCGAGGCGATCCTCCATGCCGCCGTCTACTGCGGCTTCCCCCGCGCCCTGAACGCGACCTTCGCCGCTCGCGAGGTCTTCGCCGAACGCGACGCCGCGTCGCACACCGACTAAGCACCCCCCGACCAGGGGCCAGTAGCCCATCGGCTGCTGGCCTCTCTCCTGTCCGGAGTCCTTCTCCTGTCGCACTCGTCGTTCGTGGCGATCTCCACCGGCCTGATCGCCCGGGCCTGCTGCTGACCGTCGTACTCGGCCAGCCCTTCACCGGTGACCTGGCCGTGGACCCCGGCCCGCTCCACCAGGAGCCCTGGCCCAGTTCTGGGCCGGCCCGGGACCCGGCCACCAGGAACATGCGGCCTGGTTATCGGGTCTGCCCGGCGGCAACGCGGTGTTACGGTCTGGCGGATGGCTGACAGTGGGTGTGTGTTCTGCCGGATCGTGGCCGGTAGCGAGCCGGCGAGCGTGGTGTACGGCGATGACGACGTGCTGGCGTTCCTGGACATCGCGCCGATCACGCCGGGACATCTGCTGGTGATTCCGCGTCGGCACGCCACCTACCTGGCCGACCTGGACGAACGGGACGGCGCCCGGGTGTTCCGAGTGGCACAGCGGTTGGCCGCGGCCCTGCGCCGGTCCGGGTTGCGCTGCGACGGGGTGAACCTGTTCCTCGCCGATGGTGCCGCGGCCTTCCAGGAGGTCTTCCACGTGCACCTGCACGTGATACCGCGGTGGGTCGGTGACGGGTTCGCACTGCGGTACCGGTCCGGGAAACCGAGCCGCGCGCAACTCGACGACACCGCCGCGGCCGTGGTGCGGGGGCTGCACACCCGGCCGTGACCCCGCACGGCTGTCAGACTGGGTGCATGGGCGCCTACACCGACCTGCTGCGGCGGCTGGGTCACCAGCGGTGGTTCGCCGTGCTGGGTCGCCGACTGGTCACCGCCGACCGGGCGATCCAGCGGGCCACCGGCGGGCGGTGGAGCGTCATCGGGCGGCACGGTCTGCCGCCGCTGCTGCTCACCACCACCGGCGCGCGCACCGGACAGCCGCGCACCGTGCCGCTGATCTACGCCCAGCACCCGGCCGGGTACGTGGTCACCGCGTCGAACTGGGGACAGCCGCACCATCCGGCATGGTCGGGGAACCTGCTTGCCCACCCCGACGCCACGGTGTCGGTCGCCGGCCGGACCATCCCGGTGCGGGCCCGGCTGGTGCAGGGGGACGAGCGGCGGGCGTTGTGGTCGCTGGTCACCGCGATCTGGCCGGCCTACGGCACCTACGCCACCCGCAGCGGTCGCGACATCCGGATCTTCCTCCTCGAGCCCCGCAATCACCCCGACGAGCCCTCCTGAGCTTCGGGACACCTTCGGCCCACAACGCGCAGGAAAGATCGACACGAGGAACGTGACGCGAGTATTGCCTGCACGCTACCCTTGTCATGGGTCCGGCTCTCCTCGGCTCTGGACACAGCGTTCCCCGAGGATCGTCTGACAAGGGCCGAAAAGCGTTTGCCGCGCGGTGCCGCGGCGCCTACATCCCCGCGTGCCTTGGCACCGATGTCATCGGTGTTCTCGTCGACGATCGAGATGAGCTCTGTCCGATCGAACCCGTGCAGCTCGAACACGCGCCCCCAGTCCGGATCCGTCAAATATCCCTTCAACCCGGAAAGCCGAATGACCAGTGCCAATACTTCCCCGAATGACCACTGGACCCGAACGTCTCATGTTGGAGCACATGCTCGACCGCAACCGGCATGCGCTCATCGACACCGCGCGGGGGCTGTCCGAAGCCGACGCACGACGGCGCCTGGTCGCCTCACTGACCACACCGATCGGGCTGATCAAACACGCCGCCACCGCCGAGCGCCACTGGTTCCAACGTATCCTGCTCGGTCTGGACGAATCTGAATGCGATGGCTACGCCGCCCCCGGCGACGGCAGTTTCGTTGTCGCCGACGGCGAAACGCTGGCCGACGTGATCGCTGACTTCGAACTCGCCAGTGAGCGTTCCCGTGTGATCGCCGCCGACTTCGAACTCGACGACACCAGGACACACCCCCGCACTGGCGATGTCAGCCTCCGGTTCATCTACCTGCTCCTGATCGAGGATTTCGCCCGTCACGCCGGCCATGGCGACATACTCCGGGAACAGATCACCGCCGCGCGACAGGCGCCCGTTGGTGTTTCATCGGACCGCGGAGGTCGTATGGCAAGGTGATCCGCCCGCCCCCGTCCGGTCAACACACAGATCGGTGTGGCGGCGGTACGGGACCGGCCTCAGCCCAGGGCGGTGGCGGCGGTGTGTAGGCGTTCGCGCAGCCAGCGGTGCGCCGGGTCGGTGGTGTGCCGGGGATGCCAGTACATGGTCTCGTTGATGTCGGGCAGGGCCAGCGGCGGTTCCAGAGTGCGGAGATTGGTGGCGCCGGTGAGTCGACGGGCGACCCGTTCCAACACCAGGCTGGCCAGCGGTGTGCCCTGGAGCAGGAAGGGGACGAGCAGGAAACTCTCCACGGTGATCTCGATCCTGCGACGCACGCCCAGAGCCTCCAGGTGCTGGTCGGCCAGGTTGAGCCGCCGGTCGGCACCGATGCTGTAGATCAGGTGCGGAAGCGCCAGGTACTGCTCCCAGGTGATCCGCGACACGGGCACGTGCGGGTTGTCCGCGTCGACGGCGCACAGCCAGCGGTCGCCGAACAGGTGCCGGGAGGGAAACTCGGTCTGACCGAGCAGTTCGCGAGGTTCGATGACCAGGTCGGCCTGGTCGGTGTGCAGCAGCCGGCGGGCGTCACTGGACCGCGGCAGGATGTTGATCGTGACCCCGGGCGCCTCCACCGCCAGGGCACGCAGGAAGGGCACCAGCAGAACCAGGGTCGCGTAGTCCGACGCGCTGATGGAGAAGGCCCGCGAGTCGTTCGCCGGCACGAACGCGGGCCGGGTCTGGATGGTCTGTTCGATCCGGGTGAGGATCTCGCGGACCGGCACGACCAGGTCCTCGGCGTTGCGGGTGAGTTCCAGGTCCCGTCCCACCCGCACCAACAACGGGTCCCCGAACAGTTTCCGTAACCGGCCCAGGGCTCCGCTCATCGCTGGTTGGCTCAGACCGATCCGCTGACCTGCCCGGCTGACGCTGCGTTCGGCCAGCAGGGCGTCCAGCGCCACCAGCAGGTTCAGATCGACGTTACGTAGGTTCACCGCGCCACCGGTATTCGTTTGGCCGATGTCTGAGATTCGCACTATCCATTGGTCAGATCTGTGGTGCGGATCATAGCGTCGCGGCACAGCAGTGACGGCCGTCACCGGTGAACCGCTGGCCGGGTCGCTGCCGGCCCGTGTGACGCGCCGCCGGACCGACCCGCCGCCGGAACGCGGCGTCCCACGTCGGCAGACGGAGGCAACCGATGGTCGATGGGATGGGTGAAGGACCGGGTGTCAGCTCCAGCATCGGGGCGTTCGTGGCGGCAATGCGTCGGATGGTCAGCGGGGTCACCGTGGTGACCACCCGTCACGACGGGCGGCCGTGGGGCATGACCGTGAACGCGTTCAGTTCGGTATGTGCCGAGCCGCCGACCGTGCTGGTGTGTGTCAACAACCGGACGGCCACGGCCGCCGACATCAGGCGCGACGGGCGGTTCGCGGTGAACCTGCTCAGTCAGGACCAACTCTTCGTGTCCCGGCTGTGCGCCAAACCCGGTCAGGTCAAGTATCTCGACGACCACACGGTCAGCCCTGACGAGTTACCCGCGGGGGTGACCATGCCGGTGCTGCGCGACTCGTTGGCGACGTTCGACTGCGTGGTCGGTGAGGCACGTCCGGTCGGTACCCACCTGGTGGTCATCGGGACCGTCGAGGCGATCATCACGCCCCCGTCGCGTACCCCGCTGCTCTACGGGCAGGGGCGGTACCTGCACGGGGTGGCGATCAGCGAGTCCCCGGCGATGCTCGGAGCCATGGCATGGGCGTGAGCGACCCGGCCGACCTGGCGGCCGGGCTGTACGCGGCCTACAACCGGCACGACCCGGCCGGTGTCGGCACGTTGTACCACGCCGAGGGCACCCACCGGGACATCGCCCAGGACAGGACCATCCACGGACCGGCGGCCATCGCAGAGGGTCTGCGCCGGTTCTTCACCTGGTTCCCCGACGCCCACTGGGAACCACGGTCACAGATCGTCGACCCGGACGGCCTGGTGGCGGTCACGTACCTGCTCACCGCGACACTCCAGGCACCGATGGGCCCGGTTCCCGCCCGGGGCCAGCGGCTGAGCCTGCACGGGGTGCACGTACTTCAACCGGACGGCGACCGGATCCGCGCCAGCGAGGACTACTGGGACGCGGCGACGTTCCACCGCCAGATGAGTCACACCAACCCGGGAGGAACAGCATGAGGACCGGCGCGCAGTACCTGGAGTCGCTCCGCGACGGCCGGCGGGTCTACGTCGGTGGTGAACTCATCGAGGACGTCACCACCCACCCGAAGACCCGCGGCTACGCCCAGGCGATCGCCGAGTACTACGACCTGCACCTGGATCCCGAACACCAGGACATCACCACGTTCCTCGACGAGAACGGCAACCGCCAGTCCATGCACTGGTTCCTGCCACGGTCCAAGGAGGACGTGGCCCGCCGCCGCCGGTACGTGGAGTTCCTGTTCCGCCACTTCAAGGGCGGCATCTTCACCCGGCCGCCGGCCGGCATGAACGTGGTCATGTTCACCCAGGTCGACGACCCGAAGCCGTGGGCGGAGAACTCCCGGTTCAAGAACGGTCACCGGGACCTGTCGGGCAACATCGAACGGCAGTGGGAGGAGGTCACCTCCCAGGACCTGTCGATCTCGCCGATGTTCCTCGACGTGCAGTACGACCGGGGCCGTGACGACGCGATGGCCGAGACCCCGATGCTCAGCATCGTCGAGGAGAACGACGAGGGCATCCTGGTGCGCGGGTGGAAGGCGATCGGCACGTCCATCCCGTTCGTCAACAGCCTGCTCATCGGCAACCTGTGGCGGCCGGGCCAGACCCCGGAGCAGACCATCTACGCGCTGGTGCCGGTGGCCACGCCCGGGGTCACCGTGGTGGCCCGTGAGTCACGTGCCACGCCGGACGCCGACCCCTACGACCGTCCGCTCGCCACGATCGGTGACGAACTCGACGGCATGGTGTACTTCGACGACGTGCTGATCCCGTGGGCGCAGGTGCAGCACATCGGCAACCCCGACCACGCCAAGTGGTACCCGCAGCGCCAGTTCGACTGGGTGCACCTGGAGACCCAGATCCGGCACACCATCCACGCCGAACTGATGGTCGGGCTGGCCCTGCTGATCACCCAGGCCCTGGGCACCAGCCGCCAGCCGGTGGTGCAGGCCCAACTCGCCGAGCTGATCCGGTTCCGGGAGACCTGTCGGGCGTTCATGATCGCCGCCGAGGAGACCGGGTTCGCCACCCCGGGTGGGCTGTTCAAGCCGAACAACATCTACGTCGACTTCGGCCGGGCCCACTACCTGGAGAACCAGCATGACATGGTGAACAAGCTGATCGACTTCTGCGGGCGCGGGGTGGTGATCCAGCCCACCAGGAAGGAACTGGACGACCCCTACATCGGTCCGAAGCTGGAACAGGCGCTGCGCGGGTCGGAGATCAGCGCCCGGGACCGGATCCAGATCTTCCGGCAGATCAGCGAACGGTTCCTCACCGAGTGGGGTGCCCGCCACGAGATGTTCGAGAAGTTCAACGGCACCCCGCTGTACCTGATCAACATCCTCACCATGCAGCGCACCGAGTACCAGGTGGACGGGCCGCTGACCCAGCTGGCCCGCGACGTGCTCGGCTTCGGGGACACCGCCGAGTTGGGTAAGCGCGCCGAGGAGGCGGAGAGGGCCTCGCACTACGCGAGCGTCCGGTTCCAACCGGAGTACGCCCGGAGCCAGGATGTGCACGACGGCTACATCAGCAGCGACGGCGCGGCGAAGTCCACGTCGGACTGATCCGTGGGGTGTCCCGGGCCACGCCTCGTCGGCCCGCGACACCCCTTCCCGGTCGAACCACCACGGCGTATACCAGCAGCGTCACCCGAACCATCCCCGGAAGGCTCACGGAGGACCCGATGGCAACCGACTTCACCGAGGAAACCGCCGCCGACGCGGTGGTCGAGAGCTTCCGGGACACCCCTGACCCGCGACTGCGCGAGGTGATGACCTCACTGGTGCGTCACCTGCACGCGTTCGTGCGGGAGGTCCGGCCGACCACGGCCGAGTGGGAACGGGCCATCGGGTTCCTCACCGCGACCGGACAGATGTGCGACGACACCCGGCAGGAGTTCATCCTGCTCTCCGACATTCTGGGGGTCTCGATGCTGGTCGAGACCATCAACGGCGACAACGACCCGGCCGCCACCGCCTCCACCGTGCTGGGCCCGTTCCACGTGGTCGAGTCCCCCCGGCGGGAACTGGGCGAGACCATCGACCTGGTCGGCTCGGGAACCCCGTGCGTGGTCACCGGCCGGGTCGTCTCCGCCGACGGAACGCCCCTGCCCGGTGCGCAACTCGACGTGTGGCAGGCCAACGACGCCGGATTCTACGACGTCCAACAACCCGAAGTGCAGCCGACCGGGAACGGGCGTGGCCTGTTCACCGCCGACCAGGACGGCCGCTTCTGGTTCCGGACCGTGACACCCTGCCACTACCCGATCCCCACCGACGGGCCGGTCGGCAAGCTGCTCACCGACACCGGCCGACACCCGTACCGGCCCGCGCACATCCATCTGATCGTCGGCGCCGAGAACCACCGCCCGGTGACCACGCACATCTTCCCCGCCGACAGCCCCTACATCGAGTCCGACGCGGTGTTCGCGGTGAAGAAGAGCCTCATCAGGGAGTTCGCGTTCTCCAACGACCCCGAGCAGGCCAGGGAGTTCGGGGTGGCAACGCCCTTCCGGCACACCCACGTCGACATCATGCTCCAGACGGTGTAACGACTTCAGCGGGACCAGCCGCACGGTCGAGACCTTGGTACCTGCCTCCCGCGCCAGATCGTCGATCGCGCTCGCCGGATACGCCGGGATCGCCAACGGGTGCCTCGGTTGGAACCGCGTGGCGGTGGCCAGAGCCTTCCCGCTGATCACGCTCGCCGCCATGGGCGCCGCCGCGGTCTACTACTGGTTCACCATCGACACCGGGCTCCCAGTGTTCAACCTCATCACCACGATGATTGCGCTGGCCTCCAGCCTTCTGGCGACCCACAGCACCGTCCGCTGGTACCTGCGCACCGACGACCAGACCTGAAAATATGTCGCGGCGGTAGACCACGCACTCCAACGAGCGGCGATCGGTGGGAACGAGGCGCATGGTCCTGAGGCTGGTCAGGTTGAGCCTGGGGTCGCGGTGGATGGCTCTGGTCGTCTACGCGATGCCGTTCGCCGTCAGTGGTCTGACGGTGGCGGTTCCGTGGCTGAGCGCGGGTGTCCTTGATGACATCGTCAGCGGCCGCCGTGACGCCGCGATCTCTGGACTGTCCGTTCTGGCGCTCGCCACGGTCGGCCTGTACGCCCTCAGTGCGGTTCGTTCCTATTACGCGGTCAGGCTGGCATTCCTGGGAACACACCGGATCCGGGTCGACATGGTGCGCGCGACCCTGGACCGATCCACTCCGCCCGACCCGGGCGGGTTCAGTATGCGGGTGTCCCAGGACGCGGAGGAGGTCGGTGCCTCTCTGGCCGTGATTCCGAACCTGCTGGTGCACGGTTCCCTGATCGTGTTCATACCGGCGTGCATGTTCGCCATGTCGGCGACTCTCGCGTCACTGGTACTGCCCCTCCTGATGCTCGTGCTGTATGCCGTCGGTCGGTCCGCAAGGCGGACGTACCCCGTCACCTGGCTGCTGCGCCAGCGTCGCGACTCGGTCGCGCAGGGCCTCGTCGACGCACTGTCGGATCTCGAACAGGTCAAGGCACAGAGGCTTGCCTCGGACCGACAGCACACACTGTGGAGCCGCCTGGTCGAGCACTCGGACGCCCGTCAGTACCTGGCCCGGGTGGAGAGCCACGTCGTTCCTTTCGTGTCGACGTCTCCGTTGGCGCTACAGGCAGTCGTGGTGGCGGTGGGAGCGACCCTCATGTCGGGAGGGCGGCTCGGCGCGGGGACGCTGGTGGGATTCGTTGGCCTGTCCGCGCTTTTCCTCTCGCCGGCGCAGGGCCTGACCGCGGGGGTCAGGAGGTTACAGGTCGCCCGGGTGAGCGTGGAACGGAGCTTCCGGCTTGTCGACTCCGTGGCCGAACGGGAATCCGGGAACCGAGCTGACGTGATACGGCCAGGCGGAGCGCTGCATGTCCGGGTCGAGACGGAAGGGGTGGACCGAGCCAACGACATGGTCGACCTGGGTCTGCACATCGAACCCGGTGAGAGGGTCGCCATCCTCGGAGAAACAGGTGTCGGGAAGAGCCGCCTCGCGGTGGCCCTGACCGGGGTTCCAGGCGGAGGCCGCTACCGGTGTACCGCGTCGGAAGGAGGGCAGTGTTGGGAGCCGATATCACGGTTCGCCGGGGTACGCCTTGTCTCCCACGATCGCTGGTACTTCGGCGGGACACTGCGGCAGAACGTGACCCTCGGGCACAGCGACATCTCCGACCCGGAGATCACAGCGGCCCTGGATGCGGCCGGATGCGCGCCCTTCCTCAGAGCACGCGATCTGACCCTGGACAGCGTGCTTGACGAACACGCTGTCGGGCTGTCCGGAGGTGAGCGAACCCGTCTGTCGCTCGCCCGGGCAATCCTCGGTAACCCTCGGCTCGTCGTACTCGACGCCCCGCTGGCAGGGCTCGACCCGATACAGGCCGAGGAGGTGCATGCGACGCTCATCAAGGCCCTACCGGATGCCACACTTGTGTGGCTCGACACCGGGGTTGTCCACCCTCACCACTTCGGCCGGGTGCTGACTCTGGGGGACGACGGAATAATTCATGCCGGTGCCTCGTCGGAGTCATCCCGGATACCTGAACCTGGTAGGAAACCGACGCCCGTCGGGCTTCGAGAACACCATCTCACCACGGAGCAGACAGCGGGGGACCCCACAACCCTGCTGGAGGACCTGCGGACCGCCGAGGAGGCGGAAGACGACCAACCGGTCCGGTGGGGCGAACGTTACCTCCCCGAGAACTTCCCGCCGTTCGGATACGGCGAGGACACCTCCATCCGGGCGACCGACGGCCGCGACGGCATCACGCCCGTCAGTGTCGCGACCCAACACTTCCGCGGATCCTTCCTCTGGATCATGTTCCTGGCGGCGGTCGAGACAGTCGCGGTGATGGCGATCCCGTGGCTACTCAGTGCGGCGCTGGGAGAAGCCCTCGGGCGCAGCCTGTCCGCACGCTTCGTCTCCCAGCTCGCCGTGGTGCTGGTCGTGTTGGTCACGCTGGTCCTGGCGCGCATGGCCAGGACCACCTCAGGAGCACGCCTGGAGGAACGAATCGACCGCCTCCTCAAACTGACCCTCGTGCGCCGTGTCCACACCGCACCGCTCCGCAGAGTCGAGACAACGACAACAGGGGCGTTTCTCACCGCCGCCACGCACGACACCGAAGCGGTGTCGAAGCTGTCCGCCCAGACTCTTCCCACCGTGGGCGTGAACGCCCTGATCGTCATCCTGGCATTCGTCAGTATGCTCGTGGCGGACTGGCGACTCGCTCTGCCCGTCGGAGCGGCGTTCACCCTGCTGGCAGTCTTCACCCTGCACTTCCGGAAACGGTCGGGGATCCTGTACTCGGCGGCCAGGGTGGCGGGGGCCAGAATGGTCACGATCGTCGTCGAGACCGTCCGGGGACATCGGGACATCGCCGCCCACCGCTCCGCCCGCTGGTTCACCGCGCGGGCCGCCGACGCGAGCCACGAGTTACACACCTCATGGCTGAGAGCGCAGAAGTTGATTGCCGGCTACTTCCCCTCGATCCAACTCGCGGGGAATCTGTCGCTGCTCGGCCTGCTCGTACTCACCCTGTCATCCGGCGTTCCACCGGCCCGGAGCATACCGACGGTTGTTCTCTTCCTCACGATGCTCGGACTCGTGGCCAGCCCGATCCAGTCCCTGGCCCAGTCCTACGACGACCTCATGTCCGCGCGGGTGGCCAGCGACCGCCTCAACTCGCTGCTCACCATCACCGCAGAAATCGATCCGGACGACGACGGGCGCCCGTTGTCCGGAGCGACACAGGGTCCTGGCGACCCGGTCATATCGGCTCATGGGGTATCGCTGAGGATTCCGTGGAGCACGGGTACAGCCTCGTTCCCTGACTCCCATGACCGGGGTGAAGGTGTGCAGGCCGTGCCGCTACCGTCGATCCAGCTCCACGCCGGAGAATGGTTGGCCGTCGTCGGTCGGAGCGGAGCAGGAAAGTCGACGCTCCTGCGAGCGTTGACCGGACTGGTACCTCCGGTTTCGGGCGCCATCATGCTCCTCGGGAAGCCGATCGCTGATCTGGACCAGGTGGTCCTCCGTGACGGCTGTGCCTACCTGCCACAGTCTCCGCTCGTGACGCCGGTCGACGGAGGAACCTCACGCTCGGCCGTGCTGGACCAGCGGGTTCGTCGCCTGCCGCGCGCCGGCGGCGGGCAGCGGACCAGCCTGTCGCTCGGCGAACGTCAGCTACAGGCCCTCCACCATGCGCTCAGCCAGGAACCGCAGCTAGCGTTTCTCGACGAACCCCTCTCGGCTCTCACCGAATCGGAAGCACTCGGCATCCTGCGGGATGTCAGACGATCCAACCCGGCGCTTGCGATGGTCTATGTCACCCACTCCACCCGACTCGCCGGCATCGCCGACCAGGTACTCGACATGGAGGCCCGGACCACCACGCCGAACACGCCACGGGGCGGCGACTCAACCAGGTGCTCTGGAGTGACCCGGTCCAGGTCGTAGACAACACTCGCGCAGCCCACATCAACGGTAAGGACGACCACCTTGCCGTCCATGGGTCGTCCGACCGAGCTCCACGGCAGTTTCACACCACCGTCGAGGTGAGAGCCTGACAGGAGAGGGAGCGGGGTCGCAGGGCCGGTGGGGATCGGCAGTGTGGTGCCCGGCGGTACCGTGAAGGTCAGATCGGAGCCAGCGGCACGAGAACCCGTGGTGGCTGGGGCGGCGTCATCTACCGACGCCGTACAGCCCGCCAGTAACAGCGCCACCGCAATCACGAGCACCTGCTGGGTAAAGGCGTGGACCGCACGCATCGAACGGGCGCTCCCTCCATGGTCACGATGTGCCAGGTTGGACGGTCAACATCTGGATCCGCGCGGCGCTGTGCGACGACCGTTGGGCACCGTCGGCCCGCTGATGCCCGCAGATGGCCACGCCTCGTCGACCACCTGACCGAGCCGGCTCGGCTGAGACCGGCGTGCAACCCCGGAGGCGCATCGACGTGAGCGACTCGGACACGCTCGAAGTCTCAGAGCGGCCGCCACGACGAGCCGTTCCGTGGCAGAGCCGTTAACCCGCGTCTGGCAGCGCATCGGACAGTCCCGGACGGATGATGGTCTTCGTGTTGGAGTCCGGGTTCGTCGGGCGGGAGCGGGAGTACGACGCGCTCTCCACCGCGCTCGGGCACGGGCCCGCCCTGGTTCTGGTGGAAGGTGAGGCCGGGATCGGCAAGACCCGGCTGTTGCGTGAGGTGCTCGCCTCGACGCATGGCAGCCAGGGGGTGAACGTGCTGGCCGGCTGTCCACCGTTCCGCGAACCGCACACCCTGGCACCAATCATCGACGCGGTGCGCGCCAGCACCGAGCAGGTCGGGCACCTGGCGTTGAGTCCGCTGGCCGGCGCGCTGCGACCGTTGTTCCCCGAGTGGAGCGGCGATCTTCCCCCGACACCGGAGCCGCTGGAGGACACCCGGGCGGCCCAGTACCGGTTGTTTCGCGCCCTGCTGGAACTGGTGCGGTGTCTGGATGTGCGGGTTCTCGCGGTGGAGGATCTGCACTGGGCTGATGACGCCACTGTGGAGTTCCTGCTGTTCGTGACCAACCGACGGCCGTTCCCGCTGTCGGTGGTCGGTACCTACCGGCCGGAGGACGTTCCACCGGATTCGCTCCTGCCGCGACTGTCCACCCGCACCAACGCGGTGCGGATCGAGATGCGGCCGTTCGACGTCGACGCCACTGCCAAGCTGGTCTCCACCATGCTCGGCGGGGAGACGGTCTCGGCTGCCTTCGCACAGTTCCTGCACGACCGCACGGCGGGCATTCCGTTGCTGACCGAGGAATCGGTTCGCCTGCTGCACGACCGGGGAGAGCTGGTCCGCCGGGACGGCGGGTGGGTGCGCCGGCACCTGAGCACCCTGGTGGTGTCCCCCACCGTCCGCGATGCCGTGTTGGAACGCGCCCGCCACCTCGGCGCGCCTGGCCGCGCGGTGCTGGATGCCGCCGCGGTGCTCAACCACCCGGCTGATGAGGCGACTCTCGCCGCGGTCGCCGGCCTCCCACCCGACGAGGTCCGGGCTGGCCTCGGCCAGGCATTGGACAGCGGTCTGCTACGGGAGAAGGAGCAGGCCCGGGTGGCCTTCTGTCACGCCCTGGCCGCCCAGGCCGTGCACGACGCGATCCCCGGACCGCACTGCCGCGACCTGCACCAGGCCGCCGCGCGGGTACTGCCCGGAACAGCCGTGCCCCCGGCCCGGCTGGCCTATCACCACCGCAACGCCGGCAACACCACCGAGTGGTGCCACCACGCCGAGCAGGCGGCCGACGCCGCCCTGGCCAGCGCCGACGAGGCGGCCGCGACGACCCTGCTGTACGAGGTGGTGACCAACGTCGATCTGCCCGCCGGGAGCCTCGCCCGGCTGGTCGGCAAGATCCCGGCCGGGCCGCTGACCGGGTCTGACCGCTGCCCTGCCCTACGGCGCGTGCTGCGATCGGCCCTGGCGCGCGAGCTGGCGCCCCGCGACGAGGCCGAACTGCGCTTCCAGCACAGCCGACTTCTGATGCTGGACAACGACTATGAGGCGGTCCAGGGCGAGCTCGCCCGGGCTGTCGACCGCCTTGACCACGACCCGGTCAAGGCGGCCCGTGCCATGGCACTGCTGGGCCACCCCTATGACCGGACCTCGCCGGTCGGATACCACCTCGAC
>DATCWR010000117.1:0-8059 GCA_036566245.1 Mycobacteriales bacterium | reverse complement strand
GAGGCGGCACCCCAGTTCCCGACGTTCGCCGAGCGCAGCCGGGCCGACTCGACGTGCCGGGGCAGTACCCCGTCCAGGCACAGGTCCAGCGAGTAGAACAGGTCCTCCGAGGCCGGGGCCCGGAACCGGTGGCCGGCCAGTACGTCCCGGGCCAGCGCCATGCCGGTGCCACGCAGCCGCACCGACAAACCCAACCGATCCCGCCCGCGCGGGATGGTGACCCCCTGCAGGGCGAACGCGGCCAGGTAGGAACGGGCCACCAGCCCACTGCCCAACGCGGCCTCGCTGCGCCCCTGCACCGCCCGCGCCCCGGCCGCGAACGCCCGTTCGCAGGCATCGAGGAAACCCGGGTCGACCACCGAGTCGGCATCGACGAACACCACCGCGTCCCAGTCGTCGGCGGCCAGGGTGTGGTCCACCCCGTCCTGGCGGGCCGCGGCCCGACCCGGCGGCCGGTCCATCCCACGGGTCAACACCTGCGCACCCAGCCCGGCGGCGATCGAACCGGTCGCGTCGGTGCACCGGTCGGCCACCACCAGCACCCGGTCACCCGGACGCAGCGCGGTGGCCAGCGCGGTCAGTGTCGCGCCGAGCACCCGTTCCTCGTTGTGCGCCGGCACGATCACGCAGAACCGCAGTCGCGGCACCCGGTCGGGCGGTCGTGGTTCCCGGTAGAACCAGGACGCCACCGCCAGGGTGCCCAGGTGCAGCCCGGCCACCACTCCGGGCACCGCGACCAGCAGTCCGGCTACGGCGAGAAGTCCACGCATCGTCCCCCCAGGATGTTGCGACGCTGCCCCAGCAGCAGGTTCAGTGCGGCACGGTGTGGTCCGGCCGACCGGCCACCGCGTGCCGCCCGCAGTGCCTCGCCCACCAGCACCGCCGACCAGAACACCGCGCCCCGCACGGCGCCGGCCCGGCGGGTGAACAACCGCACCCGGTTGGCGGTGAGCAGAGCCCACAGCCGGGGTGAGGTGTGTGCCTCACCGCCCACGTGTACCGCCTCGGCGGCCGGTGCCAGTCGTACCCGCAACCCGGCGTCGCCCGCCCGCAGGGCGAAGTCGGTCTCCTCGGAGTACAGGAAGAACGACTCGTCCCAGGCGCCGACGGTGTCCAGACAGCGGCGGGTCACCAGCATCACCGCACCGGTCGCCCAGTCACAGGTGGCCGGCCGGGTGTAGGCGGCCGGGTCGGTGACCACCTCGGACAGGGCGGCGAACCGGCCGGCCCGGCGGCCGCCCAGCAGTGCCTCACCCAGCGCCCGGGTGACGGTGGGCCGCCGGCGCAGTGAGTAGGCCAGCCGACCATCGACACCGACCAGCCGTGGCACCACGATGCCGGTGCCCGGTGTGGCGCTTGCCGCCAGCATCGCGGCCACCGCACCGGGCCGCAGTCGCACGTCCGGGTTGAGCAACAGCAGGGCCTCGGCTGACGGCACGGCCGCGGCGCAGGCGTTGACCCCGGCGGCGTACCCGCGGTTGCCGCCGGTGTGGACCACCAGTGCGTCCGGTACCCGTCGGCGGACCAGATCGACCGTGTCGTCCGGCGAGGCGTTGTCGGCGACCACCAGGCGCCAGTCCGGCACACCGGCCAGGCCCGCCGGCAGGGAGTCGAGCAGCCCGGGCAGCACGTCGGCGCTGCGGTGGGTCACCACCCCGACCGTGATCACGACGGCCTCGGGATGTGCCGGCACAGCGCGCCGATGCAGCCAAGCAGCACGAAGGTCAGCGCGGTGGACATGTCAAAGCCCAACGCGTCGTAGGTGGCGTATCCGGCGACCAGTACCACCACGCTGGCGACCAGGGACTGGGCCAGGTCACGCAGGTGCACGTCGGTGGTGGCCCGACGGGCCGCCCGGGCCGCGAACATCCCGGTGAACAGCAGCACGGTCAGGGCGATCAGGCCGACCAGGCCGGTCTCCACCAGGGAACCGAGGTACTGGTTGTCCAGGGTTCCGTAGCGGGCCGGCAACAGGGTGCCGAAGCCGCGCCCGAGGATCGGGCGTTCGGCGAACAACCGGCCGACCAGCGCGTAGTCGTCGGTGCGACCCTGCACGCTCGGGTCGTCGCTCAGGTGCGTGAACAGGCTGAGCAGGGTGCCGACCAGACCGGGCACGACCAGGCGCATGCACACGGTGAACACCCCGACCACGATCACCGCGCGGATCCGCCGCCGGGCCGGCCAGGTCGGCAGCAGTACCAGCCCGGCCACGATCAGGCCGAGGATCGCCGAGCGGGACAGCGACACCATCGCGCTCATGCCGATCATCGTCACGGCCACCCAGTACCGTCGGCTGGGTTCACCCCGGTCCATCGCGCGGAACGCGTAGTGCACCGCGACGGGCAGCACCATCGCCATGACCACGCCGAACTCGATGGGGTGGCCGGTGGTGCCGGCCGGGCGACGGAAGATGGACCGTTCCAGGATGAAGTTCAGCGGTGCGACCGGGTGCAGACCCGGCAGGGCCAGGTGTTTGGCCAGGTCCAGTCCGAAGAAGAACTGGAGCAGCCCGATGCCGGCGACCACCGTGGTGGTGACCACGATGGTGCGCAGCAGGGTGTCCAGCCGGGCCAGGCTCGACACCCCGTCGCAGACCAGGATGCCGACCGAGATCACCCCGACGATGGTGATGAAACTCCGGTCGGCGTTGCGTAGTTCGTCGCTGGGCATCCATGAGTAGGTGGCGTAACCGTAGGTCGCCACGTTCGCGGCGAGGAACAGGAACAGCGCGGTCCGTACCGCGGTCCGGCCCTTGGCGGCGCCCAGGTTGCTGACCAGTTGGGCACAGAACCACCACATGCCCAGCCCGAGTCCGAACAGCAGCGAGGGGGTCAGGTTGAACGAGAGTCCGGCCAGCACCAGGCGGGACGGCAGGATCAACAGGAGGACCACGTACAGGCAGGCCAACGTGGTGGCGTCGGCACGCTGACGTACCCGGGCCGGCCGCGGTCCGAACCCGTCGCCGCGGTACCGGCCGGGTCCGCCCGGGGTGGGCGGTCCGCCTGCGCCGGGAACCGTGTCGGGTACGCCCGACCTTCCCGGTGGGGCCGAACGGGTCAGGATGTCGGCGTCGGCAGGATCAACCCTGTGCGCGCCCACGTGCCCGCCGGGCCATCATGGCGGACAGTTCGTCCGATGGCGCGTCCTTCGCGCCGACGCCCAGGTACCCGTCGATGCGTTCGGTCATCTCGGTGATGTCGTCGCCGTTGTGGACGCCATATCTGTTCCGGTCGTCCCGGTGCCCCCACCCACCCCGGTTGACCCCGTTGCTGGGATGCTGGTTGCTCTGGCCGTTGTGGTTCTGCCCGTTGTGGTGTTGGCCGTTGTGGTCGCTCTGGCCGCCAACGCCGACCCGGCCGTCCAGCCCGTTCAACCGGTCTGGCCTGTTGAGCCGGTCCAGCGCGTCCCGTTCGTCCCGCCGTGCCTCCACCCGGGCGGCAACCCGCCGTTGCTGGCGACGCCGCTCCCGCCGGTTCTCGCCGATGCTCTCCACCAGGAACGCCATGCTCAGGCTGGCGGCCAGTCCCAGGGCCAGCGCCGCGCCCCCGGCCCGCACCTTGCCCCCGAACAGTTGCTTCGCCTCCGAGGGCTCGATCAGGTTGTCGACCTGGATGTAGGTGGCCGGAGGAGCGTGGTGGGCGTCCTCCCGGCTGCGCAACTCGGTGCGGGCCCGCTGGAGCACCAGTCGCACGGTCTGTTGCGCCTCGGCCGGGGAACTCGCGTCGGCCACCACGTTGATGAACGGCCCACTCAGGTTGCCGTTGCCCACCTCGTAGTCGGCGGTGGCGCCCTGACCCTGGAGTTCCTTGACCACCTGGGGACTGAGCAGTACCTGGGTGAGCGCGGTGGACACCGTGCTGAGACTGTCGTCAAAGCTGAGCAGTGGGTTGGTCTGGACCCGGTCGCTACTGGTACTCGCCCCCCCACTGGGGGACAGCAGGACCACCGACCCGCTCGCCTCGAACTTGGGCGGCACCGACTCGAAGGTGACGGCCGCGAGACCCAGCGACATCACCAGTGTTGGGACGGCGACGTACCATCGTCGGACGAGCACGACGAGGGTCTTCCAGAAGTCCAACGTGCCCCCCACAGGCCACAGACCGGCCCCCCAGACGCGCCAGTCTTCCCCCAGTTTTGAGGGTACGCCGGACTACACCCGGTGGAGAGTGCTTCTTTCGACGACCCGGCCTGGCGGCCCGGTTGACCGCACGATCGGGCAACTCCAGGCGCGCCGACCGTATCAGGCCGACGGACTCTACCCTGCCGTCATGCGACTGGGATTCGCCTGCGCCTGGGACCAGCGGCCAGAACTCACCTGGTCGCACACCCCGTGGAACCTGCGCGCGGCACTGCGGGAGCGGGTCGGGGCCGAGCGGGTGGTCGATGTCGGAATCGAGTACCCGCCGGTGTTGCGAACGGCGCTGAAGGTTGCCTGCGCGCGCCGGCACGGCGGTCGCTGGGTGTCCATGTGGCGGCACAGCCGGCCCGCCCGGGCCTACGGCGAGGCGGTACTGCGTCGGGACGTACGCCGGAGTGGATGCGACCTGGTGCTGCAGGTGCAGGACCTGGCCGTGCTGGACCGGCCGTACCTGCTGCTGCAGGACCTCAGCTACGACGTGCTGCTCGAACACGTTGACCGGCCGGGTGGGCTCAGTCACTTCCCGACCCTGTCCAGGGACGCGCTGTCGCGGCTGCGGGACCGACAGCGCCGGGTGTACGAGCGGTCGGCCGGGGTGCTGGCGATGAGTGACTGGTTCGCCGAACACCTGGTGCGGGTCACCGGCCTGCCACCGGCCCGGGTACACGTGGTCCGCCCGGGCGCCTCGGCGGTCCGGGTGGCCGATGAGGCCGCCCTGGCCGCCCGACTGAACCGGCCCCGTCGTCGACTGCTGTTCGTCGGCCGGGACTTCCACACCAAGGGCGGCGACACCGTGCTGGCCGCCCTGGCCGTACTGCGCGACCAGGTCGATCCGGCGATCACACTCACCGTGGTGGGCCCGCGTTCCTGGCCGGTACCCGGGCCGGTGCCCGAGGGTGTCCGCTTCCTCGGCTCGCTGCCGGTGGACCGGGTCGGCACGCTCTACGCCGAACACGACCTGTTCGTGTTGCCGTCCCGGTTCGAGGGGTTCGGCATCGTGTTCGTCGAGGCGCTGGCGGCCGGGCTGCCCTGCGTGGGCCGACGGGCGTTCGCCATGCCGGAGATCATCACCCCCGGGCGCAACGGCGAGTTGGTCGGTGGCGACACCGGAGTCGCCGGGGCGGCCGACGGTGTCGGCGCCGAGGTCGCCGAACTGGTGGCCGCGGTGTCGCGGCTGCTGGCCGACGACGCGGTCTACCGGCACACCGCCTCGGCGGCCGGCGAGGTGGCCGGGTACTACTCGTGGGGTCGGGCCGCCGCCGACGTACTGGACATCGTGGATCAGGTCACCCGGTCGGCGTAGCTGACGCCGTCCGGTGCAGTGCCATCTCGGCTGTTCGCCAGCGCCTGGCGGCCGTAAGGAGGTACTCGTTGGTCCGATCGGGCGGGGTTGGTCGACGATCCGGTGAGGTGTGCGGCGCGGGTGCCTAGTATCGGCCCAGCGACCGACGACTCCTGTCCACTGTGGACACATGGTCGAGTTGAGGCTGGGGGGCTGCCTCGTGTCCGGATGCGCACGCGGACCACACGTACTCGTGATCGTGCAGAACCTGCCGGTACCGTTGGACCGAAGGGTGTGGCTGGAGTGCCGTGCCCTGGTGGACGCGGGCTACCGGGTCAGCGTGGTCTGTCCCCGTGGGTCCGGTGATCCACGGCACGAACTGATCGACCGTGTCGACATCCACCGGTACCGGCCGGCGCCGTCGGCCGGTGGGGCGGTCGGCTACCTGTGGGAGTTCGTCTACTGCTGGCTGCGCACGGCCTGGCTGGTGTGGCGGATCTGGCGCCGGGAACGCTTCGACGTGATCCAGGCGTGCAACCCACCGGACACGTTCTGGGCCCTGGCCCGGTTGTACACCCGGCGCGGGGTGCGGTTCGTCTACGACCAGCACGACCTGAACCCGGAGGTGTTCCGCTCCCGGTTCGGTGAGCCCACCGGAGCGGCCCGACGGGCCCAGTACCACGCGCTGCTGTGGCTGGAGCGGATGACCTACCGGACCGCGCACCACGTGATCTCCACCAACGAGTCCTACCGGCGGGTGGCGTTGACCCGCGGTGGCCGCGATCCCGACTCGGTGACGGTGGTCCGTAGCGGACCGGACACCGACCGGATGCGTCCGCGCGACAGCGACGCCCGGCTGCGCCACGGCCGGCGCTACCTGGCCGTCTACCTCGGCGTGATGGGGCCACAGGACGGCGTGGACCTGGTGCTGCGTGCCCTCGACGTGCTGGTGCACCGGATGGGTCGGGACGACCTGCACGTGGCGTTGCTGGGGTTCGGGGACTGCCTCGACGACCTGGTCGCGTTGGCCGACACACTCGGCCTGTCCGACCGGGTCACCTTCACCGGGCGGGCTGACCCGGACATGGTCGCCGAGTACCTGTCGGCCGCGCACGTGGGTGTCGGCCCGGACCCGACGAGCCCACTCAACGACGTCTCCACCATGAACAAGACGATGGAGTACCTGTCCTTCGCGTTACCGGTGGTCACCTTCGACCTGGTCGAGACCCGGGTCTCGGCCGGTGACGCCGCCCGCTACGTCGATCCGTGCCCACCCCCCGACGACGCCGAACGGTTCGCCAAGGCGATCGCCGACCTGCTCGACGATCCGGTCGCCCGCGAACAGATGGGGGTGGCCGCCCGCCGCCGCGCCGTCGAGACGTTGGACTGGCAGCCGCAGCGGCGCGCCTACGTGCGGGTGTACGACGACCTGTTGGGTCTGCCGACGCGCGAGTGGCCGGACCGTCCGCGGCCCGCTGTCGAGCCGGGCTCGCGGCTGGTGGACACCGACGATCCCGAGGC
Organism: Mycobacteriales bacterium; assembly: GCA_036566245.1. Taxonomy (GTDB): domain Bacteria; phylum Actinomycetota; class Actinomycetes; order Mycobacteriales; family DASULA01; genus DASULA01. The sequence continues at coordinate 1,118 of DATCWR010000117.1, read as the reverse complement.
ACTGCGGTACTTCGCCCGGACCAGACACACCACCGACCACACCGGGGACGACCCGGCCGAACACAGCGGAGACGACGATGCCGGCGACCAGACCTGACGCCGCCCGGCACAGTGACCGGGTCGGACCCCGGCATGGCGAACCCCGCCGCCGGGCCACCGCCGAGGCCCTGGTGGCGTGTGTGCGTGAACATCCGCTGGACCAGCCGGTACCCGAACTGACCCGGTACGTCGACCAGTACGGCGTGACCGGCATCGCCGAGGCGGCCCGCCGGCACGGCGTGGTCGGCTGCCTGTGGACCGCGTTGCGGGCCGGTGGACTGTCCGAACGGGACGACGCGACCGTGGTCCGCGAGCAGTACCGCGGGAACGTGGGCCGACACCTGCGCACCCTGTCCGACCTGGAACTGGTCGACGAGGTGCTCGGTGCGGCCGGTACCCGTTACCTGGTCGTCAAGGGTCCGGTGCTGGCCGAGCACGTCTACCGGCGACCGGACCTGCGCGCGTCGGTGGACCTGGACCTGGTGGTGACCCCGCGTGACTTCGCGTTGGCCCTGTCCAGCCTGGAGGAGGCCGGCTGCCGGGTGTACGAGGCGAACTGGCGGCTGGCCCGGCAGCGCATGCTCGGCGAACTGCGGCTGTTCACCCCGGCCGGGACGGTGTTGGATCTGCACTGGAGTCTGTTCGCCGAGATGGACGTACGACAGGCGTTCCCGGCCAGTGTGGACCTGCTGCTCCGTCGGGCCCGCACCATCTCGCTGGCCGGCCGCACGGTCCGCACCCTCGACGAACTGGACACCCTGGTGCACCTGGCCCTGCACGCCAGCCTGTCCGGCGGCCACCGGCTGGTGTGGTGCAAGGACATCGAACAGGCCCTGCTGCGCGGACGCGAGGACGGGTGGCTGGACTGGGATGCGGTGGTCAACCGGGCCGAGCAGTGGAACGCCGGTCCCGCGCTGGCCCTGATGCTGGCCCGCACCGGGGCGGTGCTCGGGGCCGACGTGCCCGAGGACCTGGTCGGCGACCTGACCCCCGCCCGTGGCTGGCGGGCGGCCACCCGGCTGGCTGACCGGTTGACCCCGGTGTCCCGGGCCGGTGGCGGTGGGTCGCTGGCCCGGCTG
>DATCWR010000115.1:0-4046 GCA_036566245.1 Mycobacteriales bacterium | reverse complement strand
GAGTGGTCCGCGTTGGACTTGGTGGACAACTGGCGGCGGTTCCTGGCGCGTCCCGATTTCTACCTCGCCCCGCTTCTTGAGGAGGATTGACCCGCACACCTGCCCGCGAACCACGCCCCCGGTGACGATGCCGGGGGCCCTGCCGTTACTCAGATCTCGCCTTCACCGACTTCGCTCACTGCACCCACGCTCAAAACACACCCCAAGCATGCCGCTCAGAGCCGCCCGCCTTACAAGCGAGGGGTCGCTGGTTCGAACCCAGCTGCGCCCACATACCCCCTCTGACCTGCGAAAACACGCTCAGGCCCCAACCCGGCCAGTTGCCATGCCGCTCAGACAGAACCTAACATTGCCATTCATGACATCAGACCTCTCCGGTCCACTACTGGTTCTGCTGCCATCCTTCGGCCGATACCTGCGATCCCAGAACCGGGCCGAGAACACCGTCGAGGGGTACACCTACGCCGCCCGCCGGATCGCCGGATGGCTGACCACCCCGAGCCCCGACGACCCCGACGACATGCCCCGGCCGGTCGACTCCTGGGACCAGGTCACCACACACCACGTCGAGGGGTACCTCGCCTCGCTGATCGCCGAGCGGTCCAGTGGGTACGCCAACAACCAGTTCCGGGCGTTACAGCAGTGGTTCAAGTGGCTGGCCAAGGAAGACGAGATCGCAGCCAGCCCGCTGACCGGCATGTCCCCGCCGAAGGTCAAAGCCAAGATGACCTTCGTCCTGTCCGAGGACCAGTGCCGGGCCCTGATCGCCACCTGCAAACCGACGCTGCCCCGTGGTGCCGCCCGGGCCCGCGGGCTGTGGGGGAACGACGAGTTCGTGGCCCGCCGCGACGAGGCGCTGATCCGGTTGTGGTTGGACTGTGGGATCCGCCGGGCGGAGATGGCCGGGCTGAGCACAAAGGACATCAACCTGGACACCCGCCGCGCCCTGGTCACCGGCAAGGGCGACAAGCAGCGGATCGTCAGGTTCGGCCGGAAGACCGCCAACGCCGTGGACCGGTACCTGCGGGTCCGGGCCCGGCACAAGCAGGCCGACCTGCCGGCGTTGTGGCTGGGCGAGAAGAACCGCGGACCGCTGACCGGGTCGGGCCTGTACCAGTTGGTGGAGCGCCGCGCCCAGCAGATCGGTGTGCCGTTGCATCCGCACACGTTCCGGCACACCTTCTCCCACTACTACCGGGCGTCTGGTGGTGGCGACGACGACCTGATGGAACTGAACGGATGGACGTCGCGGGCGATGCTCAGCGTGTACGGCAAGAGTGTGGCGGCCGAGCGGGCACTGTCGGCCTACGACCAGCACTCCCTTGGAGACAAGCTGTAGACCGGGGGGTAAGGGGAGACCGCCCCTGGTGGTCTCCACCCTCATTTCACGCCTGGCGCGACCTGGCGTGCGCCTCCCGTTCGATCCGAGCACCCTCCTCAAGGAGCAGGCGCACCGTACGCGGGTCGATACCCCTCTCGACCCGCCGACGCCGGACGATCGCCACGATCGCCGCAACCCACAGTGCCGCATTGATTGCTGTAGACACTCTGATCACGCGTTCCCCCCTTATGGGTCTACTGCATGATCAGCGACGATACGCCCCAGGGGACGGCTTTTGGGGGTAGCAGCTACTGAAATCTGTGAACATAGTTCACGGACGATTCTGGCGTGTCTGGCGAAACATGGTGATCTGCCGTAGAAGTAGGTCACGTTCGTCATCGGTCAGCCAGTCCGCCTCCCTGACCGCCTCCTCCACGGTGCCACTGGTCTGCCCGAGGATGTCCAGGCCCAGATCCACCAGGAACGCGTGCAGAAGCACCGGCAGGGGCACCCGTAGCGCGCGGGCGAGCGCCACCAGGCGAGCGTGCTTGGGCAACGTCTCGATGCGTCCCCGCGCGTAGTTCGAGATCGACGCCTTCGAGATCCCAGAGCGGCTCTCGATCTCCCTGTAGCTCACCCCGTAGTGCGCACTCGCGTACTGGATGAGGGCGGCCACCGCGCCCGTCTCCGTCGCGTTCGGTACGGCATCGTCCCTGGTCATCAATGTCGTCTCCAGGCTCATGTCGTCCACAACGACTGGACACACCCACAGGTCACACGGTCGCACGTGATTGTGTCCTCATCCACTGGTCTAGGGGACATATCGCCCGGATGGGCTAGTGGCTCACTGTGTCTGTGTTCAGGATTTCTGGACACAGCGTTCAACGTGGGCTACCGTTGACCACGTGAGACTCAGAGACCACACGGTCCTACGGGACCTGATGCGTGCGCGGGGAGTCACCGACGCGGTGCTCGCCCAGGCGGCCGGATACCGGTCAAAGACGCACATCGTGCGCCTGAGGCTCGGCCGGACGCCGGGATGCGGGGCGGAGTACGCGGCCCGGATCGCCTCGACGTTGGGCGCCGACGTGAACGCCCTGTTCAGCGTCGACCCCTCCGACAGTGCCGAACCGGTTGGACAGATTGGGGGCGCGAAGTGAACGAACTGGTCGTCAGTGGCTCTACGCCGTTCGGCGTGCCCCGGTGGGGCGGTGCGGCGTGACCCCCGAGCAGATGTCGATGCGTGGCCGGATCGGCGGGTTCGCCCTGCACTCCCGGGTGAACTCCACCGAGCACCTCGCCCCCGCGAGGAAGGGCTTCCTGGCGAAGTTCGAGCACGAGGTCGACCCCGACGGGGTCCTCGACCCGGCCGAGCGGACGCGCCGCGCCCACGCCGCGATGCGTGCCCACATGTCCCGGCTCGCCATGAAGTCCAGCCAGGCCCGTGCCGCTCGCAAGTCCGCCTGAAACAAGCGGGCCGCCCCTGCACGGGCGGCCCAACCGGTCAGCGAATGACCGGCACGACCGTAACAGAGAGGAACAGCGAATGTCCGACACCGACATCGTCCAGGCCGCCCGGGAGGCGCTCACCCGGGCCATGCCCCTGATCACCCCCGGGGCCCGTCGGCCCATGCACGCCGAACTGATCAGCGCCGTGATCGACCTGACCACCCACCTGCGGGCCATGGCCGACCACCTGGAGGCCGGGCGGCAGGAGAAGCCGGCCGGCAGCATCGACCCGGACGTGCAGGCCGCCCTCGACCGGATCGGCGCGTGGGCGCCGGACGCCGTGGTGACCATTCGTGCGGCCCTGCTGTCCGGCCAGCCAGCCCAGGCGCGGCAGGCCCTGGACGCACTGGCCTACACCTTCCTGCCGGCCGACGACGGACCGCAGTGGGAGGCAGACAGGCAGACGGTCAAGGCCGCCCTGCACCAGGTATGGCGCGGCTGGGTGTCGGCATGACCGCGTTCACCGTCGCCACCGGACTCGACGTGCTGGGCACCGTCGCGATGTGGTTCTCCGCCCGCGAACCCAAACCCGCCCACACCTCCCACCGCCGGGGCACCACCCCGGGATGGCCGGCCGGAACCAAGCCGGCGCCCGCATCCCCGACGGACCACCTCGACGCCAAGCCCCAGCCCGGCAAGGGAGGCCGACGGTGACTGACCTGCTGTCCGTCCCGCCGTGGGCCAAAACCGCCTCCGGGTACGAGCCGACCGGGCCGGTGCGTGACAGCCATGTTGGCTGGTGCTACCGGTGCGACCTGCCGACCACCCTCGGCGACGCCGTGGACGGCAGATCGACCCTGATCACCCTGGATCTGACCGACCCCGCCACACGACGCCCGCACGTCGTCCGCCTGTGCCCGAAGTGCACCCAGGAGGCCGACCGTGGCTGAGCTCCTGGGCTTCCTCGCGGTCATGGCCATCGTCGCCACGCTGTTCGGCTGCGTCGCGGTCGACACCGAACGCCGGCACCTGTCCCGCACCTCACAGCGCATCACCCCCGACCAGAACGGAGGCCAGCCATGGTGGCCGTGGCAGCGGCAGTGACCGCCGGCACCCTGCTCGCCGGCATCCCCGCGTGGGTGCTGGTCAGGCCCGACGAGGCGATCCTGGGCAGGCTCAGCACCTGGGCCGCACGGATCACCGCGGCGCACGAGCTGCGCGCCGCCGAGGACGCCCGGGTGCACGCCGTCCTGCGTGTCGGGCAGGTCACCAGGTC
>DATCWR010000094.1:0-20285 GCA_036566245.1 Mycobacteriales bacterium | reverse complement strand
CCTCGCGGCGGTCCGGGTGACCAGTCTGGCCCACAGGTTCCCCCGCGCCACCCGGGCCGGTGGAACCATTCCGGCGTCCCACACCGGTTCGAGCCCCCCACCGGCGGCCGGCCAGCGGATCCGGCGGGCCCGGAGGGCCCGGCGGGGTGGCTGTTCGAACCAACCGAGGTGTTCAGGCCGGCACCGGACAGGCGGTCCCCCGACAGTCTTTCGCCAGACCGGCGGCCGCCGGACAGGGGGTGGTCGACCAGACGGTCGTCGGACGGTTCTGCCGGTGGGTCGACCGAATGGTCCCGAGGTGGGTCTGACGGGTCGGGCGCCGCACCGTCGGTTCCGGGCGGGTACGACGTGGAGATCGCCCCGTACCACCCGCGCGGCACCTGGCGCCCGGCCGGTCCCGAGCAGGTGTACCCGCCGGGGGAGGTCGACCTGCCGGGTGCCCGTTCGGGGTCTGGCCGGACCACCGGGGAGGAGGGGCGCTCCGCGTCGGAGCGGGCACCCCTGCCGACCGGTCGGCAGGGTCTTTCCCGGGCGGCGGCCCGCCGCCGGCAGCGGCGGATCAACCGACTGGAGTTGCCGCTGCTGATCGTGTTCTCGTTGCTCACCGCGGTGGTGGTGCGCACGTTCGTGCTCCAGACCTTCTTCATTCCGTCCGGGTCGATGCATCCGACCCTGCTCGAAGGTGACCGGGTGGTCGTGAACAAGTTGAGTTACCGCCTGCACGATGTGAGTCGCGGTGACGTGGTGGTGTTCCGCCGTCCGCCCCGGTTGCACATCAACGACGAGGACCTGATCAAGCGGGTCATCGGGTTGCCCGGGGACACCATCACCGCCCACGACCGGAAGGTGTTCGTGAACGGGCGGGCGCTGGAAGAACCCTATGTGCCGGCCGACTGTCATGGTACCGATGACTTTTTGAGGGTCACGGTGCCGTCTGACCGTGTCTTTGTGATGGGTGACAACCGGTGCGACTCCACCGACAGCAGGGTCTTCGGTCCTATTTCTGAGCATCTGTTGGTGGGCCGAGCGTTCTGCCGGACCTGGCCGGTGGACCGGCTGGGCTGGTTGTGAGCGGAGTCGACCGGCTGTGGCGGGATGGTCACACCGGTCGGCTACCGTCTGCGCATGACGTCTGGAACGGTACGGGGCAGCGGACCTGGTTCGGTGGTCGCGGGTGCGCCGCCGGTCACGGTGGTGGGGTCGCTGTCCCCGTCCCGGGCCGGTGACTTCAAGACCTGCCCGCTGCTGTACCGGTTCCGATCCATCGACCGGATCCCTGAGCGGCCCACCGCCGAGCAGATCAGGGGCACCGTGGTGCACGCCGTGCTGGAGCGGCTGTTCGATCTGCCCCCGCAGGAACGCACGGTCGACGCGGCGGTGGCCATGGTCGACCCGGAGTGGCACCGGTTGGACGCGGCCCGCCCGGTGGGTGAGCAACTGTTCGGTGACGACCCCGACGGTGCGCGGTTGGCCGCGTGGTTGGGCTCGGCCCGGGAGTTGGTGGCCGGGTACTTCGCCGTCGAGGATCCGCGGGTGCTCTCGCCGGCCGGGCGGGAGGAACTGGTCGAGGCGGTGCTGCCCGACGGGTTGCTGCTGCGCGGGTACGTCGACCGGTTGGACGTGGCGTCCACCGGGGAACTGCGGGTGGTCGACTACAAGACCGGCGGGATGCCCCGGGAGGCATTCGAGGCGAGGGCGTTGTTCCAGATGAAGTTCTACGCCCTGGTGTTGTGGCGGACCCGTGGGGTGGTGCCCCGCGAGCTGCGGTTGATCTACCTGGCCGACCGGGACGTGCTCACCTACCACCCGGACGCCGAGGAGTTGGTGCGGTTCGAACGCACCGTGGTGGCGATCTGGCGGGCGATCGAACGGGCCGTGCGCACCGAGGACTTCCGTCCGAATCCCAGCCGGCTGTGTGACTGGTGTGACCACCACGAGCGGTGCCCGGCAAAGGGAGGCACGCTGCCGCCGTTCCCCCGGGACCAGGCCGGGGTGGCGGTCAATCCGCCGGACCGGCGGGCCGAGCGTGGGTGATCCGGTGGTGGCCGTGGGCGGTCACCGGCGGGTTGGTCAGGGCACGGTGTGGTGTGTGAAGGAGCCGTGTAGGTCGGTGAGGTAGTCCACGGTGACGCCCACCAGGCTGGTGCGGATCATCCGGCGGATCCCGGCGGGGACCGGGATCTCGGCTGGTACGGCCAGTACCACGCACCCGGCCGCCTCGGCCGAGGCGGCTCCGGTCGGAGAGTCCTCGACGGCCAGGCACGAGTCGGGGGTCAGCCCGAGCAGGTGCGCGGCGCGCAGGTAGGACTCCGGATGGGGTTTGTTGTGGGTGACCTCGTCACCGCAGACCACCGCGTCGAAGCGGTGCGGGCCGATGGTGTGTAGGGCCAGGTCGACCAGGTGCCGGTGGGTGGAGGTGACCAGCGCCGCGGGTAGTCCGGCGGTGTGTACCGCGTCGAGGAGTTCCCGGGCGCCGGGCCGCCACGGCAGGCCGCGGGCGAAGTAGGTCCTGGCCCGTTCGAGCAGGAAACGTCCACTGGTCTGTGGATCCGCCCTCACGCCCAGGTCGTCGTGCACCATCGACACCGAGTCGTACAGGTTGCCGCCGATCATGGCGGCCCGGGTGGCCGGGGAGAGTTGTCCGCCGAGCATGGACGCCAGGTCGGCCAGGGCGACGTCCCAGATCTTCTCGCTGTCGACCAGCGTGCCGTCCATGTCGAACAGGACGGCACGCAGTGGTGTGGGCGGTGTGGTCAGGGTGTTCCTCCGCCGGTCAGGCGTTGAAGTACTTGGCCTCGGGGTGGTGCACCACGATGGCGTCGGTGGACTGCTCGGGATGCAGCTGGTATCCCTCGGACAACTGCACGCCGATCCGTTCGGGGGCGAGCAGTGATGCGATCTTCGCGCGTTCCTCCAGGTCGGGGCAGGCGCCGTAGCCGAACGCGAACCGCGCGCCACGGTAGCCGAGTCGGAAGAAGTCGGTGATCTCGGTGCTGTCCTGACCGGCCGCGGTGGTGCCGTCGGCGAATCGCATTTCCTGCCGTACCCGCTGGTGCCAGTACTCGGCCAGTGCCTCGGTGAGTTGCACCGACAGGCCGTGCACCTCCAGGTAGTCACGGTAGGAGTTGCCGTCGAACAACTCGTGGGAGAAGTCGGCGATCCGGCTGCCGACGGTGACGACCTGGAAGGCGACCACGTCGACCTGTCCGGAGTCCTCCGGGCGGAAGAAGTCGGCCAGGCACAGTCGCCGTTCGCGCTTCTGCCGGGGGAAGGTGAACCGGCACAGTTCGCTGCGGCCCACCGGGCTGCCGTCCTCGCCGGAGAGCACGATCAGGTCGTCGCCCTTGCTCACGCATGGGAAGTAGCCGTATACCACGCCGGCCTCGAGGATGTTCTCGGTGGCGAACCGGTCCAGCCAGTACCGCAGCCTTGGGCGACCCTCGGTCTCCACCAGTTCCTCGTAGCTGGGGCCCTTGCCCTCGACGCGGGACCCACGCAGACCCCACTGACCCCGGAAGGTGGCTCGTTCGTCGAGCATGGCCGCGTAGTGGGCGATCGGGATGCCCTTGATGACCCGGGTACCCCAGAACGGCGGGGTGGGGATCGGGTTGTCGACGGCCACGTCCGAGCGACCGGTCACGACCGGTTCGTCGGCCTGGGCGGCGCGCCGGCTCTCGGCGATACGCAGGGACCGTTCACGTCGGGCTCGGCGCTCGGCCCGCTTGCGGGCGTACTCCTCGTCGAACGCGGTCGTTGCCTCGCCGGTTGCGCCGGCGCGACGGGCCTTCATCAGCGAGTCCATCAGGCGCAGTCCCTCGAAGGCGTCCCGGGCGTAGTGCACCTGTCCGGTGTACAGGTCGGCCAGGTCGTTCTCGACGTAGGCGCGGGTGAGTGCGGCACCGCCGAGCACTACCGGCATGCGGTCGGCCACACCTCGGGAGTTCATCTCCTCGAGGTTCTCCTTCATGATCACCGTGGACTTGACCAGTAGTCCGGACATGCCCACCACGTCGGCGTGGTGTTCCTCGGCCGCCTCGAGGATCGCGCTTATGGATTGCTTGATGCCCAGGTTGATCACGGTGTAGCCGTTGTTGGACAGGATGATGTCCACCAGGTTCTTGCCGATGTCGTGTACGTCGCCCTTGACGGTCGCGACCACGATGGTGCCCTTGTTGGTGGTGCCACCGGCGGAGTCCGCGGCGACGTGGGGTTCCAGGTGGGCGACGGCGGCCTTCATCACCTCGGCGGACTGGAGTACGAAGGGCAGTTGCATCTGCCCGGAGCCGAACAGGTCCCCGACAACCTTCATGCCTTCCAGCAGGGTGTCGTTGATGATCTCCAGGGCTGGTCTGGTGGTCAGGGCCTCGTCCAGGTCGGCTTCCAGGCCGTTGCGTTCGCCGTCGATGATGCGGCGTTGGAGCCGTTCGGACAGTGGCAGTGCGGCAAGTTCCTCGGCCCTGGACTGGCGGGCCGCGGACATGTCGGCGCCCTCGAACAGTTCCAGGAAACGCTGGAGTGGGTCGTACTCGGGTGCGTCGGCGGTCGCCGGGCGGCGCCGGTCGTAGACCATGTCGAGGGCGACCTCGCGCTGTTCGTCGGGGATCTTCGACATGGGCAGGATCTTCGAGGCGTGCACGATGGCCGAGTCCAGACCGGCCTTCACGCACTCGTGCAGGAACACCGAGTTGAGGACCTGCCGGGCCGGCGGGTTCAACCCGAAGGAGACGTTGGACACGCCCAGGGTCGTCTGCACGGTGGGGAAACGGCGCTTGACCTCGGCGATCGCCTCGATGGTCTCCAGTGCGTCACGGCGGGTCTCTTCCTGGCCGGTGGCGATCGGGAAGGTCAGGCAGTCGACCAGGATGTCCTCGACGCGCATGCCCCATCTGGTGGTGAGGTCCTCGATCAGGCGGGTGGCGACCCGGACCTTCCACTCGGCGGTGCGGGCCTGGCCCTGTTCGTCGATGGTCAGGGCGACCACCGCGGCGCCGTGCTCGATGACGATGGGCATCACCCGGTGCATGCGGGAGTTTTCCCCGTCGCCGTCCTCGTAGTTGACCGAGTTGACCACACAGCGGCCGCCGAGCATCTCCAGTCCGGCCTCGACCACGTTCGGTTCGGTCGAGTCGATGACGATCGGCAACGTGGAGGCGGTGGCGAGTCGGCCGGCGGCCTCACGGATGTCGGCGACACCGTCGCGGCCGACGTAGTCCACGCACAGGTCGAGCAGGTGCGATCCGTCGCGGGTCTGCTGGCGGGCGATCTCCACGCAGTCGTCCCAGCGGTCCTCGAGCATGGCCTGGCGGAAGGCCCGTGACCCGTTGGCGTTGGTGCGTTCACCGATCATCAGGACCGAACTGTCCTGCCGGAACGCGACGGGCTGGTACAGCGAACTGGTGCCGGCCTCGCCGCGGGGGCGCCGTTGGGCCGGGGTGAGGTCACGGACCTGGTCGACGACCATGCGTAGGTGTTCGGGTGTGGTGCCGCAGCAGCCGCCGACCAGGGTGACCCCGAACTCGGTGACGAACGAGGCCAGTGCGCTGGCCAGTTCCTGCGGTGTCAGCGGGTACACCGCGCCGTGGGCGCCGAGTTCGGGTAGTCCGGCGTTGGGCATGCACGACAGGCCGACCCGTGCGCTGCGGGACAGGTGGCGCAGGTGCTCGCTCATCTCGGTGGGGCCGGTGGCGCAGTTCAGCCCGATCGAGTCGATGCCCAGTGGTTGGAGCGCGGTCAGCGCGGCGCCGATCTCCGAACCGAGCAGCATGGTGCCGGTGGTCTCCACGGTCACCTGGGCGAACAGGGGTACCTTCCGGCCGGCGGCGGCCATCGCCCGGCGGGCCCCGACGAGGGCGGACTTGGCCTGGAGCAGGTCCTGGGCGGTCTCGATGAGGACCGCGTCCACGCCACCGGCGAGCAGTCCGTCGACCTGCTGTTGGTAGGCGTCGCGCAGGACGGCGTAGGGGGCGTGACCGAGGGTGGGCAGTTTGGTACCTGGGCCGACCGAGCCGATCACCCAGCGGGGCCGGTCAGGGGTGGACCATCCGTCGGCGACCTCGCGGGCCAGCCGTGCGGCGGCTTCGGACAGTTCGTAGATTCGGTCTGCGATGCCGTATTCACCGAGGTTCGCGTGGTTGGCACCAAAGCTGTTTGTCTCGACCGCGTCACAGCCAGCCGCAAGATATGCGTCGTGTACGCCACGTACCACGTCCGGTCGGCTGACGTTGAGGATCTCGTTGCAGCCTTCCAGGCCCTGGAAGTCATCCAGTGACAGGTCGTGAGCCTGCAACATGGTTCCCATCGCCCCGTCTGCGACGACCACCCGCTCCTGGAGCGCGGCGAGTAGGGGCGAGTCGGAAGAGCCAGTCATGGGCGTCAGGGTACTGGGGTTGGTTGCGGGCTTCCTGGTCGGCTACCCGGCGCACCTGGCGGGCGCCCGATCCGGTGACCATCCCGGGTGGGTCTGATGATCGATCGGATGATCGACGCGGGCCCCGGTGTGCGGGTGGGTGACCGTCGCCGGTGGGGTGGGTCGAACCGGTGGGGTCGGTCGCGGGTACGTCGCCGACGCCGCTCCGGACGTAGGCTGACCAGGTGACCGACTTCGACGTCCTGCCGGAGCTCACCGACCCGGTTCTCATCGGTGCCTTCGAGGGGTGGAACGACGCGGGCGACGCGGCGACCACCGCGGTGGAGCATCTCGAGCTCATCTGGGACGCTCGTCCACTGGCCGCCCTGGATCCCGACGAGTACTACGACTTCCAGGTGAATCGTCCGTCCGTCTCGCTGGTCGACGGGGTGACCCGGCGGGTGGAGTGGCCGACCACCCGGTTCTCGGTGTGCCGTCCTCCCGAGTCCAACCGTGACGTGGTGTTGATGCGTGGTCTGGAACCGAACATGCGGTGGCGCACCTTCTGTGAGGAGATCCTGGAGATCTGCCGGGAGATGGGCGTGCAGACGGTGGTCACCCTCGGCGCGCTGCTCGCCGACACCCCGCACACCCGCCCGGTGCCGGTGACCGGTTCGTCCTATGACGCGGGGTCGGCTGCCCGGTTCGACCTGGAGACCTCCCGCTACGAGGGCCCCACGGGTATCACCGGGGTACTCCAGGACGCGTGCGTGCGGGCAGGCATTCCGGCGATCTCGTTCTGGGCGGCTGTGCCGCACTACGTCTCCCAGCCGCCGAGCCCCAAGGCCACGTTGGCCCTGTTGCACCGGGTCGAGGAGGTACTTGACGTGGCCGTGCCGTTGGGTGCACTGCCCGAGCAGGCCGACGAGTGGCAGTCGGTGGTCGACGCGATGGCCCGTGAGGACGCCGAGGTGACCGAGTACGTCCGGTCGCTCGAACAGCGGGAGAACGAGGCCGACCTGGCGCAGACCAGCGGTGAGACGATCGCCCGGGAGTTCGAACGTTACCTGCGGCGGCGCCGGCAGGGCGGGTCCTAGACGGTTGACTGCGGGGTGTCTGCCAACTGCCTCGTGGCTCCGGGGGTTTGTGGGGGGGTGGGGTGGAGCGAAGCTCGATCCGACAGAGGGCAACACAGCACCACCCCCTTCGGTGTGACCCCAGAGCCGGGGCGCCCTGGCGAGGGCCCGGGAATCGTCTAGAGGCTGACCCCCAGCAGGGCGTCGACCAGGTTGGCGACCAGCCGGGGGGCCTCACCGGCGGGGCCGCCGATGTCGAGGGTCTGGTCGGCCCAGCGGTCCACCGCGGCCAGTGCCCGGGTGGTGTCCAGGTCGTCGGCGAGTCGGGTGCGTACCGCGTCGAGGACCACCTCGGCGTCCGGTCCGGTCGGGCGGGACACCGCCTGCCGCCACCGCTCCAGTCGCCGCGTCGCGGTCTCCAGCAGGGCGGGGGTCCACTGCCGGTCGGCCCGGTAGTGCCCGGCGAGGACGGCCAGTCGGATCGCCGCGGGGTCCACGCCGCGGTCGCGTAGGCGGGAGACGAACACCAGGTTGCCCCGGCTCTTGGACATCTTCTCCCCGTCCAGGCCGATCAGTCCGGCGTGGACATAGTGTCGGGCGAACGGCCACGCCCCGGTGAGTGCCTCGGCGTGGGCGGCTGACATCTCGTGGTGCGGGAAGACCAGGTCTCGGCCGCCGCCCTGCACGTCGAAACTCATCCCGAGTCGGTTCAGGGCGATCGCGGCGCACTCCACGTGCCAACCGGGTCGGCCTGGACCCAGGGGGCTCGGCCAGGACGGTTCGTCCGGCCGTCGGGCCCGCCACAGCACCGGGTCGAGGGGGTTCTTCTTGCCGGGCCGGTCGGGGTCGCCGCCGTTCTCGCCGGCGAGCCGGATCATGGTCGGGGTGTCCAGGCCGGACTGGTAGCCGAACCTGGGGTCGGCGTCGACGGAGAAGTACACGTCGCCGTCGAGTCGGTAGGCCGCGCCCGCCTCGAGCAGGCCCTGTACCTTCTCGACGATCTCGGGGATCGCCTCGACGGCTCCCACGTAGTGGTCTGGTGGTAGTACCCGGAGCGCGGCCATGTCCTGGCGGAACAGTTCGGTCTCCCGTTGGCCGAGCGCCACCCAGTCCTCGCTGTCGCGTTCGGCGCGTTCCAGCAGGGGTTCGTCAACGTCGGTGACGTTCTGCACGTAGCGCACCGCGTGCCCGTCGTCCCGCCACATCCGGTTGATCAGGTCGAAGGCCACGCAGGTCGCCGCGTGGCCCATGTGTGCCGCGTCGTAGGGGGTGATCCCGCACACGTACATGCCGGCCGTCGCACCCGGTGCGGTGGGGCGGACCTCGCCGGTGGCGGTGTCGTGGAGCCGTAGCGGGCGCCCCTGCCCGGGAAGGCAGGGTACCTCTGGGGCAGGCCAGGACTGCATGCCCCAAACCCTACCGATCGGCCGGTCCGGGCGCCCCGGTGCCACCGGCAGGAAAGTCCTGGTTGGGGATGTGGATACTCACCGTGCCATTCAGGCGGGTTGTTGGTCGGGGCCGGTGTGGCGTGCGGCGTACCGCAGGCGGTACGGGGCGATGTCCGGCCCGGGGCGGACGGCCCGACGACGTCGAGGAGGTCGGATGTTCGAGATGGATCGGTTGGCCGTGGGCTACAGCCTGGCTCGGCTCCGGCAGGTGCTGCCACCCCCACCGGCCCGGGTGATGGAGGTCGGGTGCGGGCGCGGCGCGTTGGCCGCCGGGTTGGGTCGGCTGGGGTACCGGGTCGTGGGTGTGGAGCCAGATCCCGAGGCGGGGGCGGTGGCAGCGGCACGCGGGGTGGAGGTGGTGTGTGCGGGCGTCGGCGACATACCGGCCGGGTCGGACCAGGACGTGGTGTTGTTCACCCGTTCGCTGCATCACATCGCAGATCTGGATGCCACGGTCGGGCACGCCCTGCGGTTGGTCCGACCCGGCGGTCTGGTGGTGCTCGAGGAGTTCGCCCGGGAGCGGGTGGACCAGGCCACGGCGGGGTTCCTGTACGACACCCGGGGTCTGTTGGTGGCGGCCGGTGTGTTGGCCCTGCCCGAGGATGCGGTGGCCTTCGATCCGGACGCCGATCCGGTGGAGCGGTGGCAGGCCGAACGGGGGGATGCCTCGCCGGCGCCGCTGCACACCGGTGCGGCAATGCTGGCGGCGCTGACCCGGGCCGGGGCGGTGGTGGACAAGCCCTTCGACACCGAGACGGTGTGGCGGATGATCGCTCCGCCCGGTTGGGTCTGGCAGGGCGATGACCGGGTCGCCGCGGCGGTGGTGCAGACCACCCGACGGGTGGAGTGCCGCAGGATCGCCGAGGGGACGCTGCGTGCGGTCGGGATGGTGGTGGTTGCCCACCGGGTGGTCCGGTGACCGATGGCGGAGCGTGTCCCGGGATCGGCCGGGGCCCCGGTCAGAAGGGTGGCCAGGGCACCGCCGGCCACTCACCGCTGGGTTCGGGGTGGCGTCTGCGGGACAGTAGTGCCTCCACCCGAGCGATCGTCGCGTTGATCTCGCGGGTGGTCAGCAGGTCGGCCAGTGACCGGGCCAGGGCTCCTTCCAGGTGGGCACGCAGCCGGGACAGCATGTCGATCGCCTCGTCGGTGAGTGCCTGACCGGCCCATCCCCACAGCACGGTGCGGAGTTTCGGTTCGGCCGCGAAGCACACGCCGTGGTCCACTCCGTAGACATGCCCGCCGGGTAGCGGGATGAGGTGGACGCCCTTGCGGTCGGCGTTGTTGATCACCGCGTCGAAGACGGCCATCCGGCGTAGTGGTGTGCCCCCGGCCCGTACCAGTCGACGTGGGTCCACCGAGGTGTCCGCGTTGATCCACAGCTGGACCATGCCCGGTCCGAACGGTCCGTCCCGCAGCACCGTGGGTGGCACGATGTTCCACCCGGTGGCCTGGGACATCAGGTAGGCGGCGGCTTCCCGGCCGGCCAGGGTGCCGTCGGGGAAGTCCCACAGGGGCCGTTCCCCGCGGACGGGTTTGTACACGCAGGCGGCCCGCAGGTCCTGGTGGGTGATGGTGCAGTACAGGGTCGCGTTGCTGGCGTCGAGCAGTCGGCCCTCGACGGTGATCTCTCCCTGGCGCAGCAGGGTCAGCACCTCGGGGCTGGAGTCACCGGGCGCGGCGGGTTCGCCGTCCTGTCGGGGAGGTACCAGATCGGTCACGGTGGTGGTGGCGGGGTCAGCGGCGGTAGCCGTTCTGGCGGGGGCAGATGTGGCCGGCTGGTTCCAGGGGCAGGCCGCACAGCGGGCAGGGGGGTCGACCGGCGGCGACGACCCTGCGGGCGCGGTTGACGAACTCGCGCGCGTCCTGCGGGGTGATCTTCACCCGGAGCACGTCGGGTCCCTCCTCCACGTCCTCGAGGATGGTCGACTCGTCGGCGGGTTCCTCGCCCTGGGCCTGTGCCTCGACAACCACCACGCCGTCGTCGGCGTCCCAGGCCAGACCCATCGCGCCGACCCGGAACTCCTCGTCGACGGGCATGTCCAGTGGTCTGAGGTCTTCCACCTGGCCTGCTGCGGGCATCTGGACACCCAGCCGACGTTGGACTTCTTCCAGTAACTCCTCCAGGCGGTCGGCCAGCAGCGACACCTGTAGCTTTTCCAGGGCGACGCTCACGGTGCGTCCGCCTCCGGTCGCCTGGAGGTAGAAGGTGCGTTCGCCCGGCTCGCCGACGGTGCCGGCGACGAAGCGCTCCGGCTGCTCGAAGAGGTACACCTGACGTGCCATGGCTCTGACCCTACGCGGTCGTGCCAGTTCCGCCGCCCACCACCGCGTCGCTGCTCGCGCGTCGGGACCTGCGGCGGCGGGTGGGCGGGAGCAGGTCGGCGACCGACGCCCCGTTGTCGTTGACCCGGACCACGAACGGGCGGGTGTCGGTGTAGGTGACCACCGACACCGAGCACGGGTTGACCACGATGCGTTGGAACAGGTCCAGGTGCATGCCCAGGGCGTCGGCGAGGATGGCCTTGATGACGTCGCCGTGGCTGCACACCGCGTAGGTGGCCTGTGGTCCCAGCCGGGTGTTCCAGTCCCGGATGGCCGCGACGGCCCTGGCCTGGGTGGCGGCGAGGGATTCGCCGTCGGGGCCGGGGAACACCGCCGCGGACGGGTGTTGTTGGACCACCTTCCACAGTGGTTGTCGGGCCAGTTCCTTGAGCGGTCGGCCGGTCCAGTCGCCGTAGTGGACCTCCACGACCCGGTCGTCGATCTGGGCGTCGAGCCCGGCGCGTCCACCGATCAGGGCCGCCGCGGTTTCCCGGCAGCGTTCCAGTGGGCTGGTGACCACGGCGGCCAGCGGTATCGGGCGTAGCCGCCGGGCCAGTTCGGTGGCCTGGGTGTGTCCGCGTTCGTCGAGGTGGTAGCCGGGGGTGTGGCCGGACAGGGTGGTGCCGGTCGCGGTGGTCAGTCCGTGGCGCACGAGCAGGACGGTCGTCACCGGGCCACTCTATGCGCACCGGTCCGGAGCACGGGCCGGTACCGCTCGGGCAGAAACCGTTCCTGATCAGTTCGTGCGGACACCAGCCTCAAGGCCCTGGATGTGCGCGGCCTGCGCACGCCGGGACAACGCCCACTGATCATGCGTGGCCTTCGTGATGCTCCCGGCCCAACGGGAAGAGGACTCCCCGGTCAGCACCCGGTTTCCGCACCCGACGGGCCCAAGACGACAAACGGCGGCCGGGAGTGGTCCCCTGTACCTGCGCCCATCCAGCCAGATCCGCACGAGCACTTCAGCGAGCCAGAACAAACTCATGCACACTGCGCTTACGGCAGTCCACCACCCCCTGTGGCGTGGCGGTGAGGCGTGGTGTTCGGACACGTACCGTGATGGTTCGATCAGAAACAGTGACCATCCTCGGGGTGGCGGTCTAGGCTTGGTCGGCCCCGGCCGGCCCGTGTCCTGGATGCCGCGGTGGCGACGGCTCGTATCCGAGGAGAGGGACGCGTGGTGGCTCACCGGTGGCTCGTGGGGCCGCATCAGGGCGCCTGTCGGGCAGCCGTACTCGACGATGTCGATGCCGCCACCCCGGTGCACGTGGTCGACAGTGACGCCAGTCGGGGGGCGTTCGCCGGCACCACCCAGTTGGTTCGGCAGATCGTACCGACGCTGTGTGTGGAGGACCCGGCGGCGGTACGTGCACATGGTGTCGAGTTGTTCACGTTGGCTCCGGAGTTGTGGGCGCCGGTGGGTTTACCCGGTGAGGATCTGACGATGTCGGGTCCGCCGATGCAGGGGCAGCGGTACTCCCGGTTGGAGGTCTCCCGGATCGCCCACGGCCTGGTGGACCTGTTGTACGCCTGGGGGGCCACGGTCGGACACAGCGTGGTGGTGTTCGACAACGTGGACCGGGCCGACTCGACCGAGGTGGAACTGTTGGCGGTGGCGGTACGCGGCCTACCGACCGAACTGGTGGAACTGGTGGTGTGTAGTACCGCCGCTGGTGTCGGTGAGCCGTTGGCCGGGGTGTTACGTCGCCACGCGGTGCGGGTGGAGGTTCCCGCGGCCGAGTGTTCCGGTGACGGGATGCCGATCACGTCGCGCTGAGCAGGCCGCTGGAGAGCAGGCCCAGAAGAGCCACCCCCAGAGCCACCCGGTAGCCGACGAACACCGCCGTGCTGTGCCGGGTCAGATACCGCAGCAACCAGTGGATGGAGGCCAGGCCCACGACGAAGGCCAGGACGGTGGACAGGACGGTCACCGCGACCCCGGGTCCGCCGTGGGCGCCGACCTTGCGTAGTTCGAACAGTCCGGACAGCACCACGGCGGGCACCGACAGCAGGAACGAGAAACGCGCCGCGGCCTCCCGTTCCAGGCCCATGAACAGCCCGGCGGTGATCGTGGCACCCGACCGGGACACCCCGGGTATCAGTGCCGCGGCCTGGGCCAGGCCGACGACCAGCCCGTCGCGCAGCCGGATCTGCTCCTCCACCCGGTTGCGGGCTCCGACACGGTCGGCGACCCCCAGCACCAGACCCAGCACGACCAGGGTGCTGGCGATCAGCCACAGGTTGCGTGCGCCGGTCTCGATCTGGTCGGCGAAGAGCAGGCCGAACACGCCGATCGGGATGGTGGCCAGGAGCACGTACCAGCCGATACGGCATTCCAGGCTGGCCCGGGCCTCCGGGTCGGTGAAGCCCCGCGCCCAGGCCACGCTGATGTGCAGGATCTCCCGCCAGAAGTAGAGCAGGATGGCCAGCATCGTGCCCAGTTGCACCACCGCGGTGAACGCCGCGCCGGGGTCGGGCCAGCCGGCGAGCGCGGGCACGATCCGCAGGTGCGCGGTGCTGGAGATCGGGAGGAACTCGGTCAGGCCCTGCACGACACCCAGGACCGCGCCCTGGACCAGGTTCACCGCGGCCTCACCGGCGTCCGGTCAGGGTCGGGCCCGGGGTGGCCCGCAGGGTGGCGGTGGCAGTGGCCGGGTGTGGCCGGTTGGGAGCCGTGGTCGGTCCTGCCGCCGGCGGTGGGCGGGGCGACGGGGGCACCTGCGGGGCTGGGCTGGGGCCTCAAGAGGAGTCCTCTGCTCGCGGGCGGTCGGTGGGGAAGGGACGTCGGCTCCACCGGGATCGGACCGTCCTGCCCTACCGGGTGGGTCAGTCGCCCACTCCCGACAGGTCCAGCGACTGTCTGGCGGCACGCAGCGCGGCGAGTCGTTGTTCGAGAGTGCCCTGCGGCGCCAGGGCGAGGGTGGTCACGCCCGCGCCAGCGTATGCGCGCATCCGTTCGGCGACCCTGCCGACCGGACCGAGAAGGCAGGTGGAGTCGAGGAAGCCGAACGGTACCGCAGCCATGGCCCCGGCGTAGTCCCTGGCCAGGTAGCGTTCCTGGATCTGTTCGGCGGCCTGTTCGTAGCCCATCCGGCGGGCCAGGGCGTTGTAGAAGTTCTGCTCGCGGCTGCCCATCCCCCCGACGTACAGGGCGGCGTAGCCGCGGACCGGGTCGGCGGCCGCCTGCGGGTCGTCGTCGAAGACCACCGGCACGGTGGCGACCACGTCGAAACCGTCGAGGTCCCGCCCGGTGCGGGCCCGCCCGGCCCGCAGGGCTGCCAGGGAGGGTTCGGCGTGTTCCGGGGAGAAGAAGATCGCCAGCCAACCGTCGGCGATCTGACCGGTCAACTCGACGTTGCGGGGTCCGACCGCGGCCAGGTAGACCGGTATGGTCTCGCGGGCCGGGTGCACCGTCAGTTTGAGGGGTTTTCCCGGTCCATCGGGCAGTGGCAGGGTGAAGTGTTCGCCCTGGTAGCTCACCCGTTCGCGGCGTAGCGCCATCCGCACGATGTCGACGTACTCGCGGGTCCGTCCCAGTGGTTTGGCGAACCGTACGCCGTGCCATCCTTCGGACACCTGGGGGCCGGACACACCCAGGCCCAGTCGGAACCGGCCTCCCGACAGGGTGTCCAGGGTGGCCGCGGTCATCGCCGTGGCGGTCGGTGTGCGGGCTGGGATCTGCATGACCGCGGTGCCCACGTCCACGTGTGTGGTCTGGGCGGCGACCCAGGCCAGCACGGTGACCGCGTCGGAACCATAGGCTTCGGCGGCCCACACCACCGAGTAGCCCAGCCGGTCGGCCTCCTGTGCCAGGGCGAGGTTTTCGTGGTCGTTACCGGCTCCCCAGTAACCGAGGTTGAGTCCCAGGCGCATGTCCAGTCCCCTTCGGTGTGCGGCGCAACACTACGCGTGCCGTACCGGAGACGATCGGCCAGCCGGGTAGGTTTCCGCGCATGCAGCAGCGCGCACTGGGGCAAAGCGGTCTGGTGGTTTCGCGTCTTGGTCTGGGCACGATGACCTGGGGCCGGGACACCGACGAGGATGACGCGGCCGCGCAGCTCACCGCGTTCCGGGATGCCGGGGGCACCCTGGTCGACACCGCCGACGTGTACGTCGACGGTGACAGTGAGCGGGTGCTCGGTCGGCTGCTTCGCGATGTTGTGCCGCGTTCGGAGATGGTGGTGGCGACCAAGGCGTTCGGCCGTACCGGTCCCGGTCCGATGGGGGCCGGTTCGAGCCGGGGTCATCTGCTCGCCGCTCTGGACGCGTCGTTGGCCCGGTTGCAGACCGACTACGTCGACCTGTGGCAACTGCACGCCTGGGACAACGAGGTGCCGTTGGAGGAGACCCTGGCCGCGCTTGACCATGCGGTGTCCAGTGGTCGGGTGCGCTACGTCGGGGTGTCGAACTTCACCGGGTGGCAGACGGCCTGGGCGGCAGCCTGGCAGCGGGCGTGGCCCGGGCGGGCCCGGGTGGTGTCCTCGCAGATGGAGTACTCGCTGGTGGAGCGGGGTGTCGAGCGTGAGGTGGTGCCGGCCTGCCTGGATGCCGGGGTGGGGTTGTTGCCCTGGTCGCCGTTGGGACGCGGGGTGTTGACCGGCAAGTACCGGCATGGCACGCCGTCGGACTCCCGGGCGGCCTCGCCGCGGTTCCAGGCGTTCGTCGAGCACTATCTGACCGAGGAGGCGGCCCGGGTGGTCGAGGCGGTGGTCACCGCCGCCGACGGGTTGGGTACCTCACCGCTGGCCGTGGCGTTGGCCTGGGTCCGGGACCGCCCCGGGGTGACCGCGCCGATCGTGGGGGCCCGCACGGTGGGGCAGTTGGTCGGGTCGCTGGCCGCCGAGGCGGTGGTGTTGCCCCAGGAGATCCGGGCTGCTCTGGACGACGTGTCCGCGCCCTACCTGGGTTACCCGGAGAACCGCTGACTCTCCCCCACCGCCGGTCGGTCCGGGTCGGTTGGGGCCACCGCCTCGGGGTGGAACAGGCTGGGCTGACCTGGTCGGTCGGGTCGGATGTGGTGCTCTAAGGTCGCGACGTGCCCGACGACGCCACCCGGCCCGATCCTGTGTTCGCCGCGTTCTGTCAGGCCGGCCTGTGGCCGGGTCTGGGGCGGACCCTGGCCGAGGCGTTGTCCCAGGCGGGGATCCGCGGTCCGGAGGAGGTGACCGCCGACCGGCTGGGTGAACTGCCCAGGGTGGGTGCCCTGCGCGCCCAACGGCTGGTCTCCTCGTGGATCGGCGCGGGCACCACCTACCAGGTCGCCAGGCTGGTCGTCCCGGTTGGTCTGTCCGCACGGTTGGCGGGCCGGGCGGTTGACCTGCTCGGTGACCAGGCTGCGCAACTGTTGGTGGATGATCCGTGGCGGCTGCTGGAACTGCCCGAGGTGAGAATCGGTGACGCTGACCGGTTCGCGGTGGCCACCGTGCCCGGGGTACGCCGGGAGGATCCTCGCCGTGGTCGGGCGTTGGTGGCCCACGTCCTGTCCCGGGCGGCCCGCGACGGTCACACCATGCTGCCCGCGGCCATGCTGGTCTCCGCGTTGGACGCCGAGGGTGTGCCGGATCCGGCCGGGGCGGTCAGCGCGGCCTGTGAGACCGGCATGGTGGTTGCCGGGACAGACCCCGACGGGGGCACCGTGTTGGCCCTGGCCCGTTTCGCCATGGCCGAGGACGGGGTGGCCGAGGCGATTGCCCGGTTGATGGCCACCGCCAGGCAGATCGGCGAACCCGGTGATGTGAAGGAGGCCGCCGGGGACCTGGACGACACCCAACGCGGGGCGGTCACCGCTGCGTTGACCCACGGGGTGAGTGTGCTCACCGGGGGCCCGGGTACCGGCAAGAGTCGCACCGTCGAGGCTCTGGTCCGGGTCTGTGCCCGCCGTGACGTGCGTATCGCGTTGGCCGCGCCGACCGGTCGGGCCGCCAAGAGGTTGGAGGAGTTGACCGGGGCGACGGCGAGCACCATCCACCGGTTGTTGGGAGCGCACGGCCGGGGCGAGGAGGACCGGGGTGGCGGACGGTTCGACTACGGGACGCTGGTGTTCAGCCGTGGCGAGGGGTGGCCGCTGGACGCCGACGTGGTGGTCGTGGACGAGACCTCGATGCTCGACGCGGAACTGGCCGTGGCGTTGTTGGAAGCCTGCGCCGATGGCACCCATCTGCTGTTGGTCGGCGATCCGGCGCAGTTGCCCTCCATCGGGGCCGGTCGGGTGTTGGCCGACATCGTGGAGTCCGGCGCGGTCCCGGTGACCGAGTTGACCACGTTGTACCGGCAGGCCGAGGGTGGCGCGATCGCCCGGTTGGCCACCTGCGTGCGTGATGGCCGGTTGCCGCCGGTGGACTCCCCCGACCGGGAGGTGGTGGTGGTACCGGCCGCGGGTTCGGCGCAGGCCTGCCACCGGGTGGTGCAACTGGTCACCGACTCGATCCCCCGGGCGCTGGGTATCGACCCGGCCGACGTACAGGTGGTCACCCCGGTGCACCGGGGGCCGGCGGGTACCGCGGAGTTGAACCGGGCGTTGAAGGCGAGGCTGAATCCGGGTCGGGGCACGGTGAACGGTTTCGATCCCGGTGACCGGGTGGTGGCCACCGCCAACCACCTGGATGCCGAACCGTTCGGGTTCGCCAACGGTGAGATCGGTGTGGTGACCGCGGCCGGTTCAGGGCAGGTGACCGTGGAGTTCACCTCCGGGCCGGCGAAGGTGTCGGGTAAGGCGCTGTCTGACCTGATGCACGGCTGGGCGATCACGGTGCACCGCGCGCAGGGGTCGGAGTGGCCGGCGGTGGTGGTGGTGCTGCCCCCGGAGGCCGGTGGGATGTTGTCGCGGCCTCTGGTGTACACCGCGTTGACCCGGGCCCAGCGACACCTGTCGATCGTGCACGCGGCCGGGCCGGTGCTCGCCCGGGCTGTCCGGGAGGTGGGGTCGCGGCCCAGACGTACCCGGCTACGCGAGCTGGTCCGGGGTGGCGTCGAGGCGTGACGGCCGTCTGGCGCAGTGTCGCCCCAGGGGCGCGGGCTCCCTGCCCGGGGTGGCGTGGCACCGCCGTGTGCCGGCGCGGTGGCCGGACCGGGTTCGGCCACCGGCGAGGTTGGCAACCATTCAGCTAGAGACGACCAGCGCCTCGGCGGTGCACAATGCCGGGCATGGCTCGGGTACAGCAGGAGTACGAGTACGCGCCGGTGCGAATACCACCGGGAACCGACCGGTCCAGTGCCGCGCTGCAACTGACCCTGCACGCCGAGTATGGCGGGTGGGAACTGGCGCGGGTTCGGGTTCACCCCGACGGCACCCGCCAGGTGTGGTTGCGCAGGAAGTGGACCGGGCAGTCACTGCCCGGTCCACTTCTGTGACGGGGGTCAGGCCGGGGTGGTTCCGGGGGTCAGTTCCAGGCGCGGGATCCCGGGCGGGTCGAAACCGAGGACCTGCCCGTAGAAGGACAGTTCGGCGTGCAGGCAGGTGATCTGCGTGTCTGCCCGACGGAAGCCGTGCTGTTCACCCTCGAAGAGCAGGTAGGCGTGCGGGATTCCCTTACGGGCCAGGGCGTCCCGGAACAGTTCCGCCTGCGAGGGTGGTACCACCCGGTCCTCGGCGCCCTGGAGCAGCAGTACCGGGCAGGACAGGTCGTCGACGTGCGACAGCGGTGCCCGCTGGGCGTAACGGTCGGCGCATTCGGGCAGTGGGCCGATCAACCCGTCGAGGTAGCGGGACTCGAAGTCGTGGGTGTCGCTGGCGAACCGCAGCAGTTCGGCCACGCCGTAGTAGGAGGTGCCCGCGGCGAAGATGTCGGTGCCGGTGAGTGCGGCCAGGGTGGTCCAGCCGCCGGCGCTGCCGCCGCGGATGGCCAGCCGGGCGCCGTCGGCCTGACCGCGGTCGACCAGGGCCTGTACCGCGGCCACCGAGTCCTCCACGTCGACGATGCCCCACTGTTCGCGCAACCGTTGCCGGTAGTGCCGGCCGTAGCCGCTGGAGCCGCCATAGTTGACGTCGATCACGCCGATGCCGCGGCTGGTGAAGAACGCCTTCTGTAGGTCGAGTGCCGGTTCGGACCGTGAGGTGGGTCCCCCATGGACGAACACCACGTAGGGCGGGAGTTCTCCTGCCGGTGCGCTGGCCTGCGGGTTGGTCGGCGGGTAGACGTAGGCGTGCACCTCCCGGCCGGCCGGGCCGGGAAGGACCTCGGCGCGGGGTTGTGGCAGGTACCGGGGATCGGGGATGTCGGTGAGCGCGTGCCGGATCGGGGTGGTCGCCGCGGTGGCCGTGTCCACCCGCACCACGGTGGCTGCCTGGGTCGGGCCGGCGGCCACGTCGACGACCGTGCTGCCGTGGGCGACCAGGGTCGGTGACCAGGAGGTGTAGGGCAGGTGCAGGTCGTGGATGGCACCGGTGGCCGGGTCCAGCACGCCCAGGGTGTGACCGCCCACGCCGTGCAGCACGGCCAACCGGCCGTTGTCGAGCAGGCCGTAGGTGGTGAATCCCAACTGCCACAGCGGCGTACCGAACTCCTCCTCACGTGGGCACAGCGCCGTGGGTTGCCCGCCGCCGACATCGATCCGGTACAGGTTCCACCAGTTGGAGCGGTCGCTGACCGCGTACAGCCTGTCGTGTGCGGCCCACTCAGGTTGGAACACCGACTCCTCGGGGCCGCCCAGCAGGGTGTTCCACTCCGTCACGGTGCCGTCCGGGCCGATCCGGCCGACTCGCAGTTCGGTGCCGTCCCAGGGCATCCGTGGGTGGTCCCAGGCCACCCAGGCAAGCAGACGCCCGTCGGCTGAGGGACGCGGCCAGGCCAGGAAGTCGCTGCCGGAAACCACCTCGGTGATCTGACCGGAGCCGTCCAGCGGGACGGTCACGATGTGCCGGGTGACCTGGCCGGCGGGTGTGTGCGATTCACGCACACACCACACCGAGGTGCCGTCAGGGGCCAGGACCAGGTCGGCGTAGCGCAGCGCGCCCGGTTCGGTCGGCGCCGGGGTGAGGGGTACCGGGTCGGTCGCCTGCGGGTCAAGTCGGTACAGCCGTTGGTCGGTGAACTCGGCGAACACCAGGGCGTGGCCACCGGCGACGGGTACCGGCAGGTATGACCGGCCGCC
>DATCWR010000078.1:0-3843 GCA_036566245.1 Mycobacteriales bacterium | reverse complement strand
CCGCTGGTCGCGGTCTTGATCAACCGGCCCAGTTCGTGCTCGTACCGCCCCGGCCCGTACGCGGGACACCCCAGCTTCTCGATCATCCGGCCGAACATCACCGAGTGCCGGCACTCGTCGCCGATCTCGGTGAGCGCGTACTGCACATGCCGGGAGGTCGGTTCCAGGTCGTAGGCGTGCCGCAGCAACAGCTGCATGAGCACCAGTTCGAACCAGATCCCCACGCTGGCGATGCTGGCCACCTCGTGCCGGGACAGTTCCACCCGCTGGTGGTGGCTCATCGCCGTCCACAGGTCGGTGCCGTACAGGGTGAGCCGGTGGGGCGGGGCGAAGAACATGCCGTCGACCAGCGGCGCGTCCCAGTCCACCTCCACCATGGGGTCGAAGGAGTGTTCGGCCGACGCCCCCAACAGCCGGGCGGCCAGCCGTTCCCGGTCGGCCAACTCACCGGTCGACGTCACGCTCGTCATCACCGTTCACCTCCGTCGCGGCTCGGTTCTGCTCGACCCGGGTCACGGACGCCACGGCGGGGACCACCAACGCGGACATCCGGCCGGCCAGCGGAACGGCCCGGTAGCGCCCGCGTCGGATGTCCCGGCGCACCCGGAATCCCACCACGCTGTCCACCAGCCGCGGCGCGTGCCGGCCCAGCCACAGTTCCACCTGGCCCAGCCGGGTGGCCGCGGTGTCGCGCGGCGGTCGGCGGGCGGTCAACACCCGCAGCACGGTGGTCACCACGTCGGTCACCCGTTCGGCGCGTACCTGGCCCTCCATGGACAACCCCGCCGCGACGCTGGCGTCGTGGATCGGGGTACGGACATATCCCGGGTAGACCGTGGTGACCGACACGGCGGTGCCGTACTCCATCCGCAACGCGTCGGCGTACGCGGTCAGACCACGCTTGGACACCGCGTAGGCACCGGCGAACGGCAGGGTCACGTAGGCCAGCTCGGAGGCGACGAACACCACCCGACCACGTGTTGCCAGTATCGCCGGGAGTGCGGCCGCGGTGACCCGCCAGGGGCCGAGCAGGTTCACCTGGAGGGTGCGCGACGCCTGCGGGTCGGGTGCGCCGCCGGCGTCCACCGGTTCGCCGATCCCGGCGTAGTGCACCACCACGTCCAGACCGCCCAACCGCCGTACCGCGTCGGCCACCACGGTGGTCACCGCGTCGGGATCGGCGACGTCGCAGGCCAGCACCCCCTCGCCGGGCCGGGTGTCCAACCCGACCACCCGGGCACCCATGCCGCGCAACAGCGCACAGGTTCGCGAGCCGAACGCCCCGGCCGCACCCGTGACCAGCACCCGGCGCCCGGGCGGCAGGCGTAACGACTGTGACGGCATCCGACCACCCCCAGCACGGTCACCGGACGGTTACCACTCGCAACATGAGGCACTCTGCCCTGCCCTGTCAACCACCCGCGGGCGAACCGTTCTGGCGCGGGTCCGGACGCCCAACAACCGGCCGGCGCAGCCAGGCGCCCTTCCACCGACGGCGAGTCGGCTTCTGGCAGGCACTTGTTGACCGTCGCCGGCGTCGCCCCTAGTTTCACGAAAGATCATTTATCACCAAAAAGTAGACGGCTGCCGCGTGCCACCTGCCGTCCTGGCCCGACACGTCCCTGCGCCGGCGTGTGACCGGTCGGTGTCCGACCCCGAACCCGTGCTCTGGCTGATGCCTCGCAGGAGGTGACCGATGTACCGGCAGGTAATCGACCCTGTCTCCCATTCCCTCGGACTGACCGCCATCTTCGCCGCGCTACCCCTCGTCGTGTTGTTCGTCATGCTCGGCGCGCTGCGGATCAAGGCGTGGATCGCCTCGTTGGTGGCGCTGGCACTGTCACTGCTGGTCGCGATCGTGGTCTACTCGATGCCGGTCGGGCAGGCACTGCTCGCCGGAACGCTCGGCGTGACCAACGGTTTCTTCCCCATCCTGTGGATCGTGATCAACGCGATCTGGATCTACAACATCACCGTCCAGACAGGACACTTCGACGTACTGCGTCGGTCCTTCAGTTCGGTCAGCGACGACAAGCGGATCCAGGCCGTCATCATCGCGTTCTGTTTCGGCGCGCTGTTGGAGGCGCTGGCCGGCTTCGGTACCCCGGTCGCCATCACCGCGGTCATGCTGATCGCGATCGGCTTCACGCCGATGCGCGCCGCCGTACTGGCCCTGGTGGCCAACACCGCGCCGGTCGCGTTCGGTGCGCTGGCCAGCCCGATCACCGGACTGAACGCGTCCTCGGGTCTGGACTTCGACACCCTCGGCGCCATGGTCGGTCGGCAGACCCCGATCCTGTCCATCTTCGTACCCCTGGTTCTGGTTGGCATCGTGGACGGCCGCCGCGGGGTACGGCAGACCTGGATGCCCGCGTTGGTGACCGGCACGACGTTCGGCATCGCGCAGTTCATCACCGCGAACTACATCTCGGTGCCGTTGGCCGACGTGGTCGCGTCGTTGATCTCGGCCGGAATCCTGGTCGTACTGCTGCGGAGTTGGCAGCCGGCCGAGGTGCTGGCCGCCGAGACCGGGCCGGCGGTGGTGGCTGGTGGCGCGTCGGACACGCCCACCCCGGAGTTCAGCCGACGGGTCGAGCACCCCGATTCGGGCGGCGAGATCGCGAAGGCCTACGCCCCGTACCTCATCATCATCGCCATCTTCGTGATCGCCCAACTCGCTCCGATCAAGGAACAGTTGAACAAGACCGTCGAGACGTTCAACTGGCCCGGGCTGCACATCCAGACAACCACCGGCGCGGTCTCCAGCATCTCGACGTTCAAGTTCAACTGGCTGAACACCCCGGGCTCGCTGCTGCTCATCGCCGGCTTCGTCACCATGATCGTGCTGCGGGTGAGCGTGGCCGGCGGGCTACGCGCCTACGGCCGCACCCTGCAACAACTGTTCTGGGCAATCGTGACCGTGATGGCCGTGCTGGGCGTGGCGTTCGTGATGAACGCGAGCGGACAGACCATCACGTTGGGCAACTGGCTGGCCGGCGCCGGAAAGGCATTCGCGGTGCTCTCCCCGATCATGGGATGGATCGGCGTGGCGGTCAGCGGCTCGGACACCTCGTCGAACGCGCTGTTCGGCGGGCTCCAGGTTGCCGCCGCCAACAAGGCCGGGCTGGACCAGATCCTGATGGCCGCGGCCAACAGTTCCGGCGGGGTACTCGGCAAGATGGTCTCCCCGCAGAACCTGGCCATCGCGGCCAGCGCGGTCGGCCTGGCCGGCAAGGAGGGAGACCTGTTCCGCAAGGTGTTCCTGTGGAGTCTGGTGTTCCTGGCCGGCATGTGCCTGCTGGTACTTCTCCAGTCCACCGCCGTGTTGTCCTGGATGATTCCCTAGATCGTTGCCTCAGGCCCTCGCCGGGGCGAAGCCCCGGCTCCGGGGTCACCTGGTAGGTGGGTGCGGTGCTCCCCCCGTGGGGGGCACCGCACCACGTCCGGAACTATTTGGCGTCGGCGTAGCACTCGGCCACCACGGGGCGGACCGGGAAGAGCACCGGGGTGTCGCCGAACACCAGTCGGCTGGCCTGGGCGGCGGAGTCGACCACCGCGGCGACCACCGCGTCGGCCGCCCGCACGGGGGTGTGCACCACCACCTCGTCGTGCTGGAAGAACACCAGTCGGGCCACCGGGTCGTCCTCGTCGGCTCCGGGCCCGGCCAACTCCGCCAACCGGCCGCGCAGCAACGCCAGCAGGGTCAGCGCCCAGTCGGCGGCGCTGGCCTGCACCACGAAGTTGCGGGTGAACCGGCCGCGGTTCCGGGCCGCCTGCCCGGCCCGGCGCCCGGTCTCGTCCTCATCCCCGGGCCCTGCCGCGTCGGCGGCACCGGTGACGATC
>DATCWR010000037.1:0-4408 GCA_036566245.1 Mycobacteriales bacterium | reverse complement strand
CCGCGGTCTGCCTTGCCGCGCAGAGCCTCGCCGACTACCGCTGCGATCTCGCGCTGGCCGGCGGGGTGAGCGTGACCTGGCCGCGGTACCGCAGCGGCGGGCTCGTCTCGCCGGACGGCCGGTGCCGCGCCTTCGACCGGTCGGCGAACGGTTCGGGCTTCGGCTCCGGCGTCGGTGTGGTGGCGTTGCGCCGGCTGGCTGACGCCATCGCTGACCGGGACCATGTCTACGCCGTGCTGCCCGGCTGGGCGATCACCAACGACGGGCCCGACCGGGCCGGGTACGCGGTGCCGGGCGCCGCCGGTCAGGCCGCCGCGGTGGCCGAGGCGCTGGCCCTCGCGCAGGTGGATCCGGCCGAGGTTCGGCTGGTCGAGGCGAACGGCACCGGTACCTCGATGGGCGATGCCATCGAGGTCTCCGCGCTCAACCGGGTGTACCGGGGCACCGCGCCGGCTGGCTGGTGCGCGCTCGGCTCGGTCAAGACCAACGTCGGCCACCTTGACGCGGCGGCCGGGGTGACCGGGCTGATGAAGGCCGCGCTCGCGGTGCGGCACGGGGTCATCCCGCCCAACCTACACTTCACCGCACCGCACCCTCAGGTCGCGCTCGCCGACGGGCCGTTCTACGTGCCGACCAAGCTGGCCGACTGGCCGAGCACCGGGCGCCGGGTCGCCGGGGTCAGTTCGTTCGGCATGGGCGGCACCAACGTGCACGTACTGTTGGAGCAGGCGCCTCCGGTGGCGCGGGGTGACCATCCGGCCGGCCCGTACCTGCTGCCGGTGTCCGCGAGGGACCACAGGGCCCTGCGGGAATCGGTGTCCCGGTTGCGTGAGCACCTCGCGGGCGGCGGGGACACCTTGGCGGA
This sequence comes from Mycobacteriales bacterium, assembly GCA_036566245.1. Classification (GTDB taxonomy): domain Bacteria; phylum Actinomycetota; class Actinomycetes; order Mycobacteriales; family DASULA01; genus DASULA01. The sequence continues at coordinate 3,543 of DATCWR010000037.1, read as the reverse complement.
CGTCGCCTACACGCTCGCCGTCGGCAGGCGCCAGTTCGCCTGCCGCGCCGCGGTGGTCGCGAGTACCGCGGCGGGTGCGGTCGAGGCACTCGACGCGGTACACCACGAGACCCCGGTGGTCGGCGAGCCGGGGGAACTGTTCGATCTGGCCCGGCTGTGGGTGGCCGGCGCGGACATCGACTGGGCGGCGCGTTACACCGACCATCCGACGGCCCGCGTGTCGCTGCCGACATATCCGTTCCAGCGCGGCAGGTACTGGATCGACCCGCCGGTGATCGGCTCGCAGCCGTGAACCGGCTCACCTGCTGGAGGGTTCGGATGGCGCGGACTCGCCCACCGATATCCGGGCCTGTCCCGAGCATGCGGGCGTCGGCCCCGGCCGCAGGTACTCGACGACGGCTGTCTCTTCCTACGCGGCAACACCCAACGGTGGCATTCCACGCTGTTCACCAGCCTGCCGGCCACCGCAGCGGCGGGTACGTGACCGGATCGAACTGACTGGGAGGAAAGCAGGTGACGAACACCATGCCGGCCGCGGCGATCGAGGGCGCTCAACTGTCCATCCCGGACATGACGGTCGCGGAGTTGATCCTGGCGCAGGCGGCCAGGACGCCGGACGCGCTGGCCGTCCGCCAGTGGGACGAGCGGCTGAGCTACCGCGAGTTGGTGGCACAGGCCGCCGGTGTGGCGGCACTGCTGCGAGCGCACGGTGTCGGGCCGGAGTCCCGGGTTGGGGTGTGTGCGACCAGGCGGCCATCGTCCGTGTCCACAGTGCTTGGTGTGCTGCTCTCCGGCGGCTGCTACGTCCCACTGGAGCCTGGTGGCCCCCGTGAGCGACTGCTGGAGATCGCCGCGGACGCCGCGGTGTCCGTTGTGGTGGGAGACAGGGCGGTCGCCGAGTTCGGTGGCACGCCGGGAACCCTGGCCCTGGGCCTACCCGGACCCGCCGAACCGCAGATGTGTCCGGCCACGCCGGACAACACCGCCCACGTGCTCTACACGTCCGGCTCGACCGGCCGCCCCAAGGGCGTGCTCACCACGCACCGCAACATCGTCGCGTTCGTCACCGGCTGGGCCGCACTGTACGGGGCCGGACCGCAGACCAGGGCGCTGGGCATCGCCTCGCTGGGTTTCGACGCGACGAGCGTCGACCTCTACGCGCCGCTGGTACACGGCGGTTCGGTGCAGTTGCTCGGTTCGGCCGACCGGGCTGATCCGGACCGGTTGCGCCGCTTCCTGGTCGAACACGAGGTGAACTGGGGCTTCATCACGCCGGCCATGTTGTCCGTGCTGGACCCCGCTGACGTGCCCAACTGGCATCTGGTCGCCTGCGGCGGCGAGGTGGTGCCCGCCGAGCTGGCCGCCCGCTGGGCACCCGGCCGGCGGCTGGTCCACGCGTACGGGCCGACCGAGACGACGGTCATCGTGGTCACCGACGAGGTGACCGGTCCGCCCGAGGACCCGATGCCGCTCGGTCGTCCGACCCCGAACCACCGGGCCTACATCGTCACCGACGAACTGGAACCGGTACCGCCCGGCACGGTGGGCGAGTTGCTGATCGGCGGGCCGGGCGTGGCGAACGGTTACCTGGCCCGTCCCGAGCTGACCGCGCGCCGGTTCGTCGCCGACCCGTTCCGTCCGGGCGAGCGGGTGTACCGCACCGGCGATCTGGCGAGGCTGCGCCCGGACGGTCGGATCGAGTACCTCGGCCGGGCCGACCGCCAGGTGAAGGTGCGCGGCCAGCGGATCGAGCTGGGCGAGGTGGAGGCCGGACTGGTCGGGCATCCGGTGATCACCGCGGCCGCCGTCGAGGCGGTGCCCGGCACGGGTGGCACCCGACTGGTCGCCTTCCTCGCCCCGGCCACCGCACCGTCCGACGAGAACATCCGAGCCTTCACCGCGAACCGGCTGACCGCGGCCATGCAACCCACGGTGATCCGCCGCATGGACGCGCTGCCGATCAACGCCGTGTCCGGCAAGGTCGACCGGCAGGTGTTGCGGGAACTGGCCAGGCAGGCTGTCGCCGAACAGGCCGAACTGGCCGGCCTGGACACCCCGGTGCAGCGGGCGGTCGCCGCGATCTGGCGGAAGGTACTCGGCGCGAGCGCCGGCGACGACTTCTTCCTGGCCGGCGGCGACTCGATCGCGGCCATGCGGTTGGTGGCCGCGCTGCGTGCCGAGCTGGGTGCGGACGTCGGCGCGAAGGATGTGTTCCTCGGCGCCACACTCGCCGGCATCGCCGCACGGGTCGCCGCCGCCCCTGCCCTGGCTGGGCCCGAACTGAACCGCGGCAACCCGCCAACCCTCTCGCCACCGCAGCGGCGGCTGTGGTTCCTCGACCAACTCGCCCCGGACGCCGCACCGTACAACATCGCGATCGCCTACCGGCTCGGCGGCGACCTCGACCACGCCGCGCTGCGGGCCGCGTTGCGGGCGGTGGCCGAGCGGCATGACGTACTGCGCTGGCGGATCCGCGCGGTCGACGGAGTGCCGCAGGCGTCCGTGCGGCCGGTCGCGGACATCGACCTGCCGGTCGTGGCGATCGCCGAGGCCGAGCTGGATGACCGGCTCGCCACCGACGCCGCGACGCCGCTGCACCTGGACCGAGAGCCCGCCTGGCGCGCCCGGCTGTACCGGCTGGGCGACACCGACCACGTGCTCGGTCTGACCCTGCACCACGCGGTGTTCGACGGTTGGTCACAGTCGGTGCTGTGTACGGACATCGCCGCCGCATACGCCGGTGCGGCGTTGCCAGCGGCGGAAGCCTCCTATGCGGACTACGCGGTGTGGCGGACCGAGCGCGACGCCCGCCGGGAGGCCGTGGACATCGCGTGGTGGACCGAGCATGTGCGGGACGCGCCCACCACCCTCGATCTGCCTCGTGACCGGCCGCGTCCCGCGGTGCAGACCTATCGCGGGACGAGCGTGTCCCGGCCGTTGCCGTCCGATGCCGCAGCGGCGATCCGCGGGCTCGCCGCCAGCACCGGCACGACGGTCGCCGCGGTCCTGCTCGCCGCCTTCGGCCAGGTGCTGCACCGGCTGACCGGGACCACCGACCAGTTGGTCGCCACCGTGGTCGCCGACCGGCAACTGGCCGCATGCGAGGAGGTGATCGGGTTCTTCGTGGACATCGTGCCGGTCCGGTTGCGTACCGACGCCTCGACCGACTTCGCCACCCACGTGCGCCGGTGCGCCGACGAGCTGCTGGCCGCGACCGCGCATCCGGCGGCGCCCATCGAGCGCCTGGTCAACGCGCTGGGCGTGGCCCGGGATCCGGCGCGGGCACCGCTGGTGCAGGTGATGTTCAACGTGCTGAACTTCGCCCAGCCGCGGTTGGATCTGCCGGGCGTGCGGGCGGACTGGGTGCCGGTGCGCAGGCCCGGGTCGCCGTTCGACCTCACGGTCTACGTGGAGGAGCATGGCGTCGAGCTGCTCTACAACCCGGACCTGTTCGATCGGTCCAGAATGGACGTTCTGGCCGAGGATTACCTCACGCTCGTGGCCGCCCTCGCCGCCGCTCCGGCGGTGCCGGTCGGCGCCACC
>DATCWR010000434.1:0-4385 GCA_036566245.1 Mycobacteriales bacterium | reverse complement strand
CGCGCCGGCCAGTTCGCGACGCAACCGGGGCAGGCCCGCCTCGTCCACCTCACCGAGGAACACCAACGTGACGTGCCACAGGTCGCGGGCGCTCCACCGTGGCCCGCCGTCCAGGTCGGTCACCGGGTCCACGGCCGCGACCAGCGACCGGTGAACCGGCGCGGGCAACGGCACCGCCGTGAACAGTCGCACCGCCACCCCCTTCACGACCCATCGTCGCTGTTGCCCACCAGGGGGGCGCGCCGGACCCGCCGGACGTACCGCCCCTCACGACCCTGTTTCGGGCTTCCACCGCCGACATGGGCGATCCGGACCCTTTGCGATTCCGGTTGGGGAAAACAACTTAGATAAGCTCATGATACAAATGTCCCGTGCCAGTCGTCGTGTGGGAACCTGGTTCGGCCACCGGTCCGGACCCGGTGCGGTTGGCCTCCGCGCTGACCGACTCGATGCGGCTGGTGCGCCGACTGGTCCCCGCTGACGGGCTGTCGCTGACCAGCCTGGCCACGCTGGCCACGCTGGAACAGTTCGGCCCCACCAGGGTGGGCGCGCTGGCCGAGGGTGAACACCTCACCCAGCCGGCGATGACCCAGTTGGTCTCCCGGTTACAGGCCCGAGGCCTGGTCGAGCGGCACCCCGACCCCGGTGACGGACGGGTGGTGCTGGTAGCCCTGACCGACACCGGCCGACGGCTGGTGCACGACCGCCGGACCGCCCGGGCACACGCGCTGGCCGAACGGCTGGCCCGACTCGGCGACGCCGAGCGCGCCGCCCTCGCCGCGGCCCTACCCGCGCTCGAACGTCTGCTGACCGACCGATGAACATCGTCGGGCCACCGCCGTCCCGACCACCGAACACCCACGGACCCGACGGTCCCGCATGGAAGACGAGGAAGCGGTGAGAGCCCCAGAAGCCACCAGGACCGGCGCGACCGGCGGTTTACTCGACCAACCACGAGCGGTCTGGGCGGTCGCCTTCGCCTGCGTGATCTCGTTCATGGGTATCGGTCTGGTCGACCCGATCCTGCCCGCCCTGGCCAGCCAGCTGAGGGCCAACCCCAGCCAGGTGGAACTGCTGTTCACCAGCTACCTGCTGGTCACCGCGGTGGCCATGCTCATCACCGGCTGGGTGTCCAGCCTGCTGGGGGCCAAACGCACGCTGGTCGTCGGCCTGATCCTCATCGTGGTGTTCTCCGCGCTGGCCGGTCACGCCGACAGCATCAACGGCATCATCGGTTTTCGGGCCGGCTGGGGACTGGGCAACGCACTGTTCATCGCCACCTCGCTGGCCGTGATCGTCGCCTCGGCCAGCGGGGGATTCAACGGCGCGATCATCCTCTACGAGTCGGCACTGGGTGTGGGGATCGCCACCGGGCCGCTGCTCGGCGGAGAACTCGGCGCGATCAGCCGGCGCGGCCCGTTCTACGGCGTCGCGGTACTGATGGGTATCGCGCTGGTGGCCACCGTCCTGCTGGTCAAACCCACCCCCCGGCCGGCCCGGGTCAGCTCACCGATCGACCCGATCCGGGCGCTGCGACACCGCGGCCTGCTCACCGTCAGCATCACCGCGCTGTTCTACAACTGGGGCTTCTTCACCCTGCTGGCCTACACCCCGTTCCCGATGGGTCTGGGTGCGCACGAACTCGGTTACGTCTTCGCCGGCTGGGGTGTGCTGGTGGCGATCTTCTCGGTGTTCGTCGCACCACGGCTACAGCGCCGGTTCGGCACCCCCCGCACGCTCTACGTCAACCTGGCCCTGCTCGCCGCGGTGCTGCTGGTCATCGCGGTGGACACCTCCTCCCGCACCACCCTGGTCGTGGCCGTGATCGGCTCCGGCGCGCTGCTCGGAGTGAACAACACCCTGGTGACCACCGCGGTGATGACCGTGTCGCCGGTACCCCGCCCGGTGGCCTCGGCGGCCTACGGGTTCGTCCGGTTCATCGGCGGTGGGCTGGCCCCGTTCGTCGCCGGCAAGCTGGCCGAGCACTACAACGTGCACGTTCCGTTCTACCTGGGCGCGGCAACGATCGTGGTGTCGATCCTCGTACTGGCCACCGGACACCGGTTGCTGACCGCGGCCGAGGGCACCACCTCCGCGTCGAACGGCCCGGACGATCCACACCGCCCCGGCCGCCCGTCCGCCGACACCGCAGGGACGGACGCGCAGGCCGGGCTGGCCCAGACCGCAGAGATCTAGCGCGCGGCGGTACTCCGGCCGGCCGGCGTGGGCAGTGGATGGCGCCGGTAGTGCCGCAGTTCCGCGGCGATCTGGTCGACCTGCACGCCACGCCGGCGGGCCAACAGCAACCCCACCATCAGCGCCGCCGCGGCACACACGCCGCCGCCCACGATCAGGCTGGCCCGGGCGCCGAAGTGCTCGGCCAGCGCGCCGATCATCGGCGCCCCGACCGGTGTGCCGCCGAGGAAGCACAGCAGGTACAGCGCCATCACCCGACCGCGCATGGTGGGCTCGGAGCCCATCTGCACGGTGGAGTTCGCGGCGATGGTGAACGTCAGCGCGGTCGCCCCGGCCGGCACCAGCATCAACGCCAGGGTCGCGTAGCTGGGCATCACCCCGGCCAGCGTCTCCACCAGACCGAACGCGGTGGCGGCCAGGACCAGCATCCGCAGCCGGGGCCGGCTCCTGCGTCGGGTGCTCATCAGCGCGCCCGTGAGGGAACCGACCGCCAGCGAGGTGGACAGCATTCCGTAGGCGCCGGCACCCAGGCCGAACACCTGCTTGGTCATCAGGGCCAGGGTGATCTGGAAGTTCAACCCGAAGGTGCCCACGATGAAGACGAGCACCATCGGCACGACCAGGTCGGCCCGGGAGCGCACGTAACGGATTCCCTCCCGCAACTGCCCCCGGGCCCGGGCCACCACCGGCGCCCGGTACAACTCGGCCGGTCGCATCATGACCAGGCCGACCAGCACCGCGGCCACCGAGGCGGCGTTGACGAAGAACACCGGTCCGGTGCCCACCCAGTTGATCATGAGGCCGGCCACCGCCGGTCCGATGATCCGGGCCGAGTTGAAGGTGGCCGAGTTGAGACTGACCGCGTTGGTGAGTTCGTCCTGGCCGACCATCTCCACCACGAACGCCTGCCGCACCGGCACGTCCACCGCGTTCGACACGCCCAGCAGCGCGGCCAGGGCGAACACCTGCCACAGGGTGACCACACCGCTGGCGTCGAGCAGCCCCAGCACCAGGGCGAGCAACCCCATGGTGGACTGGGTCACCAGCAGCAGCCTGCGCTTGTCGTACCGGTCGGCGAGTACACCGCCCCACAGGCCGAGCAGCAGGGTGGGGGTGAACTGCAACGCGGTGACCACGCCCAGCGCGGTGCCGCTGTTGTGGGACAGGTTCAGCACCAGCCAGTCCTGGGCAACCCGCTGCATCCAGGTACCGGTGAGCGAGACGATCTGGCCCGAGGCGAAGAGCCGGTAGTTGCGTACCCGCAGCGATCTGAACATTCCGACGCTCTCGCGTCTTCGGCCCTTCGCCGCGGGGCGTGTCAAGACCGCACCAACCTCTCTATGACCTCAACGGCCTGCCGGAGGACATCTCTGTCCTCTTTGCTCAGTTCGGACACGCGCCGGCTCAACCACGCCTCGCGCATGCGTACCTCGTCGTCGCACAACTGCCTGCCCGCGGGAGTGAGTTCCACGAGCACCTGTCGGCCGTCGGTCGGGTGCGGGTGGCGAACCACCATGCCCTTCTCCTCCAACGCGGCCAACACCCGCGTCATCGAGGGCGGCTGCACCTTCTCGTGCGCGGCCAACTCACCGGGGGTCAGTGGCCCATGACAGTCCAGTGTGGACATCGCTGCCAGGTGGGTCAGGGTCACCGACATGTCTGCTCGCTGCGAGCGCAGTCGCCGGTTCAGGCGGACCACCGCGAGGCGGAGCGCCGAGGCGAGCACACTCTCGGGAGACGCGGTCTTCGGCACGACTTCTTAGTTTAGCTCACGATCCGACATTGCGCACACCTGTTCGGTCACTGTCCGTCACGGGATGTCACCGAGCGTCCGAGGCGCCGCAACCGGACCCCGACCGCACCCGCACCGGTCCGGAACAGGGCCGGACCGCGCCGGCAGAACTCGCCGACGCGGCATCGGCCGGTCTCGGCGGGTAACCTCGCGACCGTGAACCGCCCACGCCGACCCGTCCCCACACCCCTCGAGGTGGACGTGGTGTCGGTGGTGGGCTGGGGCACGATGATCTGGTTCGTGGCGTTCCTCGTCATGCTCCCGTTGCGTGGGCGCCTGGAGCACGCCGGACACCCGGACTGGTTCTGGACCAGTCTGGCCGGCTGGACCCTCGGCCTGCTGGGTATCGCGGTCGCCAGGGCCCAGCGGGCCGCCCGCCAGGCCGCCGAACGCGCAC
>DATCWR010000119.1:0-5971 GCA_036566245.1 Mycobacteriales bacterium | reverse complement strand
ACGACATCTTCGACCTGGGCGAGGACCCGGGCGGTTGGCTGGGCCGTCCCGACGACGGACCCGAGGACGGTGTCGAAGAGCCCACAGCCGTCCCCGCCGACGCCGAGACCACCGACGACGCGGACCACGGTCAGCCCGAGTCGCTGGTGGACCGGCCAGCACTGCCTGGTGACGTGGCGGTGCACTACGGGATGGACCTGACCGAACGGAACGGGCACCTGGCCCGGCCCGAGACCTTCCACGGCGAACCCACCCGGGAACAGGCGGTACAGGGCGGTCTGGGTGACTGCGGGGTGATCGCCGCGTTGGGTGCGGTGGCCGGGCATCGACCCGAGGCCGTCAGGGACCTGATCGAGCCGCGCCAGGACGGCTCACACCTGGTGCGGTTACACGATGTCCGACAGAGCAGTCCGGGCGTGTGGGAACCCACCGGGCGACGGATCGAGTTGGCCGTCACCTCGGACCTGCCCGTGTCGGACACCTACCCGCACTACGCCGCGTTCGCGAACACCTACCACACCGGCGTGGCCTGGGCCGCGGTGCTGGAGAAGGCACTGGCCGGCTCGGACGCCATCTGGCCACCGGACCGGGCCGCGCACAGCACACACCGCGGCTACGACCGGCTGCACCAGGGCACCTACCCGCCCGACCGGACCGAACTGCTGGCACTGCTGACCGGTCAGCCAGCCGCCACGTACGCCGTGGACACCACCCCGGGCAACGAGCCCGCGGTGGAACGCTGGCTGGGTGAACGCCTGGACGCCCGCAGTCCGATCCTGGTCGGCACCAACTCCGGGGACCGATACGGCCTACTTCCGAACAGGTTGGTTCCCAGCCACGCCTACGAGGTCGTCGCCGCGAGTCAGGGCAGGATCACCCTGCACAATCCGTGGGGCGACAGGCACCCCCCGCCAATGCATGTCCGCGACTTCTTGGACAACATCGTCCCGTTCGTCTCCACGCTGCGGGACCAAGAGGAGAATCTGTGACCGCACCAAGCCAGGAGCGGCATGTCCTGCATGCCAACGCCATCACCAACCTGCCGCACCACCGGTTCGCGGTCGTGCACCTGCTGCCTGCCCGTGATAGCACGGCACACGGGGGCGCACGACTGTTCGTCGTCCTTGGCGATGATGAGTGGGATGCCGATGTCTATGTCGGCGAGACGTTCCCGATCGGGGAGCAGGTGTGGCGGCTGGACGAGGTGACCATGCCGGACAATCGTCGCTTCACCGCCACCGTCACCCGGATCCGGTAGGCTCCGCGCCCTAGCCGCCGCAACCTCACGTCGTACCCGACGTCAGTGCGCACCCCGCCGTGCGGACAGGTCAGGAGACATACCGTTCCAGTGCGTCGCGGGCGAGGGCAGACACACTCTTTCCCTCGCGCCGAGCGCGCTGTTCGACCGCAGACCGCAGGTTGGCGGGCACCCGGAAGTGCACGGCTGGAGACTTCTCGCCCGGAGCCGTCAACGACGGTCGACCTCGAACCTGAAACTCCACGGTCGTACCCGCTGGCAGCACCTCATCCTGCTCCAACTCGTCAGCCAGGCGCTCCAGGTAGTCGTTGGTGACCGGCTGGCCAGCCGAGTCAAAAGCCAACTCGGAGCCACCGTCGGGATCGTAGTCTGCTCCGCGGTTCACAGCGTCCGTGTCCATCGCTGTAACTCCTTCCCCGCCTCATACAGCCGCGGTAACGCGCCTGCTGAGCAACAGGCTGTACGTGGATGACGAGCAACTCCTTGTCGATCACCGGGCCACCCACCACCAGACCGACGCCACGCTGATCATCTCCAAGGATCAGTACCCGCGGATCAGGGTGCGCCACATCAGCCGGTTGAGTGATGATTACGGCCGGATTGTCTAGTACATGCCAAGCCCGCCCAGTGGCGATGTGGTGTCGGCGAGCGACGCGCGTGAACCGCACCGAAACGAACTCCACCGTGTGGTGGTGTGGCACACAACTTCAGTTGTCAACGGCTCACGAGCGCCGCCACGCTGCCAGACATCCGGTGGTTCACCGCCACGGTCACCAGGATCCGGTAGGCACCGCGGCTCAGCGATCGAACCGGTCGGTGCGGGCGGTGGCCACGAACGTTGCCCACTCGGCGCCGGTGAACAGCAGCACGGGACCGGCCGGATTCTTCGAGTCGCGCACCGCCACCCGCCTGGCATCCACGAACGCCACCTCGACACACTGCCCATCAGACCCGCTGTGGCTGCTCTTCCGCCACACGGCAGTACCCAGGTCCTGCCCGGCCATGGCCGCACCTTCTCTCCGGAGGATCAGATGCTGTGCACCATCTGCGTGATGAACGAGACGGAGTCCTCGTGGCTCATCGTACGGGCGCGTAGTTGCTCGAAGGTCACCACAAGGTGTCTGACCTCGTCATCCCGCTCGACAACCTGGTCACCCATCCTCGTCTCCGTGTAGGCGACCTGCCGATCCGCGGCATCCGGGAACGTGAGGATGGCAAATGACCCCGCGATGCTGGGATGGGCGCCACTGGCGAACGGGAGCACCTCGACAGTCACGTTGGGAAGCTGGGCCAACTCCACCAGGTGCGACAACTGGTCGCGCATGACGGCATCTCCGCCCATCCTGCGGTGTAGGGCGGCCTCGTCCAGAACCACGTGCAGATCCAGCGGTCGCTCCTTGGTGAGTACCTTCTGGCGTGCCATCCGCACCATGACCCTTCGATCGATTTCCTCGGTCGCGTCTTCGCGCACCACACGAACCACCGCCCGCGCGTAGTCCTCGGTCTGGAGGAGCCCCGGGATGACCGACAGCTCAAAGTTCCGCATCGAGGCGGCCTCGGCCTCCAGGGCCACAAAGGTGAGGTGACGCCGGGACAGCACGTCGTTGTAGCGGTCCCACCACTCCTCATGCCGTACGTCCCGCGCCATTGCGATCAACGCCTGCCGCACGCCCTCGTCCGGCTGGTACACGTCGAGCAGTTCATGCACGTCACCCGGCCGGACGCGAATCTCGCCCGACTCGATACGGCTGATCCGTGACGGCGAGCAGGCCACCTCGCTGGCCACCTGCTGGGCGGTCAACCCGACGCTACGGCGTACCTCTCGCAGTCTCCTGCCGAGTCGTCTGGTGCGGAAGTTGGGATTGGGGCCACGGGACAAGGTGAACTCCTCCAGAAACGGGGGCCATATTGCGGCATGGATCCATGAGTTGCCGCACGTGAGGCTACTCGGTTGCGTCCGGGTGCCACGCTGCGCAACCATCCCTGCGAATCAGCTCACTCTTCGTGTGTGAGCCATGACCCTGCGACAGACCGAACCGAGGAGCGAGCATGCCTGACAGCGGCGGACCGGGCGGTGGGAACGGCGAGTCAACGACCGTGGGCACACAGGGTCGAACGACGATCGACCAGGAAGCGGCACGCTGGTTGGAACCGGTGCCGGTGGTGTTGCCGGAGATCCCACGGGTGTACGGCCTCTACCGCCGTGAGGACGCCGAGCGGGTCGGCAGGCCGGAGGCGGGGCTGGTCGCCTGGGTGATCGCACTGCCCGGTGGGACCACCGCGGTGCTGCGGGAGAGCGAGTCCGGTCGGCGGACGATCGGCTTCTGCCCGGGGGTGGACCATGCCATGCGTCGATGGGGCGCCCTACACGATGCCGACCTTGTCGCCCTCACCGAGCCGGCGTGACACCAACGACTCGGGCCGGCTCCCCGAGGAGGAGAGCCGGCCCGGTCGGTGTCGCTGGTACTGCCGTGTTGCTGGTACTGCCGTGTCGCTGGTGTTGGTGGTGTCAGTCCGACAGGGCGGTGTCACCACCGGCGGCCAGATCGACCGGCGGGGTGTCGGGCACCGTCACCATCGGCCTGGCCTCGCCCCGGAACACGAACCGGGCGTCCTTACCCTCACCCTCGACATCGACCACGATGAAGTTCCCCGGGGTCAGCTCGCCGTAGAGGATCTTCTCGGAGAGCTGGTCCTCGATGTCGCGCTGGATGGTCCGGCGCAGCGGCCGGGCACCCAGCACCGGGTCGAAGCCACGGTTGGCGAGCAGCTTCTTCGCCTCGGTGGTGACCTCCAGGGACATGTCCTTGTTCCGCAGTTGGGCATCCACCCGGCGGAGCATCAGGTCCACGATCTGGACGATCTCGTTCTCGGTGAGCTGGTGGAACACCACGATGTCGTCGATCCGGTTCAGGAACTCCGGACGGAAGTGCTGCTTGAGCTCGTCGTTGACGCGCAGCTTCATCCGCTCGTAGTTGCTGGCCTCGTCGTGACCGGACTGGAACCCGATGCTCACCGCCTTGGCGATGTCCCGGGTACCCAGGTTCGTGGTCATGATCAGCACGGTGTTCTTGAAGTCCACGATCCGACCCTGACCGTCGGTCAGCCGGCCGTCCTCCAGCACCTGGAGCAGCGTGTTGAAGACGTCGGCGTGGGCCTTCTCGACCTCGTCGAACAGCACCACGGAGAACGGCTTGCGGCGCACCTTCTCGGTGAGCTGGCCACCCTCGTCGTATCCGACGTAGCCGGGAGGGGCACCCACCAGCCGGGACACCGTGTACCGGTCGTGGAACTCGCTCATGTCGAGCTGGATCAGCGCGTCCTCCTCGCCGAAGAGGAACTCGGCCAGCGCCTTGGACAGCTCGGACTTACCCACCCCGGACGGACCGGCGAAGATGAACGAGCCACCGGGACGCTTGGGGTCCTTCAGCCCGGCCCGGGTGCGCCGGATCGCCTGGGACACCGCCTTGATGGCCTGCTCCTGGCCGACGATCCGCTTGTGCAGTTCGTCTTCCATCCGCAGCAGCCGGGAGGTCTCCTCCTCGGTGAGCTTGAACACCGGGATACCGGTCCAGGTGGCCAGCACCTCGGCGATCTGCTCGTCGTCGACCTCGGCGACGACGTCCATGTCGCCGGCCTTCCACTCCTTCTCCCGCTGCGCCTTCTGGGCCAGCAGTTGCTTCTCCCGATCGCGCAGCGAGGCGGCCTTCTCGAAGTCCTGCGCGTCGATCGCGGACTCCTTCTCCCGACGCACCTCGGCGATCCGCTCGTCGAACTCACGCAGGTCCGGCGGAGCGGTCATCCGACGGATCCGCATCTTGGAGCCGGCCTCGTCGATCAGGTCGATGGCCTTGTCCGGCAGGAACCGGTCGGAGATGTAACGGTCGGCCAGGGACGCGGCAGCCACCAGTGCGGCGTCGGTGATCGACACGCGGTGGTGTGCCTCGTACCGGTCACGCAGACCCTTGAGGATCTCGATGGTGTGCGAGACGGTCGGCTCGCCCACCTGGATCGGCTGGAACCGCCGCTCCAGCGCGGCGTCCTTCTCCAGGTGCTTGCGGTACTCGTCCAGGGTGGTCGCGCCGATGGTCTGCAACTCACCACGAGCCAGCATCGGCTTGAGGATCGAGGCGGCGTCGATCGCACCCTCGGCGGCACCCGCGCCGACCAGGGTGTGCAGTTCGTCGATGAACAGGATGATGTCGCCGCGGGTACGGATCTCCTTGAGCACCTTCTTCAGGCGCTCCTCGAAGTCACCGCGGTAACGGGAACCGGCGACCAGGGCGCCCAGGTCAAGCGTGTAGAGCTGCTTGTCCTTGAGCGTCTCGGGCACCTCGCCCTTGACGATCGCCTGAGCCAGGCCCTCGACCACGGCGGTCTTGCCGACGCCGGGCTCACCCACCAGCACGGGGTTGTTCTTGGTGCGGCGGGACAGCACCTGCATGACCCGCTCGATCTCCTTCTCCCGGCCGATGACCGGGTCGAGCTTGCCTTCCCGGGCGGCCTGGGTCAGGTTGCGGCCAAACTGGTCCAGCACAAGGGAGGTCGACGGCGCGGCCTCCTGCGGTCCACCGGCCGCCGCGGGCTCCTTGCCCTGATAGCCATGGAGCAACTGGATGACCTGCTGCCGCACCCGGTTGAGGTCGGCACCCAGCTTCACCAGAACCTGGGCGGCCACGCCCTCACCCTCACGGATGAGGCCGAGCAGGATGT
>DATCWR010000418.1:0-11108 GCA_036566245.1 Mycobacteriales bacterium | reverse complement strand
CGCGCCCGCGGGGTTGACGGCGCCACCGCAGTGGGACGCCTCCCCCACCTCCGCCAACCCCGACCGCCCGAGTCCATACGACAATCCTGCCGGAGGCGCGCGCATCTCAACCTCACCTGCTGATGAACAACGGCGCGTCGGTCCACGGCCCACGCCGGCATCCCGCGGTCGCGAGTCCCGGCCGCACTCATGCAAGGAGCAACGCCCCCGTACCGAATGGCCGGGTCTGCGACTGCGGGCATGGGATGATGACGGCATGCCTGGTGAAACGATTCCGCCGTACCACGAGATGCTCTGGGCGACCCTTGTCGCGGTGTCAGACAGCGGCGGATCGGCGTCCGTCAGTGAGATCGTCGAGCTTGCCATCAAGTACGAGGGTTACTCCGACGAGCAACAGGCCGTGATGCACGGAGACGGGCCGAAGACGGAGATCCAGTATCGACTCTCCTGGGCTCGGACATACCTGAAGGGCATGGGCCTTCTCACCAACAGCAAGCGTGGCGTGTGGTCACTGACAAGCGCCGGACACGGTCTCCTCACTCCGGACATGATGGCGAACGCCGAACGTGGTCGGGAGGCCGTACACGCACTCTGGTCGCCCTATGCGGTTGAGCTCCACCGTAGCCAGCGAGAGAAGCGTCTGGCTGGGGAGGGAACGGGCACTGAGGACAGCGGGCTGACCTCGGAAGGTGAGGCGGACGCGCCGGACTGGAAGGAACAGTTGCTCGACGCGCTGATGGCCATGAGTCCTGACGGGTTCGAACGCCTGGCACAGCGACTGCTCAGGGAAGCGGGATTCATCAGCACCGCCGTGACCGGTCGTTCCGGCGACGGCGGTATCGACGGGCTTGGCGTGTACCGCTTGTCGTTGGTGAGCTTCCCGGTGTTCTACCAGTGCAAGCGCTACGCGGGCAGCGTGGGCTCCGGCGCGGTACGTGACTTTCGGGGTGCGATGGCCGGCCGTGGGGACAAGGGACTGTTGATCACCACCGGCACGTTCACCGCGGCGGCGAAGGCCGAGGCCACCCGTGATGGCGCACCACCGGTGGACCTGATCGACGGAGAGCAGTTGTGTGACCTCCTGCGGGAGTACGAGCTCGGTGTCACCACGGCCATCCGCCAGGTCCAGGACATCTCAGTGGATCCGTCCTTCTTCGCGCGTATCTGAGTCGCTCCGGCGGCGGATCGGACTGGTGTCCTGCCACCCTCCATCGGGGCGGTTGAGTGACAGGGCCCAACCCGATCCGCCGACTGGCAATGGCTGGTGTGCGGCGCGCCATGGTCCCCTGCTGTCAGGAGGTCTGGTTCCGTGTTGATGCAGATGGTGACGGCGGGCGGGGTGCTCGCTCTGTTGACTCTGGCGCCGGGACCGGACATGGCGGTGGTGACCCGACGCGCGATCGCCTCCGGGCGGGCCGAGGGCCTGCGTACCGCGAGTGGCACCGTGGTCGGGTTAATGGTCTGGGGTGTGCTCACCGTGGCGGGGATCGCGACGGTCCTGGCCGCTTCGGCGCGGGCGTACCTGGTGGTCAAGTTGCTCGGAGCGGGGTATCTGGTGTTCCTCGGTGTGCAGGCGTTGCGGCACAGCCGCCGTGGTGCGTTGCAACCGGCCCTGTCGGGCCCGGGTGGGACCGCTGGCACGGGCAGCTCCTTCCGGATCGGGCTGTTCTGCAACCTGCTCAACCCGAAGATTGCCGTCTTCTACACCGGACTGCTGCCGACCCTTGCGCCAGATGGCCCGCCCCTGGCGTTGGGCATCACACTGCTGGTGCTGTTGCACGTCGTGCTGGTCCTGATCTGGCTGACCAGCTACGTCTGTGCGATCTCACAGGCCCGATCTGTGTTCGAGCGGCCGCAGGTTCGCCGGGCTGTTGGTCGGATCACCGGCGTGGTACTGATCGGCTTCGGTGTCCAGGTCGCGACCGCCAACCACTGATCCTCCTGTCTGGCCCGCCGGCGGCCGGGCGTCGAATTGGTCACGCTGCGCTGTTGACCCGATACGGAGAAGAAGGCATTGTCTGACTCCTGGGTTGGCGGATCCGCCGCGGTGTCCGCCGTGGGGGCGCGACGAGGACACAACGAGGTGCCATGACTGCGCGGACATTGCCGTACGACCTGATCGGAACCGGGCCACGGCGCGTACTGGTCCTGCACGGCTGGCTGGGTGATCGGACCAGTTTCGACGCCATCCGACCACACCTGGACACGGCGGCGTTCACCTACTGCCTGGTGGACTACCGCGGTTACGGTCAGGCCCGTGGTGTCACCGGTGAGTACACCGTCGAGGAGGTCGCCGGTGACGCGCTGGCAACCGTCGACACGCTGGGCTGGACCGACTTCGCCGTGGTCGGCCACTCGATGGGCGGCATGGCCGCACAGTCCCTGCTGGTTGCCGCGCCGGAACGGGTGCGCGCGCTGGTCGGCATCTCACCGGTGCCGGCATCGGGGGTTCCGTTCGACGAACAGGGCTGGGCGCTGTTCGTCGGTGCTGCCGACGAACCGGGTAACCGCAGGGCCATCATCGATCTGACCACCGGTAACCAGCTCCCCGCCGCCTGGCTGGACGCGATGGTCAACCGCTCGGTCGCCCGGTCGGATACCGCCGCGTTCCGGCGCTACCTCGACTCGTGGGCCAGGACCGACTTCCACCAGCGGATCGACGGCAACACCGTGCCGGTGCTGGTGCTGACCGGCGCGCACGACCCAGCACTGTCCGCCGAGGTGATGCGAGCCACCTGGCTGCGCTGGTACCCCAACTGCGAACTGGTCGAGTTCGCCGAGGCCGGACACTACGCGCCCGACGAGGTCCCACTCGCTCTGGTATCCACAGTGGAACGTTTCCTGTCCGGGTGGTGAGCACGGTGGCCGGTGACGTTCCGGACGTGTTCGACCCACGCGGCTACGCCGACGGGATCCCGCACGAGTCGTTCGCCTGGCTGCGTGAGCACCGGCCGGTGAGCTGGCAGGCCGAACCACCGGTCGGCGACTGGCCGGCCGGACCGGGATTCTGGGGGGTCACCCGGCACGCCGACGTGGTGCGGGTGCTCAGATCGGCCGGTGAGTTCTCCTCCTGGCTGGGCGCCACCCAGATCCGTGACCCCGACCCTGCCGACCTGCCGTTCATCCGCCGGATGATGCTCAACCTCGACCCACCCGAACACGGCCGACTGCGGCGCATCGTCAGCCGCGCGTTCACCCCTCGGCGGGTCGAACGGTTCGCCGAGGACGTGGTCGCCAGGGCAGGCGGGTTGGTGGACGCGGTGGCCACCCGCGGCGAGTGCGACCTGGTCACCGAGGTCACCGATGACTTTCCCCTACTGAACCTGGCCGACCTGCTCGGCATGCCGCGGGCCGACCGCCGGCTGCTGCTGGACTGGACGAACCGGATCATCGGCTACCAGGACCCGGAGCATGCCAACCACGTGCGCGGCGCCGACGGCCGGCCGGTGAACCCACGTTCCCCGGCGATGCTGGCCGACATGTTCGGCTACGCCCGCGACCTGGCGGCACACAAGGTGAGGCACCCGGCTGACGACGTGATGACCGCCCTGGCGCACGCCGGACTGGCCGACGGTGAACTGGAGATGTTCTTCTTCCTGCTGTCGGTGGCCGGCAACGACACCGTGCGCAGTGCCGGGCCCGGCGGGATTCTGGCTCTGGTCAGGCACCCCGACCAGCGGCGGCTTCTCCTCGATCGCCCGGAGCTGTTGGATTCGGCCATCGAGGAGATGCTGCGCTACCACCCACCGGTGCTGTCCTTCCGGCGCACCGCCCGTTCCGATGTGGAACTGGCCGGACAGCGGGTCGCCGCCGGGGACAAGGTGGTGGTGTTCCACTGCTCGGCCAACTTCGATGACCGGGTGTTCGCCGACCCAACGCGGTTCGACATCACCCGCGCACCCAACCCGCATGTCTCCTTCGGCGACGGGCCGCACGTGTGCGTCGGCGCGCACTTCGCCCGGCTGCAACTGCGCGCCCTGTATCAGCAGGTGGTCTGGCGACTGCCCGACCTGGAGTTGGCCGGTGAGGTCGGTCACCTCGTCTCGAACTTCATCAACGGCATCACCCACCTGCCCGTTCGCTTCACTCCCACCCGGCAACGGAGATCGTGACCGCGGTGCGGGCCCGGGTCAGGGCCGTCGGGCCACCGTGAGCAGGTGGCTGCTCGATCCGAGCACGCTCGGCTCGCCCTCGATGCGCCGCAACATCATGAGGAGCACCTCGGTGGTGTCGGGGTTGGCCAGGATCTGGTCGAGGCGGGGGCCGGCCATCCACAGCGGACCCTCCACCATGACCACACGCTCGACGGTCAGGCCAGCCTCGCTGGCCTCGCCAGAGGTCTCTTCTGGACGGTGGAAGTAGGCGGTGGTGAACCATCCCGGTTCAGCATCACCGTTGCGATGGATCCCGTCGGTGAGCGTGTTCGCGACGATGCCCCGGAAGCGAGGATCGCCGACGTACCCCTTGACGAACCCGTCGAACAGTGAGGCGAACCGGCTGATCGTCGCGGCGGCCGCGATCCCGCCGGGACGGAGCACCCGCGCGGCCTCTCGCCAGGCCAGCACCCGGTCAGACCGGGCCGTCAGGTGGTACAGCGGCCCCAACAACAGCACCGCGTCAACGCTCGAATCCGGCACGGGCAGCTCCCGCACGTCACCCTGTTCGGCCGTGACACCGGGACGGCCAGATGCCTCAAGGACGTGTTCGGGCACCGGATCGACCACATGCACCCGGTAACCCCTCGCGGCGAGTGGTTCGGCGTAGACACCGGTCGCGCCGCCCACGTCGAGAATCGACGCCGGCACCGGCGGCAGCACCCGGCCGAGCACGTCCATGGTCCGCAGGTACTCCAGCCGCCCACCCCCGGCCGACAACCTGCCCCGCTCACCACCACGCCGGTAGTAGTCCATCACCTCGCGCGGCAACATGCGCACATCCTGTGCTGACCGGCCGCCCCGGCGCAAACCTTTTCCGTCGGCCATGGTCAGGCGGTCAGGGCCTGGGCGGCCAGGGTGAGTAGGGCGTCGTCGAGGTCGTCCTCGCCGGGCAGCGCGCTGACCCGGTTGTCGGTGAAGATCACCGGGATGCCGCGCGCGGCGGCGTGTTCGGCCACCACGTCGATGGCCGCCGCCTTGATCTCGACCAGGAACACCTCGGCGTCCAGGCCATCCAACTCCTGGCGCAGGACGTCGCGGTGGGCCAGGCTGCCGGAGGTGTGCACCACCGTGGCCCCGTACTGGTCGCGCAGGTGGTCGGCCATGGCCGGCAGGGCGTGTGCGGGCGCGGCGGTGAACAACGCCACCCGACGCCCGGACACGTCCTCGGTGGGATGCGGGCGCATGGTGGCCGCGATCACCGGCACGTCCTTGACCTCACGGATCGCCGCGCGCAGCCGATGGTGGGCGGCGGACGGTTCGGTCACGGTCAACACCACCAGGTCAGAGACCAGCACCCGGTAGGCACCCAGGTACCCGGTCACCCGGTCGGTCGACTGGTGGGTTCCGGCGACCAGAACCCGGCGTCGGGTGGCCACCGGCGGTAGCGCGGCACCGCTGCCCTCGAACAGCACCAGGTCGGGGTTCAGGCCCCGGGCCATCTGGGCGCCGGCGGCCGTGTTCGACACGAACGTCGCACCGGCCATACCTCCACCGCAGCGGCGGGTGCCCACGGTGGGAACCCCGGCCAGTACGGCGTTCTCCAGGTGGTCGGAGGCCGCATGCCGCCCCTGCCGGGACAACGCGAGCAGGTCGGCCAGCCCGCGACCCCCGGTGACCAGTTCGGGTAGTTCCGGGCCGCCGCGTCCCATGGACACCACCACCACACTCCACCGGCTGGCCAGCAGTCGGGCGGTGTGCGCACACAGCGCGGTCTTGCCGATCCGTTTGCCGGTCCCGACCAGGCTGACCGACGGCCGGTCGAACGGGTCCAACCGCGGCGGGGTGAAACAAAAGTCCGCTCCCCGATAGGCGACGCCGTGGGCCAGCGCCCGGGCGGCCAGCGCCATCCGTTCCGGCCCGCCGAGGACCGGTTCGTCCGACAGGTCCACCACCAGGCCCGCACCACTCGCGGCCAGGGCAGTCTCCAGTGGACCAGTGAACATCGGGACGCCGTAGTCGGGCAGGTCCCGCAGCTTCTCGGTGCCCCCGACCAACAGGACACCGCAGACCGCGTGCGGCAACTGCCGCAACGCCTCACGCACCACCATCGGGTAGTGCTCGCCGTCAACCAGAACGAGCGCGCCCGGACCCTCGGAGTCCCGCATCCACGCAGCATGAGCGCCGCGACCCCTCACGGCAATACGCCGTCCGTGCGTACCCGGCCCGCACTCCCCGCCGACCGAGGCGGGGCGAGGTGGTCAGTGGACCTTGCGGAGCCAGCGGCGTTGCCAGGGAGTTTCCACGGCGCGGGGGTGGTAGTTCTGCCGAACCCAGGTGACCGCCTGTTCGGGTGGAAGGCCGTCCAGGGTGGCCAACGCGGCAAGGGCCGTTCCGGTCCGGCCGATCCCGCCCCGGCAGGTGGCCTCGACACGCTCCCCCGCCCGAGCCCGCCGGTGTGCCTCGTGTAGGGCGTCCAGGGCATCAGCCCGGTCACGGGGAACCCAGAAGTCCGGCCAACGGATGCGCCGGTGTGGCCACGGCGGCACCGGACCGTCCGCCAGCAGCAACGTGAAGTCGGCGGGGCTGACCGTGTCGCCGATGCGCCGGCCGCGCACCTTGACACCGCTGGGCAGGGTCACCAGCCCGGCCTCGTCGTGCCACGGTGCGCTCATCGCAGCCACCCTATCCGGGGACGGCGCCGGTTGCGGCAACGACAGGCCCCTCACAACCAGCCGCGCTCACGGGCCACCCAGCCCAGTTGCAGTCGTGACCGCACCCCGGCCAACTCCATCAGCGCACCGACCCGGCGCACCACGGTCCGCCGGGACAACCCGAGCCGGGTCGCTACCGCCTCGTCGGTCAGCCCGGTGACCAACAGCGAGAGCAGGGTCAGATCATCGTCACCAAGGCCGTCGGGATTGGCCTGCTGGCTGCCCGTCCCGACCGGCACCAACGGCGTGGCCACCGCCCACACACTCTCGAACAGGGCGCCCAACGCTCCGAGCAACCCGCACGGATGCACCAGCACGGCGGCGAAGTCGTTGGAGTCGGAGGCCCAGGCCAGCGGCAGCATGGCCAGTGTGTGGTCGGCGATGACCAGCTTGATCGGCACCGACGCCGACGCCCGGGCCTGTTCGCCCGCCCGAATGTGTGGGGTGACCGCGTCGAGGAAACCGGGTGCGTCCAGCGCATCCACCCCGTAGACGGCCCGGAAGGCCACGCCGGCACGTAACCGGGCAAGTTCGGTGGTGTTGAGCATGTCGTCGGTGGCGTAGGGCGGGGTGACGAACGCCCGCACCTGGACCGCGGCGACCCGCTGCACCCGTTCGAACGCCCGACGCACCGACGCACGGCCCTGCACGATCTCCACCAGTTCGGCGGTCCGCCGGGCACCGGCCCGCGCGGTCGCCTCGGCGGCCAGCAGTTGGGCGCTGGCCAGTACCTGTCGCAGGTCCTGTTCACGACGCCGGACCAGTTGTTCCACGCCGATCTCCGGTGGCACCGCCACCACCCGTTCCCGCGGCGGTGGGGTCTGGTGCACCAACCCCTTGCCCTGCAACCCGGCAACGATCCGTCGGGCCCTGGACTCGGACAGCCCGAGCCGGCGCGCGATCTGCGGCAGTGACGCCGACCCTCGCCGCACCAACATCAGGTACGCGGTCTCCTCCCCCGTGGTCAGCCCGGCGGCCTTCAGCATGGCACCTCCCTGACTCATTCAGGACATGTCTCAAGTACGCCACGCCGATTCTGGCGTTCTGACACCGGGTCCGTGTGACGCTCTCGCGGCGAACCGAACGAGAGGATGACCGTGAGAAGCACCCGTCGGACCCTGGTCGCCGCGGTGGCCGCCGTGACCACGCTGGGCGGCATCACCAGTGCGGCGGCGTCACCGCCCACCGTGCGGGCGGTCTCCGCGCCAACCACCGACATGACCGGTGCGGAGGTCGAACCGGCGGGTGGGCCCTCGGTTCGAACGGTCACCCTGATCACCGGGGACGTGGTGCACCTGACCACGCTGCTCGACGGACGGCACTCGGTGTCGGTCGAGGCGACCGGGTCGGCGAGCCAGGGTCGGTTCACCTTCACCGAACAGGACGGGCACGTCCAGATCGTGCCGGTCGAGGCGTTTCCCTACCTTGCCGACGGCCAGCTCGACCCCGCCCTGTTCGACATCACCACGCTCATCGCCCAGGGTTACGACGACGACCGCAGCGACACCCTGCCCCTGCTGTTGTCCACCGACCAGGGTTCCCAGGGTTCCCGGCCAACCGAACCGGGCCTGTCGACCCGACCAGGCGTTCGTCTGCCTGCCACACCCGAGGGTGCCCTACGCGGGGTCGAGCTGTCGGCGGTGGGTGCGGTGGCAGTTCGTGAGGTCAAGTCGCAGGCTCGGGCGTTCTGGGAGTCACTCGACGACGACACCGGTACCGCGCAACCCAGGTTGGCCGGTCGGACGCAGCGAATCTGGTTGGACCAGCGGGTGCGGGCGACCCTCGCCGACAGCGTGCCGCAGATCGGCGCGCCGACCGCGTGGGAGGCCGGTTACGACGGGAAGGGCGTCACCGTCGCCGTACTCGACACCGGTTACGACCCACACCACCCCGACCTGGTCGGGCAGGTGAGCGAGGCGCGGAACTTCACCGAGGACACCACCGCGGTCGACGAGTTCGGGCACGGCACGCACGTCGCGGCCACCATCGCCGGCACCGGTGCCGCCTCGGACCACCAGAGCCGTGGCGTCGCGCCGGGCGCGCGACTGTTGGTCGGCAAGGTTCTCGACCACAACGGGGTCGGCCTTGACTCGCAGATCATCGCCGGCATGCAGTGGGCGGTCGAACAGGGCGCCCGGGTGGTCAACATGAGCCTGGGTGGGGCACCCAGCGACGGCACCGACCCACTCAGCCAGGCGGTGGACAGCCTGACCAGGGCCTCGGGCACGCTGTTCGTCGTCTCGGCCGGCAACAGCGGAGGCGAGCAGACCGTGGGCGCACCCGGGTCGGCAACCTCGGCGCTGACCGTGGGGGCGGTGGACAAGCAGGACCGGATGGCGCCGTTCTCCAGCCGCGGACCACGGCTGGGTGACAGCGCGACCAAGCCGGACCTGGTCGCCCCTGGGGTGGACATCATCGCGGCGAGGGCCGCCGGAACCGGGCTGGGGGACCTGGTCGACGCCGAACACGTCAGCCTGTCGGGCACCTCGATGGCGGCCCCACACGTGGCCGGCGCGGCGGCGATCCTGGCTCAGGAACACCCGGACTGGCAGGCCCAGCAGCTCAAGAGTGCACTGATGGCCACCAGCCACCACCTTGACGGTCCGGGTGTGGCCGAACAGGGAACCGGGCGGGTCGACCTTGCCACCGCGGTGACCCAGCAGGTGCTGCCCGACACCGCCTCGCTGGCACTGGGTCGGCTGGCCTGGAGCGATGGGCCCCGCGCAACCGTGACCCGCACGGTGTCCTACCGCAACGACTCGACCGGGCCGGTCGCCCTCGACCTGGCCGTCCCGGTGACCGACACCGGTGCCCAGCCACACCACGCCGCAGCGCTGACCGTCACGCCCACCCGGCTCACCGTGCCGGCCGGTGCCTCGGCCAGTGCCACGGTGACGCTGGATCCCGACGCCACCCCACCGGGTACCTACGCCGGTTACCTGACCGCGCGGGCGGCCAACGGACAGACCCTGCGCGCCACGGTTGGGTTCACTGTGGACGGACCGCGTTACCCCCTGCACCTGGCGGCCACCGACCGCTTCGGCCAGCCGCCCGGGGGCATCAACCCGGTCCAGATCTGGAATCTCGACACCGGTGAGTTGAGTTCGGCAGCGCTTCTCGGTGGCGACCGCACCGTGGAGGTGCCGGCCGGCCGGTACGCGGTGATGGGCTACCTACAGCTGGCCACCGGCGACGAACTACCACGCGGGGTCGCGATGGTGGGTGACCCCGAACTGCACGTCACCGGTGAGACCACGCTACGACTGGACGCACGCACCGCACACGAGTTCAGCCTGCACACCCAGCACGCCACCCAGAAGGAGCGCTACATCCTGGCCTGGCAACGCACCGCCGGCACGCGTTCGGTGCTGACCGGTTTCGACGCGCCCGGGTGGATGTCGCATGTCTACGCCGCCGCGACCGACCCGGTGACGACCGGAACGTTCCGCTTCTTCAGTCGCTGGGATCTGGGCGCGGTTCCGCTCGTGGCGAAGGTGTCCGGCCCACACGGTTTCACCCTCGCGCCGCCGTCCCCGGTGGAGGGCGCGTCCCGGTTGGACGGACACCACCGTCTGGACCTGGTCGACGCCGGTCTGGGAAGGGTCGAGGATTTCGCCCATCTCGACGCGCGAGGTAAGGCGGTGCTGGTCACCCGGCACGCCACCGGGGAGGACAGCGACACCCCGGTGCAGTTGGCCAACGCGGCAGCGGCCGGTGTGGCCGTCGTGCTGCTCACCAACGACCGCCCCGGCCCGTACCTGGACGGGACGTCGGATGTGGCGGTTCCCGCGTACACCGTGGAACAGGACACCGGGCAGCGACTGCGCACGCTGCTGGGTGACCAGTCACGGGTCACCGTGGATCTGGTCGGAGTGGCCGAGAGTCCGTTCCGCTACGACCTGATGCTGCCCGAGGTCGGCAGGATTCCGGCCGACCTGAACTACGACATGGACCAGAAGAACCTGGCCCGCGTCGCAGTCGACTATCACGCCCACACCGGCCGAATGACCGCATCCGCCGGGCGGATGGCATTCCCGTCCGGTGTGGACATCGCGTTCGAACTCCAACGCGCCGTACACCCACCACTGCACCGCACCGAGTACCTGAGTACCGGTGATACCCGGTGGGTGGCCCACACGGTGGCTGACACCTGGAACTGGCTGGGGCACATGTACAGCCTGCCTCGGCAGTACCAGGCGGGCCAGCGGGACCACGAGGTGTGGTTCCCGGCGATCACCCGGCCGGCGCTTCCGGCGGCGCAGCCCGACGTCGCGCACGGCGCACCGGTCAGCCGGTTCGG
>DATCWR010000374.1:0-7762 GCA_036566245.1 Mycobacteriales bacterium | reverse complement strand
CCGAACGCCCCGGCCACGCCCAGCGCGGGCGCGCCGCGCACGGCCAGCCGCCGGATCGTGTCCACCAGCCCGTCGGCCGTGTCGATCCGCAGCCACACCTCGCGGTGCGGCAGTGCGGTCTGGTCCAGCAGCACCACACCGTTGTCCTGCCAGTCGATACACCGGGGCATGTCGGACAGTCTGGCATCGCCGGTACGAGCCGACCCGGGGCACCGTCGAATACGGCAGGATCGCGTCATGGCCGTCACCGCACCCGATGCCCACCGCCAGGCCGAGGAGTCCGCGAGACGGGCCGCCGAGGTGCTGCGCTCGTGTTCGGGGGTCGACCGGTTCGACCTTGCCGTGGTGCTCGGGTCGGGGTGGAACGAGGCGGCCGACGCACTGGGGCGGACCCTGTGGGAGGGCTCGGCCACCGACCTGCCCGACTTTCCCCCGGCCACCGCGCTTGGCCACGCCGGACAGGTTCGGGCACTGGCCCGTGGTCCACTCCGGATGCTGGTCCTGCTCGGCCGGGCGCACCTGTACGAGGGACACCCACCGGCCACCGTCACGCACGCGGTGCGCACCGCGGTGGCGGCCGGGGCGACCACCGTGGTGCTCACCAACGCCGCCGGAGGCATCCGCCCCGGGCTGCATGTCGGTGAACCGGTGCTGGTCGCCGACCAGTTGAACCTGACCGCGCGCACACCGCTGGTCGGCCCGCGCTTCGTGGACCTGACCGACCTGTACGACCCGGACCTGCGCACCCTGGCCCGGCAGGTCGATCCCACCCTGCGCGAGGGCGTGTACGCCGGCCTGGGCGGCCCGCAGTTCGAGACGCCGGCCGAGATCGGGATGCTGGCCCGGTCAGGTGCCGACCTGGTGGGCATGTCCACCGTGTTGGAGGCCATCGCCGCACGGGCCGCCGGCGCGCGGCTGTTGGGCGTGTCGCTGGTGTCGAACCTGGCCGCCGGGATCTCCCCGGTGCCGCTGTCGGCCGAAGATGTACTGGCCGCCGGACGAGCCGCACTACCCCGGATCGGGGCGCTGCTGGCCGGTGTGGTGGACCGGTTGGCGGGGACGACGAGTTCCTGACCTCGCCGGGGAGTTCGACCCGGCGAGGTCAGGTGCATTCACCCGCCGCTCGGTTTCACCACGACGCAGGACAGCATCTGCCGCTTGGCTGTCGGGTTGTCCTCGTCGTCGAACTGGTCCAGAGACAGCGTGCCGTTCACGTAGGCACGCAGTTCGTCCTGCCTGATGTACTTCACGTACAGCCCGGCCAGGCAGTCCACCGCCTGGGGTGCGACACCCGCCAGGTCGGGTTCGTCCCTGAACCTGGTCAGGAACTCCTCCTTGGTCACCGGCCCGGTCTTACCGGTGGCCGCCGTCGGGGTGGCCGTCGGGGCGGGGGCCGCCGACGACGTGGCAGAACCACCGGCCGCGGTGGGTGTCGGATCACCGCCACAGCCGGCGAGTAACAGACCGGTCAGCGCGCCGACGACAGCCATCACGACCGGGCGGGCGGTGGGCATGGAGCCTCCTCACTGCACGGCCGTGGAACGACCGGCTAGCTGTTGGGCGTCGCCGAGAGCAGGCAGGCCACCATCTTCGGCTTGGCTTCCGGGTCCGTCGGGTCGCTGATCTCGTCCTCGGCGATCTCGCCGTCGACATACTGCCGCAGTTCGGTCGGATCGACATACTTCAGGTACCCGTCGGCGAGGCAGTCCATCTGCTCCGGCGTCAGGTCGGCCGCGTCGGCCTCGGTCTTGAACTTCTCGATGAACTCGGCCTTGGTCACCGGTGCCAAGGCGGCCTCGGTCGCGGTGGCGGTGGCGGTGGGGCCCGAGGATGTCGCGGACGATCCGCTGTCTGCCGCCTCAGATGTGGATCCGCCACCGCAGCCGGCCAGCAGCAGGCTAAGGGTGGCAACAACGATGGCGCCGGGGAGCGCAGAACGCACAGGGTCTCCGATCAGGTCGCATGGGTACGGGCGGCCGACAGCGCCGCCCGCCCGTAACTGGTAGATGCATGCTGTTATACCACCTTTTCAAAACAAGAATTTACTTACCGTCCCAATAACCTCAACAAGACATAAACAAGACCAGAGAACCGCAATGCACGCGGTCCTCTGGTCTCGTGTGGTAGCTGGTGTCAGACCTGTGTCAGACCTCCAGGCGGCGGCGGAGGGTCTCCAACTCGTCCCTGACGCCGGTGGGCAGCCGCTCGCCGATCCGGGCGAACCACTCCTCGATCTGGGGGAGTTCGGCCTGCCACTCGTCCCGGTCCACCGACAGTGCGGCGGCCAGGTCGTCGGCGTCGACCTCCAAGCCGTCCAGGTCCAGCGCGTCCGGGGTGGGCACGTACCCGATCGGCGTCTCGGTGGCCGAGGCGGTGCCCTCGATCCGCTCGATCGCCCACTTGAGCACCCGGCTGTTCTCGCCGAATCCCGGCCACAGGAAGTGGCCGTCCTCGCCCCGGCGGAACCAGTTCACGTAGAAGATGCGGGGCAGCTTGCTGGCGTCGGCCTGCTTGCCGACCGAGATCCAGTGCCCGAGGTAGTCACCCACGTTGTAGCCGATGAACGGCAGCATGGACATCGGGTCACGCCGCACCACGCCGACCTTGCCGGTGGCCGCCGCCGTGGTCTCGCTGGACAACGTCGCGGCAAGGAACACCCCGTGCTGCCAGCTCCGCGACTCGGTGACCAGCGGGATGGTGGTCCGCCGCCGACCGCCGAAGAAGATGGCCGAGATCGGCACTCCCTTCGGGTCCTCCCACTCCGGCGCGATGATCGGACACTGCCCGGCCGGGGTGCAGAACCGGCTGTTCGGGTGCGCCGGCACCTCCTCGGACTCCGGCGTCCAGTCGGCGTGCTTCCAGGAGGTCAGATGGGCGGGCGGTTCGGTGGTCATGCCGTCCCACCACACGTCGCCGTCGTCGGTCAGGGCGGTGTTGGTGAAGATGGAGTTGCCCTGCTCGATGGTGCGCATGGCGTTGGCGTTGGTGTGGTAGCCGGTACCCGGGGCCACGCCGAAGAACCCGTACTCGGGGTTGAGCGCGTACAGCCGACCGTCCTCGCCGAACCGCAGCCAGGCGATGTCGTCGCCCAGCGTCTCGGCCTTCCATCCGGGCACGGAGGGCTGGAGCATGGCCATGTTGGTCTTGCCGCAGGCGCTGGGGAACGCCGCCGCGACGTAGTAGACCTTCTGCTCGGGGCTGGTCAGCTTGAGGATCAGCATGTGCTCGGCCAGCCAACCCTCGTCGCGCGCGATGGCCGAGGCGATCCGCAGCGAGTAGCACTTCTTACCCAACAGCGCGTTGCCACCGTAGCCGGAGCCGTAGCTCCAGATCATCCGCTCCTCGGGGAAGTGCACGATGTACTTGGTCTCGTTGCACGGCCACGGCACGTCCTGCTCTCCGGACGACAGCGGCGCCCCGACCGAGTGCAGCCCGGGCACGAACGAGGCGTCCTGGTCGAACAGGTCCAGGGCCGCGCGGCCCATCCTGGTCATGATGCGCATCGACACCACGACGTAGGGGGAGTCGGTGATCTCCACGCCCAGCATCGGGCGGTCGGCGGTCAACGGACCCATGCAGAACGGGATGACGTACATGGTTCGGCCACGCATCGAGCCACGGAACAGCTCGGTGAGCAGGGATTTCATGTCGTCGGGGTCCATCCAGTTGTTGGTGGGCCCGGCATCTGCCTCCTCCCGCGAGCAGATGTACGTGCGACCCTCCACCCGGGCCACGTCGGCCGGATCGGAGGCACACCAGTAGGAGTTCGGCTTCTTGTCCGGACTGAGCCGGACGAACGTGCCGTTGTCCACCAGGAGCTGGGTGAGACGCTCCCACTCCTCCTCTGACCCGTCACACCACTCCACCCGGTCTGGCTGGCAGAGTTCGGCGGACTCTCTTACCCAGTCGAGGAGGCGTTGGTGCGCTGTTGGAGCCGCTTCCAAACCGGGGATAGTCGGTGCAGTCATCCTGAGCACTCCCTTGAGGTCAACCTTGACCTGACCCAAAAAGCCGGCGCTACGGATCGATGCGGGGGGATTGACCGACAGTAGCGCCGCCACCTGTGGGCAGGGCCGATCCTGTGCTGGATCTCACCCGTGCCCCGCGTCCAGGTTGGCCAGGATACGCCGTCCCACGAGGTCACGAACGGGTCATCAGACCCGCTCGGTGGCGGGACGGTTATCCTGTGCTTTGTCCGTATAGTAAATGTATATCGATTAAGATGCCTTCTATCGCCTCCGCTAGGACGCCCTACTCACCGTGGACATGTTGAAGTCCGGAATCCGCAGTGCCGGCATCGCGGTACGGGTGAAGTAGTCGTTCCATTCCCGGGGCAGACAGCGCTCGGTGGTGCCCACCTGCACGGCCCGGGCCAGCAGGTCCACCGGGCTCTCGTTGAACCGGAAGTTGTTCACCGCCCCGACCACCTCGCCACCCTCCACCAGGTACACCCCGTCTCGGGTCAGACCGGTGAGCAACAGCGTCTGCGGGTCGACCTCCCTGATGTACCACAGGCAGGTCACCAGCAGGCCGCGGTCGGTCCCGGCCACCAGGTCCTGGAGCGAACCACCCTGGCCGGGCGCCTGCAGGATCAGGTTGTCCACCACCCCGGTCGGTTCCGCACCGGACCGCTGCGCCCAGGCTCGCGGCCGCAGCAACGAGGTCAACTCCCCGTCGGAGATCCACCGCACCGGAGGGGTCGGCATACCGTTGTCGAACACCGACACCTGGGCCGACGACCCGCCGGCGACCAGGAACGGCGCACACTCCAGTCCGACCGCAGCCGGGTCACTGTGCAGGGTCAACGGCAGTTCGGTCAGCCGCTCGCCGATCCGGGAGCCGCCGCCCTTCTTCGAGAACACGGTCCGGCCCTCGTCGGCGTCCCGGGCCGCCGCCGACCAGTACAGGTAGATCATCAGGTCGGCCACCGCCGAGGGCGGCAGCATGGTCTGGTACCGACCCGCCGGCAGTTCCACCGACCGGCCGGCCCAGTCCAGCCGGGTGGCCAGGGTCGCGTCCAGGTCGGCGACCTGCACGTCGGTGAAGTCCCGGGTCGGCACGCCCACCCAGGCAGACCGGGCCATGTCGGCGGACTTGCCGTTGAGTTCCAGCCGGCCGGTCGGCTGGACGTGTCGCAGCCGCAGACCGGTGGACGATCCCAGGTAGGTGGTCTCCACCACGTGTTCGGCGAACCCGAACAGCAGCCGGTCGGCCGCCCGGGCCCGCCCGAACGCCTCGCCCAGATCGGCGGCCACCGAGGAGAACACGCCGACCGAGGTCTCCCCCGGTGCGTCATCCCAGCCGGCCGAGCCCGGATGGTCGGCCACCGGTTCCACCAGCGGCGCGGCGTCGTCGGCCGGGCCGGCGTCGCGGGCCGCCTGTTCGGACGCGCGCACCAGGTCGGCCAACTCCTCGACGTCCACGGCGCTGCGCTCCACCACACCCGAGGCGGTGCCCTCGCTGCCGTTCACCGTGCTGATCACGGTCAGTCGCCGGCCACGCATCGCACCGTTGGTGGTCAACGTGTTGTTGGCCCAGCGCAGGTTGGTCTCCTGCCGCTCGGTCGCGACCACCACCACGCCGTCCGCCCTCGACAGCGCCAGCGCACGCTCCACCGTCTCCTGTGGGGACAGTGCCTTCTGATTCGCTCGCTGACGCTCGCTCACCGACCGGCCTCCCTGACCGTGTTGAGGATCTTCACGCCGCGGAACAGCGCGGCCGGGCAACCGTGGCTGACCGGCGCGACCTGGCCCGGCTGTGCCTTGCCGCAGTTGAACGCCCCGCCCAGCAGGTAGGTCTGCGGGCCACCGACCGCCTCCATCGATCCCCAGAAGTCGGTGGTGGTGGCCTGGTAGGCGACGTCGCGCAACTGCCCGACGATCCGGCCGTCGCGGATCTGGAAGAACCGCTGGCCGGTGAACTGGAAGTTGTACCGCTGCATGTCGATGGACCACGACCGGTCCCCGACGACGTAGATTCCGCGGTCCACCCCGGAGATCAACTCCTCGGTGGACGGACCGCCCGGTGCCGGTTGGATGGACACGTTGGCCATCCGCTGCACCGGAATGTGCCCGGCCGAGTCGGCGAACGCACACCCGTTCGACCGGCCCAGGTTCTTGAGCCTGGCCATCCGCCGGTCGATCTGGTAGCCGACGAGGGTGCCGCCCCGGATGATGTCCCAGGACTGCGCGGCCACGCCCTCGTCGTCGTAGCCGATGCTGGCCAGGCCGTGCTCGGCGGTGCGGTCGCCGGTGACGTTCATGACCGGCGAGCCGTAGCGCAGCGTGCCCAGTTTGTCGAAGGTGGCGAAGGACGTGCCCGCGTAGGCGGACTCGTAACCCAGCGCCCGGTCCAGTTCGGTGGCGTGTCCGATCGACTCGTGGATGGTGAGGAACAGGTTGGTCGGGTCGATGACCAGGTCGTAGTCGCCGGCCTGAACCGACGGTGCCTTGGTCTTCTCGGCCAGCCAACCGGGAATCTGTGCCAGTTCGGCGTCGAAGTCCCACCCGGTGCCGGTCAGGTACTCCCACCCGCGACCGACCGGCGGGGCGCAGGTACGCATCGACTCGAACGAGCCGTGCGCCAGGTCCACGGCCACCGCGGTCACCTCCGGGTGGATCCGGACCCGCTGCTGGGTGGTCATGGTGCCGGCCAGGTCGGCGTAGAACTTGTTCTCCTGCACCTGGTCCAACCGCGCCTGGGTGTGGTCCACCCCGTCGGCGGCCAGCAGCCGCTCGGACCACTCGGTGAGTAGCCCCACCTTGTCGGCGTCCGGCACGTCGAACGGGTTGATCTGGTAGGAGGAGACCCAGGTGACGTCCGGGTACACCGGCTCGTCGGCCAGTTCGATCCGCTCGGCGTTGACCGGTCGGCTGACCCGGGCCACCTGCACGGCCTGTTCGGCCAACCGGGCCGCCTCGTCGGTGGTCAGGTCGACCCCGGCGGCGAACCCCCAGGTGCCGTCGTGCACCACCCGCACGGCGATGCCGGTCTGTTCCTCCTGACGGGCCATCTCCAGTCTGCCGTCGCGCAGTACGAGGTTCTGGTTACGGATACGTTCCAGCCGGAAGTCGGCGTGTTCGACGCCGAGTTCGCGGGCACGGGTCAACGCAGCGTCGGCGAGTCGCCGTAGCGGCAGCGCGAGGAACGCCGGGTCGAGGTCGGGCACGAGATCGATCTCCTTGCCTCAACGGGATGCGACCCGCAAACCCTAAACCAGGCTAACGAAATGACCGTCCGGTTTCGGTCTGAGACGACCGCGGGTCAGATGACCGGTCCCACGGTGTCCGCGGGTTGTCCGTGCGGGCCGTAGGGGTTTGAGAGGGGGAGGCGAAGCCCCCACGGAGAGCAACACGGCACCATGCCCACCGACGGCGTGACCCTGGAGCCGGGGCTCCACCCCGGCGAGGGCCTGGAACCAACCGTCTAGTCGGCCTGGTCGGCCGCGCCGCGGATCCGCACACAGCAGTGGCCCTCGCCCGGGGCCAGTTCGGCCCGGACCCCGGACGTGTCCAGGCCCTGGAGCACACCCTCGACAAAGGCCTGGTTGATGCCACAGACCAGCGCGGGCGAGCGGACCGCGAGCCGGTGGAACGGGCAGTTGCGCAGACACAGCAGGTCGGCGGAGGTGCGCACCGGTTCGTAGCCGAGGGTTTCCAGCACGCCGGCGGCGGCGGCGAAGGCCCGTTCGGGTCCGAGCCGCCCAGCCCGGGTCCCGTTCCGGGCGTCTGCCCCGACCTCGGCACCCCGCACCGTGGCGGCC